>NZ_JBFUFO010000009.1:0-244787 GCF_056403395.1 Variovorax sp. P2_H12 | reverse complement strand
CGTTGGAGGCGCAGCTGGCCGTTGAACACCCCGAAGCCCGGCATGCGGTGCGGGACGGGCGATCCCCTCTGCGCCGCTGAGGAGCGCAGCTTCAGGCGGATCAAGGGCCGCGCGTGTCTGAGCGCAGCGAGTTTGCGCGGACCCCGCCTGAAGCGAGCACCGCAAGGCAGCCCGAAGGGCCGGCGCAGTGGGGTCGTTCGGCCCGTACCGCGTGCCGGGCGCCCTTCCAGGGGGAACGCGTCCTTGATCGAAAGATGACCACAAGTCACGCCGCAGCCCTCTGCCCAAACCGCCGCCCCAAGCGATCGAATGCCAGGTAGATCACCGGCGTGGTGAACAGGGTCAGCACCTGGCTCACCACCAGCCCGCCGAAGATCGCCAACCCCAGCGGACGCCGCAGTTCGGCGCCCTCGCCCCAGCCCAGCATCAGCGGCAGCGCCGCGAACAGCGCCGCCAGCGTGGTCATCAGGATCGGGCGGAAGCGCAGCAGCGCCGCCTGGTGGATGGCCTCGAGCGGCCCCTTGCCCTGGTTGCGCTCGGCGTCGATCGCGAAGTCGATCATCATGATCGCGTTCTTCTTCACGATGCCGATCAACAGGATGATGCCGATGATGCCGATCACCCCGAGGTCGTTGCCGGTCAGCATCAGCGCCAGCAGCGCGCCGACGCCGGCCGAGGGCAGCGTCGACAGGATCGTCAGCGGGTGGATATAGCTCTCGTACAGCACGCCCAGCACGATGTAGACGCAGACCACCGCCGCCAGGATCAGCCACAGCTGGTTGGTCAGCGACTTTTCGTACGCGCCGGCGGCGCCGAGGAACTTCAGGCTCACGCTCGCCGGCAGCGCGATCTCCTTGGCCGCGGCACGGATCGCCACCACCGACTTGCCGAGCGCCACGTTCGGCGGCGTGTCGAAGCCGACGGTCGCGGCCGGGTACTGGGCCACGCGCGTGACCTGCAGCGGCGCGAACTGTTCGCGCACCGTGGCCAGCGAAGACAGGGGCGTCGCCGTGCCGGCGCCTGTGCGCAGCTGCAGGTTGCCCAGCCCTTCCGGCGAGGCCAGCGACTCGCGCTGGGCCTCGAGGATCACGCGGTACTGGTTGGTCTCGGTGAAGATGGTCGAGACGATGCGCTGGCCGAAGGCGCTGTAGAGCGCATCGTCCACCGAGCTCGCGGTGACCGACAGCCGCGACGCGGTGTTGCGGTCGATGTCCACGTAGGCCGACAGGCCCTTGGCGCCGGCATCGGTCGTGGGATTGCGCACCTGCGGCACGCTGCGCAGCCGCTCGACCAGCTTCAGCGCCCACTCGTTCACCGTGGTGGTGTCGGCGCCTTCGAGCGAGACCCGGAACTCGGTCGGGCCGGTCTCGGCGTCGATGGTCAGGTCCTGGGTCGGCTGCAGGTAGAGCGACACGCCGGCGACGCCGTCGCGCACGCGGTCGCGCAGCCGCTGCATCACCACGGCCTGGTCGCCGTGGCCGCCGCGCAGGTTGATCAGCATGCTGCCGGTGTTGAGCGCCATGTTGTTGGCCGCGTCGACGCCGACCACCGAACTCAGGCTCTGCACGTCGGGATCGGCCAGGATCAGATTGGCCGCCGACTGCTGCAGCTCGGCCATCCGCACATAGGACACCTCCTGCGAGGCCTGGACGCGGGCCTTGAGCTGCCCGGTGTCCTGGGTCGGGAACAGGCCCTTGGGAATCACGACGTAGAGCAGCACGGTGAGCGCGAGGGTGAGCACGGCCACCACCAGCGTCAGCGGCTGGTGGCGAAACACCCATTGCAGCCAGATGTCGTAGCGCGCGATCACGCGATCGAAGAAGCGCTGCACGGCGGCGCCGAAGCGGCCGCCCTCCTCGGCCTGCGGCCGCAGCCAGCGCGCCGACATCATCGGCACCAGGGTCAGCGAGACCACGGCCGAGATCAGGATCGTGATCGCCAGCGTCACCGCGAATTCGCGGAACAGGCGCCCCACCACATCGCCCATGAACAGCAGCGGGATCAGCACCGCGATCAGCGACACCGTCAGCGAAATGATCGTGAAGCCGATCTGTGTCGCCCCCTTGAGCGCGGCCTGGAACGGCGGCTCGCCCTTCTCGAGGTAGCGCGCGATGTTCTCGATCATCACGATCGCGTCGTCGACCACGAAGCCGGTCGCGATGGTCAGCGCCATCAGGCTCAGGTTGTTGAGGCTGTAGCCCAGCAGGTACATCAGGCCGCAGGTGCCGATCAGCGAGATCGGCACCGCGACGCTGGCGATCACGGTCGCGCGCACGCTGTGCAGGAAGAAGAAGATCACCAGCACCACCATCACCACCGCCAGCGCCAGCTCGAGCTGCACGTGGTTGACCGAGGCGCGGATGCCGGTGGTGCGGTCGCTCAGCACCTCCACCTTCAGCGCGCCGGGCAGCGAGGCCTCCAGCTCGGGCAGCAGCTTCTTGATGCCATCGACCGTGCCGATCACGTTGGCGCCGGGCTGGCGCTGCACGTTGAGGATGATCGCGGGATAGAGCTTGCCGTCCTGCTCACCCTGCTTCGCATTCGCGCCGGCCCAGGCCCCGAGCTGGGTGTTCTCGGCGCCGTCGATGACGCGCGCGACATCGCTCATGCGCACCGGCGCGCCGTTCTTCCAGGCGACGATCAGGTTCTTGTAGTCGGCCGCGGCCACCAGCTGGTCGTTGGCGTTGATCGTGTAGGCCCGCTTCGGGCCGTCGAAGCCGCCCTTGGCGCTGTTGGCGTTGGCCGCCGCGATCGCGGTGCGCAGGGTGTCCAGGCCGATGCCGACCGCGGCCAGCGCGTTGGTGTTGGCCTGGATCCGCACCGCCGGACGCTGCCCGCCCGACAGCGACACCAGGCCGACCCCGCCGACCTGGCTGATCTTCTGCGCCAGCCGGGTGTTCACGAGGTTCTGCACCTCGGTCAGCGGCATGGTCTCGGAGCTCACGGCCAGGGTCAGGATCGGGGCATCGGCCGGGTTGACCTTGGCATACACCGGCGGCGCCGGCAGGTCGGCCGGCAGCAGCGAGCCGCCGGCGTTGATCGCCGCCTGCACCTGCTGCTCGGCGACGTCGAGGGTCTGGTCGAGCGCGAACTGCAGCGTGACGATCGAGACGCCGGTGGCGCTGGTCGAGCTCATGCGGTCGAGCCCGGCCATCTGGCCGAACTGGCGCTCCAGCGGCGCGGTCACGGTGCGGCTCATGACTTCGGGGCTGGCGCCCGGATAGAGCGTCTGCACCTGGATCGTCGGGTAGTCGACCTGCGGCAGGGCCGCCAGCGGCAGGAAGCGGAAACCGACCAGGCCCGCGAGCACGATCGCGAGCATGAGCAGCGCGGTCGCGACCGGCCGCTCGATGAAGGGACGCGAGGGACTCACCGCCGCTCCCTACTGCGCAGGCCGCTGCCGCCGGCCCTCGCCGTTCGGACCGCCGGGTGTGCGCGGCCCGCGCGGGCCGGAGGCCCCCGGGCGCGGCGCCATCGCCGGCTTGTCGCCCTGCAGCTGCACGCGGGCGCCATCCTTCAGGCGGTCGCCGCCTTCGGTCACCACGTCCTCGCCGGCCTTCACGCCGTCGAGGATCGCCACCACGTCGACCGTGGCCTCGCCGCGCTTCACCGGCCGCACCGACACCGTGCGGTCCTCGTTGACCACGTAGACGAAATTGCCGTTGGGCCCGATGCGCACCGCGGTCACCGGGACCACGATCGCGTTCACGGTGCGCAGCACCATCTGCACGTTGACGAACTGGTTCGGGAACAGCGGCGTGCCGGTGTTGGAGAAGCGCGCCTTGGCCCGCACCGTGCCGGTGCTGGTGTCGACCACGTTGTCCAGGGTCGAGAAGGTGCCGGTGTCCAGCACCGCGCTGCGCACCCGGTCCAGCGCCTTGACCGGCAGCGCCTCGCCCTTGGCCAGCTGGGCCTGGATGTCGGGCACGCGGTCCTGCGGCACCGCGAACTGGACGTCGATCGGGTTCATCTGGGTGATCACCGCGATGCCGGTGGTGGCGTTGGCCGTGACCGTGTTGCCCGGGTCGACCGTGCGCAGCCCGATGCGCCCGGCCACCGGCGCCGTGACCCGGGTGTAGTCGAGGTTGAGCTTGGCGGCGGCCTCGGCCGCTCGGTCGGTGGTCACGGTGCCTTCGAGCTGCTTGACCAGCGCGGCCTGGGTGTCGACGTCCTGGCGCGCGATCGAGTCCTGGCCCAGCAGCGTGCGGTAGCGCGACAGGGTGACGCGCGCCGCCTCGAGCTGCGCCTCGTCGCGCACCCGGTTGCCCTGGGCCTGCATCAGGGCCTGCTCGTAGGGACGCGGGTCGATGCGGGCCAGCAACTGGCCCTTGCTGACGGTCTGGCCTTCGGTATAGAGCACCTCGGTCAGCACGCCGCCGACCTGCGGCTTGAGCGTAATGGTCGCCAGCGGCGTCACGGTGCCCAGGGCATCGATCAGGATCGGCATTTCCACGCGCTTCGCGGTGGCGTGGCCGACGGTCGAGCTGGCGCCGCCGAAATTGGGGCGCCCGCCCGCCGGTTCGCCCGAGCGCTTGATCAGGTACC
Source organism: Variovorax sp. P2_H12 (assembly GCF_056403395.1). Taxonomy (NCBI): domain Bacteria; kingdom Pseudomonadati; phylum Pseudomonadota; class Betaproteobacteria; order Burkholderiales; family Comamonadaceae; genus Variovorax; species Variovorax sp. P2_H12. The sequence goes on along the minus strand of NZ_JBFUFO010000009.1, from coordinate 240,242 downwards.
AGGCGCCGCCGGCCAGCGCCGCCACCAGGCCCAGCGCCAGCAGGCTGCCGAGCCAGCGCCGCCGTCGGGAAGGCACGGGACGGGATGCGTGGAGGTCTTCGGTGGCGGGCTCGGGAAGGGGGGACGACATCGGTGAAGAGAGCTTGAGGGTGGCAGCCCGTAGTGGAGCGCCGAATCGTAGCGCCCAGCCCTTACGAACCGTAAAGCCTCGGTAAAGCCGCCGTGGACGTCTGCGTCCGGCGATCACGGAATGCAACTGGCGCCGCCCAGGCACGGTTCGTCGCATGACCGTGGCGGGCCCGACGGGCGATCGGCACAGTCCGCCCATCGCCTCAGGAGCCCGCCATGCAAATGTCACCGGTCATCGCCATCCACCTCGCCGCCGCCGCCTCCGCCCTGGCCCTCGGGCCGGTGGTGCTCTGGGCCCGCCGGAGCCGGACCCAGCGGCCGCGCCTGCACCGGGCGCTGGGCTACGCCTGGGTCACGCTGATCGTCATGGCCGCGCTGTCGGCGCTCTTCATCCGGGACTTCAGGCTGCCGAACATCGGCGGCTACACGCTGGTTCACCTGCTGGTGCCGGCCACCTTCTTCGGCCTCTCGCGCGCCTTCTGGAAGCTCGCCCGGGGCGACATCCGTGGTCACCGGATCGCGATGCAGGCCACCTACATCAGTGCCTGCATCGTGGCCGGTGCCTTCACGCTGCTGCCCAGCCGCTATCTCGGCCAACTGGTCTGGGGCCAGTGGCTGGGACTTGCCTGACCCCCTTCGCACACCTCCCCTGCCAACCTCTCCAGGAGCATCCCATGCTGACCCAAGTCTTCCTGCACACCCCGAAGTGGGTTTACATCCTGTTCGCCACCCTGCTGTGGCTCGGCGCCAGGCAATTGCTGGCCGGCAGCGTGAGCCTCGTCCGGGTGACGCTGGTGCCGGTCGTGATGACCGGCCTCGCGGTCATCGGCGTCGCCACGGCCTTCGGCGACTCGCCCCTGACCCTGCTGGCCTGGTGCGGTGCGGCGCTGGTGTCGCTGGGAGGGGTGCTCCAGCGCGGTGTGCCGGCCAGCACGCGTTACCACGCGGCCTCGCGCAGCTTTCAGGTCGCCGGCAGCGCGGTGCCGCTGGTGCTGATGATGGGCATCTTCTTCACCAAGTACACGGTCGGCGTGCTGCTCGCGATGCACCCCGACCTGGCACACCAACCCGGCTTCGCCTTCGGTATCAGTACGCTGTACGGCATGTTCACGGGTGTCTTCACGGGTCGCGCGGTGCGCCTGTGGAAGCTGGCGATCGGTGCCGACCGCGCCACCGCGCTCTCGCAAGGCGCGCAGGCCTGATAGGGTCGACCCGATTCGCCCGACCCTGCTGATTCGCAACAATTCCACCTGATCCCGGAAGACCCACCATGAAGAACGCCTCCCGTCCCGATGCCGTCGAACGCCTGGCCCGCCGGCGCGCTGCCGCCAAGCTGGGCTGGTACCTTCACGCGGCCATCTACCTGCTGGTCAATCTGCTGCTGCTCGGGCTGGCCGCCTCCCAGGGCCGGCACTGGGCGATCTTCCCGCTGCTCGGCTGGGGCCTGGGCCTCGCGATCCATGGCGCCGTCGTGTTCCTCGTCGCGCCGGGCGGCAATCTCTATGAGCGACTGCTGGCGCGCGAGCGCAGGGCGCTCGGTGCCGGAGACCCCTGGTGATCGCCTCCTTCCAACGCAATTTCACGCGCGAGAGCGTTCGGGACGTGCTGCGGCACGGCCTGAACACCGCGCTTTTCTGCTGCGTGATCGCGGTCGCGCTGGGCGCGTCCGGACGTGGCGGATGGACGTCCCAGTTCGTCTACTCGCTATCCATCGGCATGATCAGCTGGCTCATCATCGACATCGGCCGGCTGATGCTCAGCACGGACCCCGACAGGCCCTGGCCGGCTGGCGCCAGGGGCATCCTGCTGGTGGCCGCCGGCACCGTTGGCGGCTTCCTCGGGGGCAATGCCATCGGCGACGCCTGGACCGGTGCCCCGCTGCTCGAGTTCCGGAGTTTCGCGCCCCACAAGCTCGCCTCCACCCTGATCATCACCGCGCTGGCCTGCGTCGCGATCTGCTACTACTACTACACCCGCGGCAAGAGCAAATACCTCGAGGGCGCCATCGCGCTGGCGCAGCGCGACGCCGCCGATGCCCGCCTCAAGCTGCTCGAAACGCAACTCGAGCCGCACATGCTGTTCAACACGCTGGCCAATCTCCGGGTGCTGATCACGACCGATCCGGTGCGTGCCGTCGCGATGCTCGACCGCCTGAACTCCTATCTGCGCGTCACCCTCAGCGGCTCGCGGGCGTTGCAGCATCCGCTCGCCGCCGAGTTCGACCGGCTCGCCGACTACCTCGGGCTGATGTCGGTGCGCATGGGCGACCGCCTGCGCTACACGCTCGATCTGCCCGACGAACTGCGCGATGTCCCGGTGCCGCCGCTGATGCTGCAGCCGCTGGTCGAGAACAGCATCCGCCACGGCCTCGAGCCTCAGGTGGAAGGCGGCGAGATCCGGGTGCAGGCGCGACGAAACGGCGCGCAGCTGCACATCGAGGTGCGCGACACCGGCGTCGGCATCAACGCCGCGGCCATGCCCTCCGAGGCCGGCGGGTTCGGCGTGGCCCAGGTCCGCGAGCGGCTTGCCACGGTCTACGGCGCCGAAGGCACCCTGACGATGACCAACCCCGCAACCGGTGGCATCTGCGTCACCCTCACCCTGCCCCTGGCGCCCCCATGAACCCGACCGCCCTGATCGCCGAAGACGAACCCCTGCTGGCCCAGGCCCTGCGCGCCGAACTCGCCGCGGCCTGGCCCGACCTGGAACTGGTCGCCAGCGTCGCCGACGGACGCAGCGCCGTGCGCGAGGCGCTGGCGCGGCTGCCCCAGGTGCTGTTCCTCGATATCCGCATGCCCGGGCTCGACGGGCTGGGCGTGGCCGCCGAACTCGCCGATGCCTGGCCGGCCGACGAGGCGCCGATGCCCCAGTTGGTCTTCGTGACCGCCTACGACGAATACGCCGCCCGGGCCTTCGACGCCCAGGCCATCGACTACGTGCTCAAACCGGTACAGCCCGAGCGCCTGCGGCGCACCGTGGCCCGCCTGCGGCAGGCGCTCGACGCCCGGGAGCCCGCCACCGCGACGCCCGAGGAGGCGCTCGCCAGCACCCTGGCCCAGTGGCAGAAGGCGCTCGCCGCCGCCGGTGCGCCAAACCCCGGCACCGCCGCCGCGCCGCTCAGGTTCATTGCCGCGAGCGAGGCCGGCGGCGCCACGGTGCGCATGGTCCCGATCGACGAGGTGCAGTACTTCGAAGCGGCCGACAAGTACGTGCGCGTGCTGACCGCCACCCACGAGTACCTGATCCGCACGCCGCTCAAGCAGTTGCTGCCGCAGATCGACGCCAGCATCTTCTGGCAGGTGCACCGGGCCGTGGTCGTGCGCAGCAGCGCCATCGAGGCGGTTCACCGCGACGAGGCCGGCAAGCAGCACCTGAGCCTGCGCGGCCGCGCCGACAGGATTCCGGTCAGCCGGCTCTACGCCCACCTTTTCCGCGCCATGTAAGGGCCCCCAAGGGGGCCCGGCCAGGCACAAAAAAACCGGCCCGTTCGACGGGGCCGGCTTTTTCGATGTGACAGCAGGCAATCGGGGGGTGTCTGTCGCTCAGCGGTAGTAGCCATGGCCATGGCCATGGCCGTGGCCGTGGCCGCGATGGCCGTAATAGCCTGGAGCGGGCCGGTAGTAGACCGGCGGCGGCGCGTAGTACACGGGCGCCGGACGGTAATACACCCGGGGCGCCGGGCGGTAGTAGACCGGCGGCGGCGCGTAGTAGGCAGCCGGCGGCGGGTAGTAGACCGGTGCCGGGGCGTAGTAAGGCTGCGGCGTCGCCACGCCGATTGCCACGCCGGGCACGTTGACGCCGACCGACCAGCCGACAGCCGCACTGGCCGAAGCGGTCGCGAACAGCGCGCCCGCGGCAACGACGCCGGCGGCGGCCCATTTGAAGAAAGTGGTGCGGGTGACGCTCATCATGAAACTCCTGTTGGGGCGGGTGTGGGCCGCCCATGTCTGTATTGAACGCGTGAGGTGTGAACCCCGTGTACGCCGCTCTGTGAAGAAGGTTGCCAAAGGTAACGAGCCCTCGGGGGCCCACCTAGAATGAGCGGATGACTTCCCCTGCAGACAACGACAGCACCAAGCCGAGCAATTTCCTGCGCCACGTGATCGAAAGCGACCTCGAACAGGGCAATTATTCCACTCGCAAATGGGGCGGCTCCCCAGGGGACGCCGCCCATCACGCCCAGGGCATGCAGGACCCGGCCAAGGTCCGCATGCGCTTCCCGCCCGAACCCAACGGCTACCTGCACATCGGCCACGCCAAGAGCATCTGGCTCAACTTCGAGCTGGCCAGGGAATACGGCGGCGTCTGCCACCTGCGCTTCGACGACACCAACCCCGAGAAGGAAGAGCAGGAATACGTCGACGCGATCCGCGATGCCGTGCAATGGCTGGGTTACGACACCGTGCTGGCCGACAACCCTGCCAAGCCGGGCGAGACCGACGCGCATGAGTACTTTGCGAGTAACTACTTCGACTTCATGTACCGGGCGGCCGAGTACCTGATCGGTGCCGGCCTGGCCTACGTCGACGAGCAGAGCGCCGAGCAGATCCGCGCCACCCGCGGCGACTTCAACACGCCCGGCACCGACAGCCCGTTCCGCGGCCGCACGCCGGACGAGAACCTCGCGCGCTTCCGCGCCATGCGCGACGGCGCGCTCGAGGACGGCGCCGCGGTGCTGCGGGCCCGCATCGACATGGCGAGCCCCAACATCAACATGCGCGATCCGGCGCTCTACCGCATCCGCCGCGCGACCCACCACAACACCGGCGACACCTGGTGCATCTACCCGATGTACACCTTCGCGCATCCGATCGAGGACGCGCTGGAGCAGATCACGCACAGCTTCTGCACGCTCGAGTTCGAAGACCAGCGGCCGTTCTACGACTGGCTGCTCGACCGCCTGGCCGAAGGCGGCCTGATCGCCACGCCGCATCCGCGCCAGTACGAGTTCGCCCGCCTCAACGTCACGCACGTGATCACCAGCAAGCGCCGCCTGCGCCAGCTGGTCGAGGAAGGCCACGTCGACGGCTGGGACGACCCCCGCATGCCGACCCTCGCGGGCCTGCGCCGCCGCGGCTACACGCCCGACGCGCTGAAGCTCTTCTGCGAACGCTCGGGCGTGACCAAGTCCGGCGGCTGGATCGACTACGCCAGCCTCGAGGCGGCGCTGCGCGACACGCTCGACCCGATCGCGCCGCGCGCGATGGCGGTGCTCGACCCGGTGAAGCTCGTCATCACGAACTGGGACGAACTGATGGGCGCCGGCTTCCTCGACGACTGCTCGGCGCCGGTGCACCCGCACCATCCGGAAAGGGGCCAGCGCACGTTCAAGATCGGCCGCGAGGTCTGGATCGAGCGCACCGACTACGAGGACGTGCAGCCCAAGGGCTTCTTCCGCCTGTTCCCCGGCAACAGGGTGCGCCTGAAGTACGGTCACACGATCGAGTGCACCGGCGGCACGCGCGATGCCGGCGGCAGGCTGCAGGAAGTCCAGGCCAGGCTGGTGCCCGACACCAAGAGCGGCACGCCGGGGGCCGATGCGATCAAGGTCAAGGGCAACATCACCTGGGTGGCGGCTGCCGATGCGCTGCCGGCCGAGGTGCGCCTGTACGAGCGGCTGTTCGCGGCCGCGCAGCCGGGCAGCGGCGAGCTGCAGGACGAGCTGAATCGCGACAGCCTCCTGCGTTGCCAGGCCTTCGTGGAACCTTCGCTGGCCAGCGCGGCGCCAGGCGGCGCGGGCTTCCAGTTCGAACGCCACGGGTACTTCGTGGTGGATGCGAACGCGGCGGCCTCCGGCCAGCGCGTGTTCAATCGCGCCGCCGGGATGCGCGACAGCTGGGGCAAGTGACGGCGCCATGCATCGCCGCTCTCTCCTTCTCGCAACGATGAGTGTGCTGGCGCTGCCGGCGGCACAGGTCGAGGCCGCGCCGTCGGCTGCCAAGGCACCCGAGGTCTGGCCGCACGGCGCCCAGGTGCCCGGCGGCGTGGCGCGCCTCTCGCTCGGCCCCTCCGCCGCGCGACCGGCGGCGCGCACCGAGGGCGATGTGCCCTTGCTCGTGCTCGGCGACGCGATCGAGTGGACCGCGCTGGTCGGCATTCCGCTGGCGGCGGCGCCCGGCACCTCGCGCATCACGGTGCGCGCGCAGGACGGCGCCGAACGGCAGATGGCCTACACGGTCGCACCCAAGCGATACAGCGAGCAGCGCCTCAAGGTGGCGCCGGGCACCGTCGACCTGTCGCCCACGGACCAGGCCCGCTACGAGCGCGAGCGGGCCCACCAGGCCACGGTGATGGCCACCTTCACCGAGCCGCGGCTGCAGGACCTGCAGATGCGCGTGCCGGTCCCGGGCCGCCGCTCCAGCTCCTTCGGCCTGCGCCGCGTCTTCAACGGCCAGTCGCGCAATCCGCACAGCGGCATGGACATCGCGGCCGCCACCGGCACGCCCGTGCTGGCGCCGTTGCCGGGACGCGTCATCGACACCGGCGACTACTTCTTCAACGGCGGCACCGTCTGGCTCGACCATGGCGGCGGCCTGCTCACGATGTACTGCCATCTGAGCCGCATCGACGTGAAGGCCGGCGATGTGCTGCCGACCGGCGAGCCGCTGGCCGCCGTGGGCGCCACCGGCCGCGTCACCGGGCCGCACCTGCACTGGGGCGTGATGCTGAACCGCACGATGGTGGACCCGGCGCTGTTCATCGCGGCCTGAGGCCTATAGGGGCCGGGTCAGGTACACCGCCTCGCGCCCGACGATCACCCGCTGCGCCGGCATGAAGACCGTGCAGTCGTCGCAGGGCGCGCGGATCTCGTCCGGGCCCTGGGTGGCGATCAGCTCGCCCTTGGCGAAGGTCTCGAAGCCGATCAGCGGCCGGACGAAGCGGAAGTCCTCGGACTGGATCATGTGCGTCTGCAGCAGCTCGAAACGGCGCTGCGGCTCGACCGCAGGCGGCACCCCTTCCCTGTCGATCAACCCGAAGTGCGCCAGGAAGCGCAGCGTGACCTCGGTCGCGAGGTCGGCCGCGGCCTGCCTGAAGTGCTGGCCGCACTCGACCACCATCGCGGCGCCCGGCGCATCCGCGCCAGCGTGCAGGCCGTGCTGGATCAGCGGCGTGCCCGAGCCCAGGCCGCTCGGCATGACCAGGTGCACCGGCGGCAGGCCGATCGCCGTCGCCACCGTGGCGTTACGATCGAAATCGGGATAGACCCAGAACGGCACCACGTCCTGGCTGGTCGAATGGATGTCGAGGATGTGGTCCGCCGCGCCCACCACCGGCCGCAGTTCGCGCGCGCGGCGCAGTTCGGGGCTGTCCTCGGGACCGTCCAGCCATTCGTCGGACCAGACGCGGTTGAGGTTGTGGACGATCTGCCGGTTGTCGAAGGGCTTCTCGGCATCGAAGGCGTTGTAGGCCTCGACGTGCGCAAAGCTCACGGTCAGCGTGCCGACCTTGGGCCGCACGCCGCTGTCCAGCAGATGCGTGGCGGCCACCATGCCGCAGATCTCGTTGCCGTGGGTCAGCGCGTTGATGAGCACGTGCGGGCCCGGCTTGCCGGACTCGAAGCGGTGCACGTAGTCGACGCCTGTGTTGCCTTGGCGATAGGCGGAGATATCGCGCGGGAGGACTTCGAGATCGGCGTGGCGCTGGGTCATGGGTCTTGTGTCTCTGGACGGGCGTGAAACGGGAAAGCAGCAGTTTGCTACATCCGCGCGAACCTAGTGTCCACTGCCCAGGTACGCCGCCTTCACCCCCGGATCGTTGCGCAGCTTCTCGGCCGGCCCGTGCAGCGAGATGCGGCCGTTCTCCAGCACGTAGCCGTAGTCGGCCACGCCGAGCGCGGCGGCGGCGAACTGCTCGACCAGCAGCATGGTCGCGCCCTGCTGCTTGAGCCGCTCGATGATTCGGAAGACCTCGGCGACCAGGATTGGCGCCAGCCCCATCGAAGGCTCGTCGAGCAGCACCACTTCGGGGTTCAGCATGACGGCGCGGGCCATCGCGAGCATCTGCTGCTCGCCGCCCGACAGGGTGCCGGCCAGCTGGGTGCGGCGCTCCTTCAGGCGCGGAAACAACTCCAGTGCCCGCTCGAGGTCGCCCGCGACGTCGCCGCGCGGCCGGCTCCCCGTGAGGCGCGGGAAGGCGCCGAGCGTCAGGTTGTCGGTCACGGTCATGGTCGCGAACACGCGCCGGCCCTCGGGCGAATGCGCGAGCCCGAGCTTGGCGATGTGATACGACTCGAGTCCGTCGATGCGCTTGCCGTTGAGCGTGATCTCGCCGGCCGTCGGCTGGATCATTCCCGACACCGCGCGCATCGTGGTGGTCTTGCCGGCGCCGTTGGAGCCGATCAGGGTCACGATCTTGCCCTTGGGCACCTCGATCGAGACGCCGTGCAGCACCTGCACCTTGCCGTAGCCGGCCGATAGATTCTGGATGGTCAGCATGATGGTTTCCTCAGGCGGGCTGCAGGCTGGCTTCCTGGCCGCCGAGATAGGCCTCGATCACCTTCTCGTCCGACTGCACCGCAGCCGGCTCGCCCTCGGCGATCTTCTGGCCGAAGTCGAGCACCGACACCGTGTCGCACATGCTCATCACGACGTCCATGTGGTGCTCGATCAGGATCACGGTCACGCCGTGCTCGCGGATCTTGCGGATGATCGCGATCAGCTCCTTGATGTCCGGCGCCGTGAGGCCGGCCGCGGGCTCGTCGAGCAGCAGCAGCTGCGGGTCGAGTGCCAGTGCGCGCGCGATCTCGAGCAGGCGCTGCTTGCCGTACGGCAGGTTGCGCGCCTCCTCGCCCGCGAACGCCTCCAGCCCGACGAACTTCAGCAGGCCCAGCGCACGGCTGGCCGCGGCCGCGCTCTCGCGCCTGTAGCGCGGCGTGTGCAGCGCGACGTCGAGCAGGTTGCTGCGGAAGGTGTGGTGCAGGCCGACCTGCACGTTCTGCTGCGCCGTCATCTCGCCGAACAGCTGCACGTTCTGGAAGGTGCGCGCGATGCCCGACAGCGCGATGTCCGCCGAGGTCCGCCCGACCAGCGAACGGCCGCCGAAGCTGATGGCGCCGGCGGTCGGCACGTAGATGCCGGTCAGCACGTTCATCATGGTGCTCTTGCCGGAGCCGTTGGGGCCGATCAGGCCATGGATGGTGCCGCGCCTGACCGTGAGATCGACGTTGTTGAGCGCCTTGAGGCCGCCGAACTGCATCAGCACGCCCGCGGCCTGCAGCACCTCGGGCTGGCCGCCGGCCATCGCCGCGACCGACACCGCGTCGCCCGGCGCCATGCCCGCGACCGGCTCCACCTGCGGCTTCTGCCGCCGCAGGTTCAGCGCGTTGCGCATGAAGCCGACGATGCCGTCCTGCAGGTAATAGACGACGAACAGCATGATCACGCCGAAGATCGAGAGCCGCCAGTCGGTCATGGTCTGGAGCCAGAACGCGAGGCCCGCGAGCGCGATGCTGCCGACCACGGGAATAGCCATCTGCTTCGGCGTCACGCGCTTTTTCTGCACGCCCACCACGGCCACGATCATCACCAGCACCGCCAGGGCCACCGACACGTAGCGGAACAGCTCAACGTCGTCGAGCAGCTTGGGCAGCAGCACGATGATGGTGGCGCCCAGCATCGCGCCGATGCGGCTCTTGCGCCCGCCCATGATCACCGCCAACAGGAACAGCACCGTGAGCTCGAAGTTGTAGGTGTTGGGCGAGATGTACTGCTCCGAGTACGCATACAGGCTGCCCGCCAGACCGGCGAAGCCGGCGCTGATCACGAAGGCGTAGACCTTGTAGCGGTACACCGACACGCCCATGCAGTCGGAGGCGACGGGGCTGCCGCGCAGCGCCTCGAAGGCGCGCCCCAGGTGCGAGCGCAGGATGCGGTGCACCACGATCAGCGACAGCACCAGCATCACCACCACCAGCCAGTAGAACTCGCGCTCGTCGAGCTTGTGGCCGAACAGCGGCGGCTTCGTGAGCTTGATGCCCATCGGCCCTTCGGTCAGGAAGCTCATCTCGTTGATGAGGATCTGGATGATGGTGCCGAAGGCCAGCGTCACCATCGCGAGATAGGGCCCGGTGACGCGCAGCGCCGGCAGCGCCAGCAGCGCGCCGAACAGCGCCGTGACGCCGATCGAGGCGATCAGCGACACCAGCAGCGGCGCGCCGAGCTTGTAGACCAGCACGCCCGCGGTGTAGGCGCCGAGGCCGAACAGGCCCGCATGGCCGAGCGAGACCTGGCCCGTGTAGCCCACCACGATGTCGAGCCCGAACAGCAGGATCGCGTAGATCATGATGGTCTCGAGCAGGTGGATGTAGTACGGGTTGTCGATCGCGACCGGGAACAGCATGAGCGCGGCGAAGCCGGCGATCGCCAGAAGGAAACGGGTGATTTTCGAATTCATGTGCGGGCTCAGACCTTCTTGATTGCGGTCTTGCCAAAAAGGCCGGCCGGGCGCACCGCCAGCACGATCAGCAGCAGCACCAGGCCGGGCACGTCCTTGTAGCCGGTGCTCAGGTAGAAGCCGGTGGTGGTCTCGGCGATGCCGAGGATGATCCCGCCGAGGATGATGCCCATGCCACTGGTCAGCCCGCCGATGATCGCCACCGCGAAGGCCTTGAGGCCCAGCACCGCGCCCATGGTGGCGCCGGTGAGCGTGAGCGGCGCGATCAGCACGCCCGCGAAGGCCGCGGTCAGCGAGGACAGCGCATACGAGAAGGTGATGACCAGTCCGGTGTTGATGCCCATCAGCTTGGCGGCGTCGCGGTCGTTGAAGGTCGCGACCACGGCCTTGCCGTAGATCGAACGGCGGTTGAACAGCTCGACCGCCAGCATCATGAGGACGGCGCCGACCACCACCAGGATTTCCATCGGCAGCACATTGGCGTTGAGGAACTTGATCGGCGCCTCGGGCAGCGGCGACGGGAACTTGAGGTCGTCGCGGCCCCAGACGTTCTCGGCCACATTCTTGAAGATGATGCCGAGCGCGATGGTCGACATGATCCAGCCGAACTCGGACTTGATCTTGATCGCCGGGCGAACGCCGATGCGCTCGACCACGGCGCCCTGGACGGCGCCGAAGAGGCACACCAGCGGGATCATGAGCCAGTAGTTCACGCCCAGCGTGACCAGCGTGAGGCCGACGAGCGCGCCGAGCATCAGCGCATCCCCCTGGCCGAAATTGAGTGTGTCGGATGTGGCGAAGGTGAGCTGATAGCCGAACGCGATGACGGCGTAGATCATGCCCAGCGCGATGCCGCTGAAGATGAGTTGGGTGAGGATTTGCATGAACGGCTTTCGCGAAGCGTTGGGCATGAAAAGGCGCCGCCGCGGGCATGACCCCGGGGCGGCGCCGGCGCACGGACGCGGCTACTGCTTCAGCAGGGCGTCGTTGGCGGTCATGTCCTTGAGGCGAACCTGCGCCGCATTCTTCAGGTCGTCGGGGCTGGCGTAGACCACCCGGCCGGCCTTGACTTCGCCGAACACCGGGATGTTGGCGGTGATGGCGTCATGGTCGGCCTTCGAGAAGGGCTTGTTGTAGGTCGTCACCACGCCCTCCACCGGCGTCTTGAGTTCCTCCAGCGCGGCCTTGATCTTCGGGCCCTCGGTGCTGTTGGCCTGCTTCATGGCCGCGGCCAGCAGGTAGACCGAATCGTAGCCCTGGGCGGCCGACACCGGCGAATCGATGCGGTCGTTCTTGGGCTTGAAGGTCTTGAGGTAGCTCGCGATGAACTCCTTGCGCTTCGGCGTGGTGCCTTCCTGGATGAAGGTCTGCGGCATGCGCGCACCATCGCCGCCGGGGCCGGCGTTGTCGATGAAGTTGGCCATCGACAGGGTCCAGCTGCCGACCATCGGCACCTTCCAGCCCAGCTTGGTCATGCCGTTGGCGATCTGCGCCAGCTCGGGGCCGATGCCGTAGGTCAGCACCGCCTCGGCGCCGGCTTCCTTGGCCTTCAGCAGCTGGGCCGTCATGTCGACGTCCTTGATGTTGAATTTCTCGACCGCCACCGGCGTGATGCCCTTGGCCTTGAGCGCCTTCTCGAGGTCTTCGCGGCCCAGCTGGCCGTAGTTGGTCGAGTCGGCCAGGATCGCGACCTTCTTGTAGCCGCGGCGCGTGACGGCTTCCTGCACGATCATCGGGGCCTGGATGCTGTCGTGCGCGGAATTGCGGAACACGTAGTTGTCCGGCTCCTTGTCGAACTGGCGCGTGATGACCGAGCCGGTCGCGACGTTGTTCATGACCGGGATCCTGGCTTCCTGGAAGAAGCGCTGCGAAGCGAGCGCGACGCCGGTATTGATGTAGCCGACCACGGCCACGACCTTTTCCTTGTTGATGAACTCCTGGGCGATCTGCACGCCGCGCTCGTTCTTGGCCTCGTCGTCACGCTCGACCAGCTGGATCTGGCGGCCGAGCACGCCGCCGCTCTTGTTGATCTCCTCGGTGGCCAGGCGCACGCCGTCGCGCATGCTGACGCCCATCGACGAGGAGCCACCGGTGAACGGGCCATCGACGCCGATCTTGATCGGATCGGCCGCGAATGCGCCGGCTGAAAACGAAACGGCGCAAGCCACCGCGAGAAGCTTGAATCGCGAATGCATCGGTGAGATTCTCCAAATGTTGTGTTGCAAGAATGCCCACCGAACATAGCGACGGGAACCGGTTTCGGAGAGAGTGACAACCCTAAAGCCGCTACAAGGATTGCAGAAGTCCGCGGCTTCCGGCCGCGCCTCAGCGCCCGGAGCCAGCCAGCTGCTTGCGCCGGTTCTCGCCCTGCCGCACGAACATCCAGCCCGGGTACTCGGGCGGCAGCCGGCTGACCTCGTCGAGCTGCGCGAGTTCGGCCGCGCCCAGCGCCACCTGCGTCGCTGCCAGGTTGTCGGCCAATTGCTCGGTCCGCCGGGCACCGACGATCACGCTCGTGACCTGCGGCTGGTGCAGCAGCCAGGCCAGCGCGACCTGGGCCACGGAGACACCGTGCGCCTCGGCGATCGGACGCATGGCGTCGACGCAGTCCCAGGCCCGATCCTTGTCGACCGGGGGGAAGTCGAAGCTGGTGCGCCGGCTGCCTTGCTCGCCCTGCTGCCCGCGGCCGTACTTGCCGCTCAGCAGGCCGCCCGCGAGTGGACTCCAGACCATCAGCCCGACGCCTTCGCTGCGCAGCATCGGGATCAGTTCGCGCTCGAGGTCGCGACCGGCCACGGTGTAGTAGGCCTGCAGCGATTCGAAGCGCGCGAGCCCCCAGCGCTCGGCGATGCCCAGCGCCTTGACGATCTGCCAGGCGGCCCAGTTGGAGACGCCGACATAGCGCACGTGGCCATGGCGCACCAGCTGGTCGAGGGCGCGCACGGTTTCCTCGATCGGCGTGGCCGGGTCGAAGCCGTGGATCTGGTAGAGGTCGATGTGGTCCAGCTGCAGTCGCTTCAGGCTGGCCTTGACGCCGTCGAGGATGTGGCTGCGTGACGCGCCGCGCGCATTCGGCCCGGGACCGGTGTCGCCGAAGACCTTGGTCGCGACGACCACCTGGTCGCGCGGCACCTTGAGGTTCTTCAGCGCCTGGCCGGTGATCTGCTCCGACAGTCCGCCCGAATAGACATCGGCGGTGTCGATGAAGTTGATGCCGGCATCGAGCGCCTGGCCGACCAGCCGTTCGGCGTCGGCCTGCTGGAGGTCGCCGATCTGGCTCCAGATACCGTCGCTGCCGCCGAAGGTCATGGTGCCGAGACAGAGCTCGGACACGAACAGGCCGGTGCGGCCGAGGGGATGGTGTCGCATGCTGGGACTCCTTGGGTTCGAGCGTCCGGCACGCGCGCCGGACCGCCCGAGAGCATAGGCGTCCTTGCGAATTCCTGCAGGGCGGCCTAGGCGTCCTCCGGCGCCGCCGGATCGTCCTCGCGCCGCCCCGACCCCTTCTTGCGCACCCGCGCCGCCTTCTTCGCGGCGCGCTCCGCATCGAGCAGATGCCCCGCTGCCAGCCACTGCGCGAATTCCTCGGGCGTCTCCAGCGTGATGCGCCCGATGTTGCCGCTGCGGAATTCGTTCATCACGATCTCGGCCGCCTTCTGCAGATTGACGCGGCCCTTGCCCAGCAGCGCACCGCGCTTGCGGCCGATGGCTTCGAGCACCTCCTCGTCGCGCAGCGCGCCGATCGGATCGATCTTGAAGCGCGCCTCGACCAGGCCCGCGTAGTGGCCCTTCAGGTAGTCGAGCAACTCCAGCGCCACCTCCTCCTCATCGAAGGCGTTGCGGCCGATCGCGCCGCTGGCCGCCAGGTTGTAGCCGCTCTTGGCGACGATGATGCGCGGCCACAGCATGCCCGGCGTGTCCCAGAGGTAGAAGTCGTCGGCCAGCGTGATGCGCTGCTCGAGCTTGGTGATGCCGGCCTCGTCGCCGGTCTTGGCCTTGCGGCTGCCGGTGAGCGTGTTGATGAGCGTCGACTTGCCGACATTGGGAATGCCACAGATCAGCACCCGCATCGGCTTGGCCATGCCGCCGCGCAGCGGCGACAGCTGGTGGCAGGCGTCGATGAGCTGGCGCGCCGGCGTGGTCTGGCTGGCATCCAGGCCGATCGCCCGCGTGTCGGGCTGGCCGTTGTAGTGGGCCAGCCAGAGCGCGGCGCAGGCCGGGTCGGCGAGGTCCTGCTTGTTGAGCACCTTGAGACCCGGCTTGTGACCGGTGAGTTCGGCCAGCTTCGGGTTGGCGCTGGAGCCGGGCAGCCGGGCGTCGAGCAATTCGATGACGACGTCGATGTCCTTGATCCGCTCGGCGATGGCCTTCTGGGTCAGGTGCATGTGACCGGGGAACCACTGGATGGCCATCGGGAGTCTTTCTTTGTATGCGAGGGTGGCTCCGGATTGTCGCTGCCCCGCGCGGGGGCGTCGTTCCGGCCACGGACGCGTTCCCCAAATGCTTACGTACAGCCGCGTCCGAAGGGTGCACAGTCAGGGCTTGCAGAAAGGACATGCCATGCAGATCCAAGTCAACACCAGCAACGGCATCGAGAACAAGGACGCCCTGGAGCGCTGGGCCGACAGCGAAATGCGCCAGACCCTCGCCCGCTTCGTCGCCGATGTGACGCGCGTCGAGATCCACTTGAGCGACGAAAACCATGACGCCAGTGGTGGTGGCGACAAGCGCTGCGTGATGGAGGCCCGCCTGGCCCGCCATCAACCGCTGGCGGTGAGCCACCATGCACCCAACCTCGACGAGGCCTTCCGCGGCGCCTGCGACAAGCTCAAGCGCGCGCTCGACAGCACCCTGGGCCGGCTCTACGGCCGCCGCGACCGCGACTCGATTCGCAAGGACGGCGATACAGTCGAAGAATGAAAGGCCCCCACGCTCCCCCACTGCGTGTGGGTCGCTGCCCCCCGAGGGGGCCGCAGGCCGCCTTGGGGCGGCCCGGCGCCGGCCTGAGCCCCACCGTTCCCCCACTGAGTGCGGTGCAGCCCCCCGGGCGCTGCACCGGCGTCGGCCTGAACCCTCAGCGCCTGCCCGCGTTCGCCATCGCCTTGCCGACCTCGTTGCTGCCTTGCGCCGCGCCGCTCTGCGGCACGATCTCGCCGGCGCGGTCGGTCACTTCGGCCAGCCGCTGCGCGAGTTGCTCGGGTGCGTCGGCGCCCAGGCCGATCCAGGCGCCCTCGGTCAGCGTGACGTGCGCAGCCTCGAAAGTGCCGGCACCGGCGCACAGGATGGTGCGGTTGGGTGCGTCCTGCGCCGCCAGCACCAGCATCGCGGGCACCACGGCTTCGGGCTTCAGCGCCTCCAGCACCGCCTCGGGCATCAGGTCTTCGGTCATGCGGGTGGCGGCGGTCGGCGCCAGGCAGTTGACCCGGATGTCGTTCTTCGCGCCCTCGATCGAGAGCGTCTGCATCAGGCCCACGAGCGCCAGCTTGGCGGCGCCGTAGTTGCTCTGGCCGAAATTGCCGTAGAGGCCGGAGGACGAGGTCGTCATCACGATACGGCCGTACTTCTGCTCGTTCATGAGCGGCCACACCGCCTTGGTGCAATGGACCGCCCCCATCAGGTGGACGTCCATCACCAGCCGGAAATCGGCCAGCTCCATCTTGGCGAAGCTCTTGTCGCGCAGGATGCCGGCGTTGTTGACCAGGATGTCGACCCGGCCCCAGGTCTCGACGGCCTGCGCCACCATGGCCTGCACGGCCTCGAAGTCGGTCACCGAGGCGCCGTTGGCGATCGCCTCGCCGCCCGCCGCCTTGATCTCGTCGACCACCGCCTGGGCGGCGCTGACCGAGCCGCCGGAGCCGTCGCGGGCACCGCCCAGGTCGTTGACCACGACCTTGGCGCCACGCGCCGCCAATGCCAGCGCGTGCTGGCGGCCCAGGCCGCCGCCGGCCCCGGTGACGATGGCCACACGGCCCTTGAAGTCGATGCTCATGCTGTCGGTGCTTTCATAAAAAAATGTGACTCGCCCCACTCCATCGGGGGGTGTATGCGGCTGCGCGCAGCGCGCCCGTTCGGGAGCCGCGGCGGAACCGGCTTTGCCGGGCCGCAACGCGGCGCCCCCTGGAAGGGGGTGGGCGGCTACACGCAGTGAGCCAACCTGGGGGTGGGCTCACAACTCAGCGCGTTGGCTAATGGGGGCCGCGGGCGTCTCGGCCCAGTGGTTCTTGAACCCGAGACGCGCCGGGGAGACGTATTGCTCGCGGTAGATCTCGAACGGCATGCTGTCGCTGGCTTCGATGCGCTTCTGCGCCTCGATCGAGGTCTGCGTCATGCGCTCGAACTGCGCGCGCAGGTCGTCCGGGAACGGCAACGCGAGCAATGCTTCGCGCGTTTGCTCGGACCGGGCGCGCACGAAACCGACGAAGGAATCATCGTGCGCCTTCATCGCCTCGAGCACCCTTGCCGACGGCAGCACGGCCGGATCGCGCAAGGCCGCCTCGGCCGCGCGCACCGCCTCGGCGTGCTGCGTGCCGCCGTGCGCCGCATCGAGCGCGGCAGCGATCGGCACGAACTGCTCCAGCAGCTCGGCACCCCAATCGGTCAGCGTGGCGTCGCGCCCGGCGCGCCGCAGTTGCAGGCCGGGCTCGCGCCCGCGCGCGGCCGTCAGGTGCTGGTTGTGCGCCAGGTCGGCGATCTCCTCGCGGGTGTCGGGCGGGCTGTCGGTCAGCAGGCAGTGCAGCAGGAAGACGTCGAGGAATCGCATGGTCTGGGCATTGATGCCGACCGGCTCGAAGGGGTCGAGATCCATCAGCCGCACCTCGACGTATTCGACGCCGCGCTCGCGCAGCGCATGCAGCGGGCGCTCGCCGGGGTAGATCACCCGCTTCGGGCGGATGGTGCCGTAGAACTCGTTCTCGATCTGCAGCAGGCTGGTGGCGAGCTGGTTGTAGTCGCCGCCCAGATTGCGGATGCCGATCGCCTCGTAGGCCGGCCAGGGCCGGGTCAGTGCGTCCTGCAGCGAGGCGCCATAGCCGTCAAGGCTGTTGTAGCTCACGGCCAGCGAGGCCTGCGCCTCGCTCTGGTAGCCCAGCCGGCCCATGCGCAGCGAGGTGCCGTGCGGCATGTGCATGCTGCCCTCGCCCAGCGGCAGCAGCTCGTGTGGCCGGCCATCGACGAAGCTCGAACACAGCGCCGGCGAGGCGCCGAACAGGTAGAGCAGAAGAAAGGCGTGGCGGCGGAAGTTGCGGATCAGCGCGAAGTACTGCTCGCTCGACACGTCGGGCAGCGACCAGTTGTAGTGAATGCCCGAGATGGTCTGCATGCGCCGCCCGTAGCGGTGGCTCAGGCCCATGCGGTAGACGCTCTTGGCGCGTCCGACATTGGACGAGCCGTAGCGCCCGATCGGAATGGTTTCGTCGGGGGGCAGGCCGCAGGGCATGCTCGAAACCCAGAGCCGTTCGTCGCCCGCTTCGTCGAGCACGCGGTAGGTGAACTGGTGCACCCGCACCAGTTCCTCGAGAGCCGCCTCGACGCCCGCATGGGCGCCGGTGATGAGTTCGAGCTGCGACTCGCTGAAATCGGTCGTGATGTGCGGATGCGTGAGCGCCGAGCCCAGCGCCGCGGGATGCGGCGTCGGGGCCAGCTTGCCATCCGGTTGCGCCCGCAGGCTTTCCTTCTCGATCCCGCGCCGCGCCCCCCGGAGCCGCGCGGGCGAGAGCGCGTCCAGGCGCTCCTTGAAGTTACTCATTTAGTTATCACCCATCGTTCTTTGGTGGGGACGGAAGGTAGCATGCCGAAAGAAATGTTGCTCGCCCCCAGGTTGCCCGGCACTTCGTGTCCGGGCGCCCACCCCCTACCGGGGGCAATACCAGCGGCCCGGCGAAGCCGGTTCCGCGGTATTCCACGAAGGGCGGCCTGGCTGCGCCGGCCGAGTCAGGCCAGGACGCGGAGGAGGAATTTATTGAGGTCGGCGATTTCTTCCATGCAGACCGAGTGCTCCATCGGGTAGTCGTGCCATTCGACGTCGTAGTCCAGCGCCTGGAGCGCATCGCGGCTCTGGGTGGCGCGAGCGATCTGGACCACGCCGTCGCGCAGGCCATGGGCCTGGAAGATCGGCGTCTTCTGGTTCGCCGGATGGCGCTCGGCCGCGGTCGTCGCGGCCAGCGGCAGGTAGCCCGACAGGCCGACGATGCCGGCGAGCGTTTCTGCATGGCGCAGCCCGGTCATGAAGGCCATGGCGCAACCCTGGGAAAAGCCGGCGACCACGATCCGCGCGGCCGGGATGCCTCGCGCCTTCTCGTTGGCGATCAGTGTCTCGATCGTCGCCTGCGATCGGCGCAGGCCCGCCTCGTCCTCGCGCTTGGCCAGGTCCGGACCCATGATGTCGTACCAGGCGGGCATCCGGTAACCGCCATTGATGGTGACCGGAATCACGGGTGCGTTCGGGAACACGAAGCGCACCGGGCCGACAGGGCCCAGGTCGAGTTCGTTGGCGATGGGCACGAAGTCATTGCCGTCGGCGCCCAGGCCGTGCATGACGATGACGGTGGCCGTCGGGTTCGGGCCGGTTTCGATTTCGATGGGTGGATTTGACATGGCTCCGAAGTTACCGCAGAAATCGACCCCGCCTCCGACAGGACGGCCGCCTGGCTGCCTTTCGGAAAATCCGTCGCCCGCTCGCTCCGCCAGCGCCGACCGGCAAAATGGCGTCATACCAACGACTGGAGACACTCATGTTGACATTGATCGGCTTCGCAGCCAGCAACTACTACAACAAGGTCAAGCTCGCACTGCTCGAGAAAAACGTGCCCTTCGACGAGGAACTGGCCTGGATCGGCGAAACCGACCTGGCTGCCTCGCCGCTGGGCAAGGTGCCCTACCTGCGCACTGACCAGGGCATGCTGTGCGAGTCTGCCGCGATCAACGAGTACATCGAGGCGGCCTACCCCGAAACCCCGCTGCTGCCGGCCGACCCCTTTGCCGCGGCCAAGGTGCGCGAGCTGACGCTCTACCTCGAACTGCACCTCGAGCTGGTGGCGCGCAACCTCTACCCCGAAGCCTTCTTCGGCGGCAAGGTCAGCGACGGCCTGAAGCAGAAGATCGGCAAGGATCTCGAGAAGAACATCGCCGCCTTCGGCAAGCTCGCGCATTTCGACACCCCCTTCATCGCCGGCGAGCAGTTCACGCTGGCCGACTGCGCGGCGATCACCCATCTGCCGACCGTCGCCGGCGCCACCAAGATGATCTACGGACGCGACCTGCTGGCCGAGCAGCTGCCGGCCGCGCGCGACTACCTCAAGCGCATGAGCCTGCGGCCGCATGTGGTCGCGGTCAACGCCGACCGCAAAACCAACACCGAGGCGATGTTCAAGCGCTACGCCTGAACGGCAACGATCTCTTCAAGGACCACGATGCACAGCTCCGCAGCCACCCGCCATTTCTCGGGCACCTACGCCGAGGCCCGGCGCAAGTTCCTCGATGCCGCCGCCGAACGCGGCGCGGCGGTCGAATCCTTCGTGCTCGAAGCGCATCGCGGCGCGCTCGGCGAGACGCTGGCCACCGACGTGGCGCGGGTCGGCGCGCCGGGCGCCGCCAGGCTGCTGATCGTCAGCTCCGGCACGCACGGCCCCGAAGGCTTCTGCGGCTCGGGCTGCCAGGTCGCGACACTCCACGATGCCGACCTGCTGGCGCGGCTTGCACAGGGCGGAATTGCGCTGCTGCTGGTGCACGCGGTGAATCCGCACGGCTTCTCGCACCTGCACCGCACCAACGAGGACAACATCGACCTGAACCGCAACCACATCCCTTTCGATGCGCCGCTGCCGGTCAACGCCGCCTATGCCGAGGTCGAGCCCTTCGTGCTGCCGGCCAGCTGGCCGCCGACCGCCGCCGACGAGGCCGCGATGGCCGCCTACATCGACAAGCACGGCATGCGGGCCTACCGCACCGCAGTGACGGCCGGTCAGTACACATCGCCCGACGGGGTGTTCTACGGCGGCCTGGCGCCCTCCTGGAGCAACCGCACCATTCGCGCGATCCTGCGCCAGTACGCAGCGACCGCCACCGACATCGCCTGGATCGACATCCACACCGGCCTCGGCCCCTACGGCCACGGCGAGAAGATCTACCCGGGCCGCAACGCGGTGGCGGATCTGGCGCGCGCGCGGGCCTGGTGGGGCGCCGACGTGTTCGCGCCCTTTGAAGGCAATTCCGCCTCGGCCGACGTGTCGGGGCCGGTGGTGTCCACGGTCTATGACGAATGCCCACAGGCCGCCGCATCCCTGATGGGGCTGGAGTTCGGCACCCTGCCCGACCAGGAAGTGATGCGCCGGCTGCGCGCCGACACCTGGCTGCGCCGGCATCCCGAAGCGCCGGCCGCGCAGCAGCGCGCGATCCGACAGGACTTGCGCGACGCCTTCTACTGCGACAACGACGAATGGAAGGGCATGATCCTCGGCCAGACCCGCGTGGTGCTGCTGCAGACGCTGCAGGGGCTCAAGGCATGACCCCGGGGGGCCGCAGGCCGGCTACGGGAAACTTCGGCGCCCGCCGTTCGCGCAGCGACGCCACGCCTTCGCGCACGTCGGGCCCGGCAAAACCCATGAACTCGAGCGCCAGCGAGGCGTCGAAGGTCGGCCCGGCCTGGCGCAGCCAGTTGTTGAGCGCGTACTTGGTGAAGCGGATCGCGCTCTGGCTGCCGGCTGCCAGCCGGTCGGCCAGCGCGTAGGCACGCGGCAGCAACTCGGCCTCGTCCACCGCCAGCGAGACCAGGCCGATGCGCTCGGCCTCCTCGCCGCTGACCGGTTCGCACAGCAGGAGGTGATACTTGGCCTTCGCCATGCCGCACAGCAGCGGCCAGACGATCGCCGCATGGTCGCCGGCCGCGACGCCCAGGCGCGTGTGGCCGTCGACGATCTTGGCGCTCTTGCTGGCGATCGAGATGTCGGCCAGCAGGCCTGCCACCAGCCCGGCGCCGACCGCCGGCCCATGCATCGCACTGACGATCGGCTTGTCGCAGTTGACGATGTTGTAGACCAGGTCGCGCGCCTCTTTCCAGACCCGGGTGCGGACGGCGTCGTCGGTGGTCATCTGCTCGACCATGGCCAGGTCGCCGCCGCCCGAGAATCCCATGCCTTCGCCGCGCAGCACGGCGCAGCGCACGCTGTCGTCGGCCGCCACGTCGCGCCAGATCTCGGCCAGCTCGCGATGGCCGTCGTGCCCTGCCGTGGGCAGTTTTCCGTTCTGGGCCCGCATCTGGATGTCGAGCACGGCATCGGCTTCTCCGCGGCGCGTGATCGCGAGGGTGCTGTAGCGCGTGTAGTCCATGGTGATGCCCTTCGTGGCGTCAGAGCTTGGCCGCGAGATCGCGGCACTGCTGCAGGTTGCGGTTGAACTTCGCTTCCATGCCCGGCTCGCAGGCCGAACTGGTGGTCATGATGCGGCACAGGCCGACCACCAGGAAGTCCGACACCGCATCGGTGCACATCGGGAAGCGCGCCAGCGCGGGGTTGTCGCGCGTCTTGAAGCCCCAGCTGTCGGAGAAGCCCAGCATGCGGCCCATCGCGTCCTCGAAGTAGTCCCGGTCGCGCGCCGCGATGGCCGCTTCCATGGCCGGCAGCTCGCCGCCGAGGAAGCTCATCGCCGCGGCGGGAAAGCGGTTGGCCTCCTGCTGCGCGGCGGCGCCCGAGGCGGCGGCGAGCAGCAGCGGCGCGACGGCGCGCCCGAGGAAGGCAGGAATGCGGGAGCGAAGGAGGTCCATGGGTTCCGGTCTGGCGATGGGCTTCGAAGGCCGCCCGATACAGGCGGCCGCTGGAACCGTATTTGAACCGAAACTTGGGACCGCTGGATCACCAGCTCAGGCGCATGCCGATCGAGCCCTGCAGAGACGATTTCACCTTGGCATCGCCGCCCGCGTTGTAGAGCTGTCCGACTTCGCCGTACAGCGTGGCCGTGGGCGTCAGCGCCAGCGTCATGCCGGCGGCCAGCTCGGTGGAGACATAGCCGCTGGCGCTGGCGATGCGGGTGCTGGCCGCCGGACCGATGAAGGTCGCGACGTCGGTGCCCGAACCGGCGTGATAGACGTTGAAGCGGCCATAGGGTTGGAGCCGGCCGGCCGCGGTCGCGACATCGCCCTTGATGCGCACGCCCAGCCGGCCGATCCAGCTGCCGTCGGCATCCTGGTTCACCAGCGCACCGCTGATCAGCACGTCGTCGAAGCGGTTGCGCTGGTAGATCAGCTGCGCCTGCGGCTCGATCGTCCAGCCCTCGGCCAGCGCGAAGCCCTTGCCGGCCTCGATCGAGGCCGTGAGACTGTTCGACTTGCCCTCGGCGCTCAAATTGCCATTGGGGAGCACCGTGTAGCTGTGGCGGCCGCCCTGCAGCACGGCATCGGCGTAGAGGCCGTCCGCCCCCATCCAGGTCGCATAGCCGCCGAGGTAGCGCGACTGCAGATCGTTGCGGCCGACCGCCGCGACCAGGCCGCGGGCGTTGCCGCTGACGTCGGCGTTGCCGTCCAGCGTGCCGACATAGATACCGGCGCGCCAGCCGCCGGTGGCCAGCAGGTCGGTGCCGGCCTGGACGCCGCTCACGTGGCCCTGGCTCTGTGCCGCGGCCACGCCCTCCTGCCGGATGTCGAGGTCGCTGTAGATGGCGCGGGCCCAGGCCTGGCGCCCAGCTGCGGGGTCTCCGGAGGCAGCGGCCGCCGGCGCCAACTCGTCGCCGACGCGCCGGTGCAGGTTGCCCAGCATCGCCAGATCGGCCTGGCGCAACTGGGCCGGCAGGGCCGCGAAGAGCGGCACTTCGGCACGGTAGGTGGGCACGGCGACCGGCTGCAGGGTCTGCCCCTGACTACTGATGTTCTCGAGAATCGGCAGCGCCGTCGGCACGGTCGGCACTGCCGGCACCGTGGTCGACGAGCGCAGGTACCAGTTCTCGCCGGCCCCCGTGGCATCGGCCGCGTACAGGCGGTATTCGTAGGCACCCGCATCGACGTGGCCGCCGGCCAGCGCGAAGGCGTCGCGCGTGGTCTGGGCGGTGGTGGTGGCGCCGTTCAGCGCGCTCACCACTTCGATGCCGTTGCCCGTGGTCAGGCCGCCGAGGCCGCCGAGATTCGTGACACGCACCGTGGTGCTGCCGCTCGCGCTGGCGGCGGCGCCGTTCAGCACCAGCCGGTCGCTCAGGCTGCCGCTGGCGCCCAGCACCGTGCCGAGACTCAGCACGCCACCGTGGCCGACATAGGCACCGTTCACCGTCAGCGTGCTGCCGGCCTTGCTGCTCAGCAGGTTGACCGTGCCAGCGTTGCGCAGCGACGCGACCGACTGGTCGAAGCCGGCCGTGTCGAGCGCGGCGCCTGCCGCCACGGTGTGGGCCGAGGCAGCGCTGAACACCTTCGCCGCCGCGGCCCGCAAGGTGCCCGCCTCGACCGTGGTGGCGCCGGTGTAGCTGTTCGCGCCCGACAGCACCGTGGCGCCGCTGCCCACCTGCCTCAGCGCGCCGCTGCCGCTGATGACGCCGTCGAGCTGCAGGGTGTTCGAACGGTTCAGGCTCAGCGTGCCGTTGTTGACGACATTGCCGACGACGCTGCCGCTCGTGCCGCCGGCGCCCAGCTGCAGGGTGCCGGCCGTGATGGTCGTGCCGCCGGTGTAGCTGTTGTCGGCCGTGAAGGTCGTGGTGCCGGCGCCCAGCTGCGTCACGTGGCCGCTGCCGCTGATCGGCGCCGCGAACGTGACGGCATCCAGGCGGTTGATCACCAGCGCCGCGTTGTCGACGATGGGTCCGTCGACCTTGCCGGCCGTGCCGCCGGCGCCCAGCTGCAACACGCCGGCCGTGATCGTGGTCGTGCCGGTGATCGCCTGGTCGCGCGTGAGAATCAGCGTGCCGGCACCGGTCTTCTCGATGCCGCCCGAACCGGTCAGCAAGCCGGTGTAGTTGGCATCGGTCGGCTGTGCGAAGCGCACGATGCCGTTGTCCGTGATCGCCAGCGGTGCGAAGCCGGCGCTGGTCTGCAGCGTGCCGGCCGCATCGACCGTCATGCTGCCGGTGTAGCTGCTGGCGTCCGCGCCAAGGACCAGCGTGCCGCCCGCCACCCGGGTGCTGGTGATGTCCGAGGTCGACAGCGCATTGTTGAAGGTCCAGGTGCCGCTGTCGTTCTTGACCAGGGTCTGGAAGTTCGAGATCGGCTGGCCGAAGGTCCCGACCCCGGTGCCGTTGAGGGTCAGCGTGTTGCTGCCGCCGCCGCCGTCGATCCCGCCGGTGATCGACGAGCCGTCGTAGAGGTTCAGCGTGTCGTTGCCGTTGGCGAAGTTCAGCGAGCCCAGCACCTGGCCCCGGTTGGTGAAGGCGATCTCCGTCGTGCCGGACACGCCCATGACCCTGCCCGAGCCGCCGGTGTACTCGATGACGCCGGTGGCACCGTTGACGACGGTGTTCTGGCCCGAATCCGGCTGGAACCAGATTGCCGCGCCGCCCGCGCTCGACCGGATCTCGCCGTCGTTGATGATCAGGTTGCCGGTTCCGAACGCATTGACCGCCTCCGCGGTCCACGAGTTGCCCGTCGAGAGCACCTTGGCGCCCTGTCCGATCGTCAGCGTGTTGTTCGAATACATCTCGATGGTGTTGGCACCCGAGCCCACGCCAAAGAAGCCGTCGCTGCCGGGCGGGGCGGCGTTCTCGACCGTGGCGCCGCCGCGGATCTCGATACTGGAATCGCTGCCGATGCTGATGCCGGCCTGGACGCCGGTGCTGATCAAGGCGCCGGGCTCAACGACGACAGCGGTGCCCGAAGCGGTGCCCGGGCCGCTGCCCACCGTGACCCCCTGCGTGCTTCCGGCGGCGCAGGTGATCACTGCGCCGCTGGTCGAGCACGCGGCCGCCGCGGCACCGCCGAAGCCGAGCAAGGCGGCGCCCAGGGCCATTTGCAGGATCGCGAAGCGCTGGGACGGCCTGGCGTTCGAAGGCGATGACGGGCTGACGCTGCGGGTGGCGGACTTGCCGGCACCGGAAGCCAGCTCGGAGGCCACGGCCCAGACCTGGAGCGAGGAGTTCCAGACGACACTGAAAACGCGATTCATGCAGTTGCTCTTCCAAAAAATGAAACGCCCGAAGGCGAAATGAGTACTTACGAATGTAATCCTTAGGTACACGTTTTTTAGAGGAACAAATTCACGGATCGCACGAAATCGGTGCGTTCGCAGTAAAGAACGCTATGGTTCAAATAGCAAATAAGTCACATTTTTCGGGGTTTTCCTGGGTTCGGAACGGCTCGGGCGGGTCTTTCACCGCCCGGTCGGCCACCGTCTCAGCCGCGTGACACCGGGCGTCGCGCGCACGCGACGGCGAGACGCCCTGGATGGGGCCGTAAACTCGCCCGATGGCATCCAGACGACCCGCGCGGAACCCGCGCACCCTCGAGCGCGGAATCATGTGCATCCTCATCGGCGCGGCGGTGCTGATCGCGCCGAGCTTCCTCTCGTCGCCGGGTTGGCGCGAGACGGTCGGCGGCGCCTACCTGGTCGGCTGGTTCGCGCTGGTGCTGGGCATCGCCCTGGTGGGCGTGGACCTGGTTCAGCGAGCCCGGTCCAGGGGGCGCTGAGCCCCCGGGCGCTTCCCCGCGCCGCGCACGCTCAAGGACGCGCGCGTATCCTCTTCACGAGTTCGACCCCGGCCAGCACGATGCTGCCGGCGACGATCCCGACCGCGGCATTGGCGCCCGTCGAGGCCAGGGCCCGCAGCAGGCCACCGGCATCGGCGGCCCAGGCCTCGACCGCATGGGCCAGAGCCGGCACGCCGTGCACCAGGATGCCGCCGCCGACCAGGAACATCGCCGCCGTGCCGGCGATCGAGAGTCCCTTCATCAGCCAGGGTGCCGCCGCGAGGATGCCGCGCCCCAGGGCCCGCGCGCCCGCGCCTTCGCGCCGGCTCAGGTAGAGCCCCGCGTCGTCGAGCTTCACGATGCCCGCGACCAGGCCGTAGACGCCGACGGTCATGATCAGCGCGATGCCCGCCAGCACCGACAGCTGCGTCAGGAAGGGCTGGCCCTGCACCGTCCCCAGCGTGATCGCGATGATCTCGGCGGACAGGATGAAGTCGGTGCGCACCGCGCCCTTGATCTTCTGCTTCTCGACCGCCACCAGGTCGACCTCGTCGCTGGCCACCGCCTGCTCGTGCCGCGCGGTATCGGCGGCGTGCTCCTTCTGGTGCAGGAACTTGTGCGCAAGCTTCTCGCAGCCCTCGAAACACAGGAAGGCGCCGCCGATCATCAGCAGCGGCGTCACCAGCCAGGGCAGCCAGGTCCCGATCGCCAGCGCCGCCGGCACCAGGATCGCCTTGTTGACGAAAGAGCCCTTGCAGACCGCCCAGACCACCGGCAGCTCGCGGTTGGCCCTGACGCCCGCCACCTGCTGCGCATTCAGCGCCAGGTCGTCGCCAAGGACGCCGGCGGTCTTCTTGGCGGCGACCTTGGTCAACACCGAGACATCGTCGAGCACCGTCGCGATGTCGTCGAGCAGCAGCAGCAGGCTGGTGGCCATGGAGCGCTCCTGCTCAGACGTTGCGCTTGAGGCGGATCTCCTCGATCTTCACGCTCCCGAGGGCCGTGGTCTTCGCGGTCTTCATCTCGCGCTTGAAACCGGCCAACTCGTGGAAGCGCATCGCGCGATCGTTGCGCAGCGGCACCCAGATCGTGACCACGGTGCAGCCCTCTTCCTCGAGGCCGTCGCGGGCGGCGTCCCACAGGGCAACGCCGACGCCCTTGTCCCAGTGCTCGGGATTGACGTAGATGGCCCAGATCTCGCCGGTGGTCGATGGCGTCTTGGCGTCGCGCGAGCGGTCGTAGCCGACGAAGCCGACGACCTCGCCGTCGAGCACTGCGACCTGCACCTGCGGCTCGCTGAACTCGATGGCCTCACGCCACTTGGCTTCGCGGCTGGCGGGCGCCAGCGCGCGCAGCTCGTCTTCGGGCAGGATGCCCTCGTAGGCGGCACGGGCGGCAGCGGCGTGGACTTCGGCGATGGCTTTGGCATCGCGCAGGGTGGCGGGGCGAACTTCGTAGTCGGACATGAATGCGGGAAGCGAAACGGTAAAGGCCATATTGTCGCCGCGCCGAAGCTGCGGGCTAAACTTGCCGCTGCATTTGCATTCGCACTATCCCGGAGAACCCCATGGCAAAGAGTCAGCAGCGCAGCAACAAGGAAGCCAAGAAACCCAAGAAGGACACGGCACCCCCCAAGCCGCCGGGTGCTGCCATCGAACCGGTGCGCACGATCACCACCGCGGTGATCCCGCGCGGCAAGCTCAAGAACAAGTGAGCGACGCGCCCAGCCCGAGCGCGAGCCCGCAGCCGCAGCCGCGCAACCCCCTGCACGGCCTCACGCTGGAGGCCATCGTGACCGCGCTGGCGGACTGCTATGGCTGGGAAGGCCTGGGCGAGCGCATCCCGCTGCGCTGCTTCACCAGCGACCCGAGCGTGGCTTCCAGCCTGAAGTTCCTGCGCAAGACGCCGTGGGCGCGCGAGAAGGTCGAGAGCCTCTATCTCTTCATGCTGCGCGACCAGCGACGGCAGCAGTCGTCGCCGCCGCCGCGCCCCTGATGAAGGTCCGCATCCAACCGGGCGGCTTCAGCTTCGATACCGACGCCGGTCTCACGCTGCTGCAGGCGGCCGATGCCGCGGGCATCGAATTGCCGAGTTCGTGCCGCAACGGCACCTGCCGCAGTTGCATCTGCAGGCTGGTCGAGGGCCATGTCCGCTATCGCATCGAGTGGCCCGGCGTCAGCGCGGACGAGAAGGCCGAGGGCTGGATCCTGCCCTGCGTGGCGGAGCCGCTCGGCGACGTCGCGCTGGACGTGCCGCACGCCTTCTCCGCGTTCTAGGGCCTGTGGAGGAGCCGGTCGCGCTGCGCCAGCGACGGAAAGAGCCGGAACCAGGCCAGCGCCACCAGCACGGTGCCGACGCCGCCCGCCACCACCGACCCGACCGGCCCCAGCAGCGCCGCCGTGGCGCCCGACTCGAACTCGCCCAGCTGGTTGCTGGCGCCGATGAAGATCGAGTTGACCGCGCTCACGCGGCCGCGCATGGCGTCGGGCGTCTCCAACTGCACCAGCGTCTGGCGGATCACGACGTTGACCATGTCGGCGCCGCCGGAGACCGCGAGCGCGATCAACGAGACGATGAAATTGCGCGACAAGCCGAACACCACCATGCAGACGCCGAACAGCGCCACCGCCATCAGCAGCGTGCGGCCCACGTGACGCTCGACCGGCCGGCGCGTGAGCAGGATCGACGTCACGAGCGCGCCCACCGCCGGCGCGCCGCGCAGCAGCCCGAGGCCCCAGGGCCCGGTGTGGAGGATGTCCTTGGCATAGATCGGCAGCAGCGCCACCGCGCCGCCGAGCAGCACCGCGAACAGATCGAGCGAGACCGCCCCGAGCACCGGCTTGCGTTTCCAGATGAAGTCGACGCCGGCCAGCACGGTGGCGAGGGTCACCGGCTCGCGCGCCGGCGGCGTGTGGGCATAGCGCAGCCGCAGCACCAGCGCGGCGGCCAGCGCGAAGAAGACCAGCGCCGCGCCGTACACCACGCCCATGCCGGCCACGAACAGCAGCCCGCCCAGCGCCGGCCCGCCGATGATGGCGCCCTGCATGCCGGCCGAGCTGAAGGCCATCGCGCGCGGCAGCATCATCGGCGGCACCAGCAAGGGCGTGAGCGCCTGCTGCGCCGGCATCTGAAATGCGCGCACGGCCCCCAGCACCAGCGACAGGCCGAGCAGCAAGCCGCGCGAATCGTGCGCCACCTGCACGGCAAGCAGCAGCATCAGCGCCACCGCTGCCTGCACCGAGAAGCAGGCGGCGACGATGCGGCCCCGGTGCCGGCGGTCGACCACGTGGCCCGCGAGCAGCGCCAGCAGCAGCGCCGGCACGAACTGGTAGAGACCGACCAGCCCCAGGTCCCAGGCGCTGCCGGTCAGCTCGTACATGTGCCAGCCGATCGCGACCAGCAGCATCTGGCTGGCGGCGGTGCCGAACAGGCGCGCCACCCAGAGCTGCATGAAGGGCCGCTCGCGCGTGAGATCTGAAAAACGGGTGGGGTGAACGGCAGGCGGCGCAGCAGGCATTGGCTGCGAGGATAGCCGAGCCTTCTAGACTCGACGTCCTGATGACCGAACTGCAAGCGATCCACATCGACCCTCACCTGCTGGTGCTCGACAAGCCCGCCGGCCTGCTGTGCGTGCCCGGCCGGGGCGATGACAAGCAGGACTGCCTGAGCGCCAGGGCGCTGCGGCAATGGCCCGATGCCCTGGTGGTGCACCGGCTCGATATGGCGACCAGCGGCCTGGTGCTGATGGCGCGCAGCCCGCAGATCCAGCGCGCGCTCGGCGACGCGTTCGCGGCGCGGGAAGTGCACAAGGGCTATGAAGCGATCGTCGATGGCCTGCTGCCGGCCGCGCAAGGCTGGTCGCTGATCGATGCGCCCCTGGCCGCCGACTGGCCGCGCAGGCCGCTACAGAAGATCGACCCCGCGGGCAAGCCCAGTCAGACCCGCTGGCGCGTGAAGCGGCAATTGCCCGAACGTCATGCCAGCCACCTCTGGCTGGAACCGCTGACCGGACGCAGCCACCAGTTGCGCGTGCACCTGCTGTCGATCGGGCACCCGATCCTCGGCGATGCACTGTACGGCGACGACACGGTGCGCGAGCGCGCGCCGCGGCTGCTGCTGCATGCCACGAGCCTCGAATTCATCCACCCGGCCGATGGCCGGCTGCTGCGCTTCGACAGCCCGCCCTCCTTCGCATAGACCCCGTCTCGCCCACGGCCGGCGAAGCCAGGCCCGTTCGTGAAACACCGCGGAACCGGCTCCGCCGGGCCGCCGGTGTTGCCCCCGGTAGGGGGTGGGCGGGCTACACGAAGTGAGCCCAACCTGGGGGCGAGCTACAGATCCCCGCGGACCACCAGGACGGGGCATTTGGCGTCCTGCAGCACACGCTGGGTGACGCTGCCCAGCAGGAGCTTCTCGATGCCGGTGCGTCCATGCGAGCCCATGACGATCAGGTCGGCGCCGATCGCGATCGCGGTGTCGACGATGCCCTCGTGCACCACGTGGCCGTCGATCACGCGCTGGTCGCTGTGCAGTCCCTCGGCCGCCAGGGCCGCAACGCCGCGCGCCAGCGCCGCATTGGCGCTGCTGGTGGCGGCCGCGAGGTATTCGTTCTGGCCCAGCGCATAGTCCGCGCCGACGCCAATGAAGGGGTAGTTGTCCACCACATGGATGAGCGTGATGCGACTGCCGAACGCCAGCGCCAGCCCGCTGGCCTTGCTGACCGCGAGCATCGAGGTGTCGGACCCATCGATCGGGACCAGGATGTGATTGAACATGGCAGACCTCTTTGGTTCACTACAGGGTTCGACGGCTCGAACCGGGCCCCGAATTTACATCCAAGGCCGGGCCACAGTTGTAGGACGACTGCGGGGCGCCGCGAGTTCCGGGTCCGGCCGGCGCCGGGCCGCCCCAAGCCGGCTGCGGCCCCCTTGGGGGGCAGCGACCACACGAAGTGAGGGAGCGTGGGGGCATCAGTCCCCCTGGAAACCGTCCGCGCGGCAGGTGACGACCAGCGTGTCGCGCCAGCCCGGCTCGCCGTCGATCAGGGGCTGGATCGGCGTCGACTCGTGGATCACGCGGGCATCGTCGAGCAGCAGCAGCGTCCACGGTTCGGTCAGCGTGAAGCGCTCGCCGCGGCGACCGGTCGCCTCGAACACCCGCGTCTCGCCGCCCTTGATGTTGTGGCGCCCGGCCAGCGCGACCGCCACCAGGTCGACCCCGTCGCGGTGCGCGCCCTCGGGCGTCGGCCGTCCGATACCGTCGGCCGTGTCGATGCGGAACTGATGCGCCTCGACGTACCAGCGCTGCGCGCCACGCAGGCCGCTCGCCACCTCGCCGAGGCCGCGCATCAGCTGCTGCCAGACCGGTTGCGCCACGGTCGCCGCCTCCATCGGCGCGAACCAGCGCTGCATGCCGCCATGCAGCGCGTTGTATTCGACCGGCTGCCAGTGGGCGCGGTGCGGCGCCTGTTCGATGGTCGCGCCCTCGACAGTGAAACAGGCATGGCGCCGCGTGCGATAGCGCCCGCCGTCCTTCAGGTACTCGTCGGGCGGCAGATGGGCCCAGTCGCCATGCAGTGCGTCGAGTGCGGCCAGCGGCATCCCGAGCCAGTCGGCCACGCCCTGCGGACTCAGGACGGCATAGCCATCCTGGCGCAAGGTGGGAACGAGTCGATCGGGTGGAGTGAAAGGCGGACTGAATCCGGTGCTCACTCCGTCACCTTCACGTCCTTCCAGAAGGCCACGCGGTTCCTGACCATCTCCGCCTCGGGCTTCGGGTCGGCGTAGTACCAGGCCGCATCCGCGTGGAGTTCGCCGTTGACCAGCAGCGAGAAGTAGTTCGCCGTGCCCTTCCAGGCGCACGTGGTCTTGTGGTTGCTGAAAGTCACATGGTCGCGGTTGAGCGACTCCATGGGGAAATAGTGGTTGCCTTCGACCAGCACCGTGTCGTCGCTCTCGGCCACGGTGACGCCGTTCCAAACTGCTTTCATCAAGATTCTCCGGTGCCCGCCAAAAACTGGGGCAACACGCTATTGTGCCGCCGGCGCCTGCAGCCAGTGGACGCTGAACAGGCGCTCGGGATCGGTCCACACCGCGGCCGGCCTGAAGCCCGCCTCCTCGGCCAGCGCGCGCAGGCCCTCGACCGTGAACTTGTGCGAGTTCTCGGTGTGCAGGGTCTCGCCTTCCTCGAAGCTGAAACGTTGGCCGTCGAGCGTCACTTCCTGCGACCGGCGGCTCACCAGATGCATCTCGACCCGCCGCAGCGGCGAGTTGTAGAAAGCCGCATGGGTGAAGCCACCGAGGTCGAAGTCGGTGCCGAGCTCGGCGTTGGCGCGCCGCAGCAGGTTGAGGTTGAAGGCGGCGGTCACGCCCTGCGCATCGTTGTAGGCGGCATGCAGCAGGGCCGGGTCCTTGACCAGGTCGACGCCCAGCAGCAGGCCCCCGCCGCGCAGCAGCCGATGCGCGAGCTGCAGGAAGGCCAGCGCCTCGTCGGGTGTGAAGTTGCCCAGGGTCGAGCCCGGAAAGAAGCCCACCCGCTGGCCGATGCCCTTGCCGCGCGCGGGCGGCAGCACCAGCGGCATCGTGTAGTCGGCCACCACCGGCTGCACCGCGAGCCGCGGGTAGTCGGCGCGCAGGCGCGCGGCCGCCGCCTCCAGGTGCGCGCCCGAGATGTCGATCGGCACGTAGCGCCTGGGAGACTCGAGCGCGTCGAGTAGCAGCCGCACCTTGGTGAGCGAGCCGGCGCCGAACTCGATGATCTCGGCATCGGGGCCGATCTGCGCCGCGATCTCGCCGGCGCACTCGGTCAGGATGCGCAGCTCGGTGCGCGTCGGGTAGTACTCCGGCAGTTCGCAGATGCGATCGAACAGCGCCGAGCCCGGGGCGTCGTAGAAGAACTTGGGCGAAATGCTGCGCGCGTCGAGACTCAGGGCCGCGAACAGCTCGCGGGCGAAGTCGGACAGCGGCGCGGCGCGCTGCGCGGCGCGGAATGCGTGGCGGTTGAATGCAGGAGTGCCCATCAGAGGTCCTTCGCGAGCCGCAGCCCCGAGAACTGCCAGCGCGCGGCCGGCGGGAAGAAGTTTCGATAGCTGGCCCGCGTGTGCCCGTCCGGCGTCGCGACACTGCCGCCCCGGAGCACCAGCTGGCCGACCATGAACTTGCCGTTGTATTCCGCCGCGATGCCCGCGAGCGGCCGGAAGCCCGGGTACGGGTCGTACGACGAGCGGGTCCATTGCCACACGTGGCCGCTCATCTGGGTGATGCCGGGCGCATCGTGCGCGACTTCCCATTCGAACTCGGTCGGCAGCCGCGCACCCGCCCATTCGGCGTAGGCCGCGGCTTCGAAGAAGCTCAGCTGCGCCACCGGCGCTTCGAGCTCCAGCGGCCGCACGCCGTGCAGGCCGAAGACCTGCCAGCCGCCCGGCACGCCCTCGTGCGCCAGGCGCGGATCGTCGGGCGCCAGCCAGTAGGCGGGGGCGCGCCAGCCTTGCGCCTGTACGGCGGCCCAGCCGTCGGACAGCCAAAGCTCCGGCCGCTGGTAGCCGCCGTCGGCGATGAACTGCGCAAAGTCGCCGCAACTCACGAGCCGGTTCGCGATCGCATGGGGCTGCAGCAGCACAGGGTGCCGCGGCGTCTCGTTGTCGAAGGCGAAGCCCGGCTCGCCGTGGCCCACCTCCACCACTCCGCCCGGCTGCGGCAGCCAGGTCATGGCGGGGGTCGCGCAAGCCAGCCGCAGCGCCGGGCCGGCCGGCGCACGATAGGCCGGCAGCAAGGGGTTGCACCACAGCGCATGAACGATGTCGGTGACGATCAGTTCCTGGTGCTGCTGCTCGTGCTGCAGGCCCAGCGTGACGATCGGCTCGATGGCGGCCCAGTCGGGCCCGCCCGCCTTGCCGAGCAGCGCCAGCACCGCACCGTCGACATGGCGGCGGAAGGCATGCACCTCGTCCAGCGAGGGCCGAGTCAGCAGGCCGCGCTGCGGCCGGGGGTGGCGCGGGCCCAGTGCTTCGTAGTAGGAGTTGAAGAGATAGTGGAAGCGCGGGTCGAACACCTTGTAGCCGCTCGCGTGCGGCTGCAGCAGCACCGTCTCGAAGAACCAGGTGGTGTGCGCGAGGTGCCACTTGGTCGGACTGGCGTCGGGCATCGACTGGATGCACTGGTCCTCGGCCGACAGGGGTGCGGTCAGCTTGAGGCTGTGCGCGCGCACGGCCGCGAAACGATCGCGCAATGCCTCCGCCGCCGGCAGCTCCGGACGGATCAGGTTCATGGGGTCTCCAGTTTGGACTCGAACGTCTTTTAGCCCACACGGACGGGGAAACGCCGTAGGACAACGGCGCGCCAGGGCGCTGGACCGGGGTGCCGGCGCGGCAAGAGGTGCCACTTTGGCACAAGTCGCGGGCGCCTGCCAGGGGCCTGCGTATCATCCGGCGGATGAGCAGCCCCCCGACGACGACGCCACCTTCCGGCCGCCCCCATGTCCTGATCATCGGCTGCGGCTTCGGCGGCCTGGAGGCTGCGCGCAAGCTCCAGCGGGCCGATGTCGACGTCACGATCGTCGACAAGACCAACCACCACCTGTTCCAGCCCCTGCTCTACCAGGTGGCGACCGCCGGCCTGGCGGCACCCTCGATCGCGGCGCCGATACGCCTGCTGTTCCGGCGCCAGCCCAACATCACGACCCTGCTCGGCGAAGCGGTACGCATCGATCCGGCGGCGCGCACGGTGCACCTGGCCGACGGCAGCCAACTTTCCTGGGACCACCTGCTCGTCGCCGCCGGCTCCACCCATAGCTATTTCGGCAACGACGCCTGGGAGCCGATGGCGCCGGGCCTCAAGACGCTGGCCGACGCCTTCGAGATCCGCCGCCGCGTGCTGGTGAGCTTCGAGGCGGCCGAGGTCGAGTCCGATCCGGTGCGGCGGCGCGCGCTGCTGACCTTCGCCGTCATCGGCGCCGGGCCCACCGGCGTCGAGATGGCCGGCACGCTGGCCGAGATCGCGCGCCACACGCTGGAGGGCGAGTTCCGCAACATCGACCCGAGCAGCGCCGAGGTGCTGCTGATCGAGGGCGGCGCCCGCGTGCTCCAGGCCATGCCCGAGTCGCTGAGCCAGCGCGCGCTGGAACAGTTGCAGAAGCTCGGCGTGCAGGTCCGGCTCAACGCCCGCGTCACCGCCATCGATGCCACCGGGCTGCAGATTTCCTCGCCCTTCAGCGATGGCGGCGCCGGCCTCGGCAGCCACCGCATCGACTGCGGTTGCGTGATCTGGGCCGCCGGCGTCGCCGCCTCGCCGCTCGGCCGGATGCTGGCCTCCGCCACCGGCGCCGAGACCGACCGCGCCGGCCGCGTCAAGGTGCTGCCCGACCTCAGCCTGCCCGGCCGTCCCGACATCAGCGTGGTCGGCGATCTCGCGGCGGCCATGAGCCATCAGCCCGGCAAGGAGCCGACCCCGGTACCCGGGGTCTCGCCCGGCGCCAAGCAGATGGGGCGCGCCGCGGCCGCGAACATCCTGCGGCGGATCGCGGGCCAGCCGACCGAGCCCTTCCGCTACCGCGACTACGGCAACCTCGCCACCATCGGCCGCAACTCGGCCGTGGTCGACCTCGGCACCCCCGTCGGGCCGCTGCGTTTCGCGGGCAAGGCGGCCTGGCTGTTCTGGCTGTTCGCGCACATCTACTTCCTGATCGGTTTCCGCAACCGCTTCGTGGTGCTGATGGACTGGGCCAGCGCCTACTGGAGCTTCCAGCGACATGCCCGGGTGGTGGCGGACGTCCGCGCCAAGGAGAAGATCCAATGACACGCATCGAACAGAAACTGCAGGCCCTGGGACTGGTGCTGCCGCCGCCCGCCAAGCTGCCGGCCGGCGTGGTGCTGCCCTTCCCGTGGGTGCGGCTGGTCGGCCGCCGCGCCCTGGTCTCGGGCCACGGACCGATCGCCGGCGACGGCGGCTTCGCCGTGCCCCTGGGCAAGGTCGGGCGCGAGCTCAGCGTCGAGCAGGGTTACGAGGCGGCGCGCCTGACCGCGCTGGGCATCCTCGCGAGCCTGCAGCGCACCCTCGGCAACCTCGACCGCGTGACGGCCTGGACGCGGGTGTTCGGCATGGTCAACGCGGCGCCGGGCTTCAACCGGATGCCGGCGGTGATCAACGGCTTCTCCGACCTGATCCTCGAGCTCTACGGGCCCGAGGCCGGCGCCCACGCGCGCAGCGCCGTCGGGCTGGCCGAGCTGCCGTTCGACATTCCGGTCGAGATCGAGGCCGAGGTCGAGTTCGACTAGGGGCGCGGCAAGATCCTGCTCACAGTTCGAGAACCAGCCTGCTGCTGCCGCTGCAGGCCCGCGAGCAGCACGTCATCATCTTCGTGTCGGCCTCGCGTTCGGCGCGCGTGAGCACGACGTCGCGGTGGTCGACCTTGCCGGCCAGCACGCGCACTTCGCAGGAGCCGCACAGGCCCTCCTCGCAGTCGCTCTGCACATCGATGTTGGCCGCGCGCAGAGCGCTCAGCACGGTCTGGTCGGCCGGCACGTGCACGACGATGCCCGAATCCTTCAGCTCGACGTCGAACGCATGTTCGCGCGCGGGGTCCAGGGTTCGCAGGGTCGATTCGAAATGCTCGACGTGCAGCGCGTCCTCGGGCCAGGCGGCGCAATGCGCCTCCAGCGCTGCCAGCATGCGCCCTGGCCCGCAGGCGTAGATCTGGGTCCCGGCTTCGGGCGTGGCGAGCAGCGCTGCCAGGTCGTTGCGCCGGCCTTCGTCGCCGGCATGGACCACCAGTCGCTCCCCGTGCAGTTCGGCCAGTTCATCGACCAGCGCCATGCTCGCGCGCGAGCGACCGCTGTAGTGAAGCGTGTAGTCGATGCCCAGCGCGTTGGCGCGTCGTGCCATCGCACTCACAGGCGTGATGCCGATGCCCCCGGCGATGAAGATCACTTTCCTCACCGACTCGTCGAGATGGAAGTGATTGCGCGGACCGCGGATCTTGAGCCGGTCGCCGGCCTTCACGTGCGCATGCACCCAGGCCGAGCCGCCGCGGCCCTCGGCCTCGTGCAGTACCGCGATCTCGAGCGCATTCGCGTCGTCGGGGTCGCCGCACAGCGAGTACTGCCGCGAGAGCTCCGGATGGCCGCATTCGACGTCGATGTGCGAGCCCGGCGTCCAGCGCGGCATCGGCCGGCCGTCCGGTGCGACCAGGCGCAGCTTGACGATGCCGTCCGCCGCCCGCGTGACGCTCTCGACCACCACCGGCCGCGTGATCGCACCCTTCGAGGGTTCGCCGATGCGCACCGGCGCATGAACCTCCGGCCGGCGCAGCGCAGGCTGCGAGCGCTCCGGATTGTGGGCAGGGTCCCATTCGACCCAGAGATGCTCCGGACCGCGAAACGAGGTGTTCGGCACGTACGAGAACGCTTGCGCGGACAGGCGCATGTGGGGCAGCCGCCGCGTGAATTCCTCCAGGAAGATCTGCATCTCCATGCGCGCCAGGTTCTTGCCCATGCACTGGTGCGAGCCGTAGCCGAAGGTGAGATGGTCGCTGGAATTGTCGCGCCGGATGTCGAACAGGTCGGCGTCCGCGAAGTGGGCCTGGTCGTGATTGGCCGACGAGGTGACGATCAGCAGCTTCGAGCCGGCGGGCAGGTCGACGCCGCCCACCTGCGCATCGGCCGTGACGAGACGGCGCCATGCCGCGACCGAGCCGTTGTGCCGCAGGCATTCCTCGACGGCGTTGGGGATCAGGCCCGGGTCTTCGCAGACGTCGCGCCACACGTCGGGGTGCTGCAACAGCAGCTTCATCGCATTGGCGGTGGCGTTGGCCGTGGTCTCGTGGGCCGCGACGATGCCGGCCATCATCATCGAGTGCAGGTACGAATCCGTCACGACCTCGGGCAGCTCACGCTGCTTGCGCAACCCGTACTGCATCCAGCCGCCGCCCTCCGGGTCCTGCCGCATCTTGTCGAGAACCTTGCCGGCGAACTGCCAGAAGTTGCCGACCGCGTGCGCCACCGCCACCTGCTCCTCCGGCTTGGGCCGGCCCCAGGTGTTGACGGTGTGCGCGATCGAATACTGGCGCAGCGTGTCCATGTCCTCCTCGGGCACGCCGAGGAAATGCAGGGCCACGGTCAGCGGAACCTCCCAGAGCATCTGGTCGACGAGGTCCGCACGGCCGTCGTCGATGAAGCGGTCGACGTACTCGCGCGCGAGCCGCCGCACCATCGGTTCATGGTGCTTGAGTTCCTCCGGCGTGAAAGGGTCCATCAGCGCGCGGCGACGCGGCATGTGCGCCGGCTCGTCTTCATTGACCAGCGTGCGGTTCAGCGCGAAGCCGTAGGACGCGAGCACGGCATTCGCCTCGTCGCCGGTCGGCGTGATCTTCTCGAGCGCGATGGAAGGGCTGAAGGTGATGTTGTCGCGGAAGATGGCCTTGATGTCGTCATAGCGCGTGACCACCCAGTAGCCGAGCTTCGGGCTCCAGAAGATCGGCTCCTTCTCGCGCGCCCAGCGCACGTACTCGGGCGGGTCCTGCTGGTAGCCGTCCTCGAAAGGGTCGAAGTCGGCGGCGCGCTGGCTGACCGGGCAGCCGGTCGGCGTTCGCTCGCCGGACAGCGCACCGTGCGCGACGGGACAACCGGTGGATCGACGCGGGACTTCAACACTGCTCATGGCGCGCGCCTCCTCAGTCCAGCGAGATCTTCAGGTCACGGATGAGCTTCTGCCACTTGATGGTTTCGGCCTTCAGCAACTCGGCGAACTGCGCCGGCGTGTTGCCGACCGGCTCGACACCGAAGTCGACCAGCCGCTTGGTGACGGCCGGATCGTGAATTGCCGCAACGACCTGCTTGTTGATCGCGGCGATCGTCGCGGGGGGCGTGCCGGCGGGCACCACCATGCCGACGAGCGCTGCGGCTTCGACGTTCTTGTAGCCCAGTTCGGCAAAGGTCGGCACGTCCGGCAATTGCGGCAGCCGGGTCGCGTTGGCCACCGCCAGCGCCTTGACCTTGCCGCCCTTGATGAAGCCGGCGCCCGCGGCCAGGTCGACCATCATGGCCGGGATCTGGCCTCCGGCCACGTCGGCCAGGGCCGGAGCGGCGCCGCGATACGGCGCATGGACCATCTCGATGCCGGCTTCCGACTTCAGCAGCTCCATGGCCAGATGGTGGGGACTTCCCGCTCCGGCCGAGCCGTAGTTGAAGCCACCGGGCTTGGCCTTGGCCTGGGCGACGAAATCCTTCGCATCACGCACCGCAAGACCGGGGCCGACGACCAGGATCATCGGAAAGCGCCCCATCAGCGTGACGGGTGCCAGGTCCTTGGTGGGGCTGTAGCTGAGCGACTTGTAGAGCACCGGATTGAAGACCAGCGTGCCGTTGTCGGCCGAGAGCACCGTGTACCCGTCCGCGGCGGCACGCGCGACCTCGGCAGCGCCAAGCGCCGTGTTGCCGCCGGGCTTGTTGTCGACCAGGATCGGCTGGCTCGCCTGCGTCGACCAGGTCTGGCCGATGGTGCGGGCGAGGAAGTCGGAGCCGCCACCTGCTGCGTAGGGAACGACCCATCGCACCGGCTTGGCGGGATACGTCGGCTGGGCCTGCTGCGCGAGCGCCAGCGGGTGCAGGACGGGCAACGCCAGCAGCGTGGCGACAAGAAATTTCTTCATCGGGTTGATCCTCGTCAATTATTCGCGTAATTGTTATACGCTATGCGTAATTACTGGATAGGGTTTTTACCAATCCCAACGGCCCTGAGTAGGATCGAGCGACATGAGCAAGACCCAGAAGCCCGCCACGCCTTCGAGCACTTCCACGCCCCGAGTGCTGGAGCGCCGGCAGCGCGTGCAGTCCGCCGAAACCGGCATGGCGGTGTTGAAGACCTTGTCGGCGATGGGCGGCAGCGCAGGCTTGTCCGCGCTGGCCGCGCAGGTGGGCGAAAGCCCGGCCAAGGTGCATCGCTACCTGGCGAGCCTGATCCAGGAAGGCCTGGTCGATCAGGACGCAGACTCCCAGCGCTATTTCCTCGGGCCTGAACTGATCCAGATCGGACTGACGGCCATGCGGCAGGCCGAGCCCATCCGCCTCGCCGAACCGGCGCTGGTCCGACTGCGGGAGAGCCTGGAGATCACCTGCTTTGTGGCCCTCATGGGCAACAAGGGCCCCACCATCATGCGATTCGAGGAGCCGGGCTTGCCCGTGACGGTCAACGTGCGCGCCGGCTCGGTGATGTCGCTCGTCTGGTCGGCGACCGGCCGCGTCTTCCTGGGACTGTTGGACGAGGCCCGGGTGCGGACCCTGGCGGAAGAAGAGCTGGCAGCCGCGACACCGGACATGCTCGCCCTGCTGCCCATGCCGAACCCGATCGACAGCCTGCAAAGCGAAGTCCGGGCAGCCGGTTGCGCTGTCGTCCGGGACGTCTACCTGCGCGGCATCAGCGCCGTGGCAGCCCCCGTGTTCGACTTCACGGGACGGGTCTGCGCAGTGATCACTGCCCTCGGCGCCAGCGGCGGCTTCGATCCTTCCGCGAACGGCCCGATCGCGACGGCGGTTCGGCGTGAAGCGCAGGCCACCAGCGCGAAACTCGGTTACGCGGGCCCGCGTCCGGGAAGCTGAGGGCGGCAGCCTCCGGGTCCCGTCAGGACTCGCTCTCGGCCTCCTGCAGCAGCCGCCACATCACCTTGCCGCTGCCGCTCTTGGGCAGCACATCGACGAATTGCACCACGCGCGGCACCTTGTAGACCGCCATGTTCTCGCGGCACCAGTCGATGATCTGCTGCTCGGTCGTGTCCTTGTGGGTCGGGCGCAGCACCACCACCGCCTTGA
This sequence comes from Variovorax sp. P2_H12, assembly GCF_056403395.1. Taxonomy (NCBI): domain Bacteria; kingdom Pseudomonadati; phylum Pseudomonadota; class Betaproteobacteria; order Burkholderiales; family Comamonadaceae; genus Variovorax; species Variovorax sp. P2_H12. The sequence continues at coordinate 199,338 of NZ_JBFUFO010000009.1, read as the reverse complement.
CCGACTCGCCCCGGTAGGCGTCCTTGATGCCGATCACGCAGGCCTCCTGGATCGCGGGGTGGCGGAACATCAGCAGCTCGACCTCGGCCGGCCAGACCTTGAAGCCGCTCGCGTTGATCATGCGCTTGAGGCGATCGGTCATGAAGAAGTAGCCGTCCTCGTCCATGCGGCCCATGTCGCCGGAGCGGAAGAAGCGCTTGCCCTCGAATTCGACGAAGGCCGCCGCCGTGGCGTCGGGCCGCTTCCAGTAGCCCTGGAACACCTCGGGCCCGTGGATGATGATCTCGCCCGATTCGCCGACCGGCATCTCGATCAGCGTGTCGGGGTCGACCACGCGCGCATCGGTGCTCATGTAGGGGATGCCCAGGCACTGCTGCTTGGGGTTCTCGAAGGGATTGGCGTGCGAGGGCGCGGCGGTCTCGGTCAGGCCATAGCCTTCCTGGTATTTGAGGCCGAACTGCTCGAACAGGCGCTGCGCCACGGCCTGCGGCATCGCGGCCCCGCCGCCGCCGATGTAGCTCAGACTGCTCAGGTCGTAGCTGGCGAAATTGGGGCTGGCCATCAGGTCGATGACCATGGTCGGGATGTTGGTCCAGCTCGTGACCTTGCGGCGCGAGATCAGGCGCCCGGCCACGTCGCGGTCCCAGCGCGGCATGATGACCAGCGTGCCGCCGACCAGCACCGTCGTGTGCATCATGCTGACCACGCCGGTGATGTGGAACATCGGCACCACGGCCAGGACCACCACCTCGGCCGAGCCCAGGCCCCACAGCTGGCTGGCGCAGGCGTTGTGCATCAGGCTCGAATGGTGGTGGACGCAGCCCTTGGGCAGGCCGGTGGTGCCGCTGGTGTAGGGCAGCAGCGCCATGTCGCCGGCGCCCACGACGTGGTCGGGCGGCGCATGGCCGGCGCCCAGCGCATCGGTCCAGGTCATGACCGCGCCGCCTTCCAGGGCCGGCACGGGATGCCGGGTCAGCAGCCAGTCGCGCCAGGCCGGCGCCGGCGCCTCGTCGCCCGTGACTTCGGGGTCGAAGGCATCGGTGAACTGGGTGACGATCATGTGCGCCAGGCGATCCTTGGGCTCCAGCGCATTGCTGGCCTTGGCCAGCTCGGGCGCCAGGTCGCCGGTGGTGATCGCGAACTTCGCGTCGGGGTCGGTGATGTAGTGCTTGAGCTCCTCGGCACGGTTCATCGGATTGACCGGCACCACGACCGCATTGGCGCGCAGGATCGCGAAATGGGCGATCACCAGCTGCGGGCAGTTCTGCATGTCGAGGATCACGCGGTCGCCGCGCCGCACGCCCAGGGCATGCAGGGTGCCGGCGAGCCGCTCGGCCTGCGCCGAGAACTCGGCGTAGCTGATCTCGCTGCCGAAGAAGACCAGCGCGGGCTTGGCGGGATAGCGCGCGGCGTTGACCGCCAGGTTGTGCCACAGCGAGGTCGCCGGCACGGTGATCGAACGGGGCAGGCGCTGGGGCCAGAACTTGTAATGCGGGCGATCCATACAGTCTCCTAAGTGCGTGCGAGCCTACGATGCTCCGTGACCTTGCCGCATCGGGGAAGCCCCGACGCGCGTCACCTGAGCGACTTCGGCCACGGGGCCGGCGCGACTACCGCCATCGACCGACAGACGCGGCGCGCGATCTGCCGTAAAAGGTCAGCCTCTCAACCCATTCGAAAAGGAGCTTCCATGGCCGCAGACAAGCACGCAAGCGTTCATTGGGAAGGCGCCGGCAAGACCGGCAAGGGCCTGATCAGCACCGAGACCGGTGCGCTGAAGGATTTCCCCTACGGCTTCGCGAGCCGCTTCGAGGACGACAAGCGCGGCACCAACCCCGAGGAGATCCTGGGCGCGGCGCACGCCGGCTGCCTGACGATGGCCTTCGCCTTCGCACTCGAAGGCGCCGGCCTCACGGCAACCTCGATCGACACCCGGGCGGCCGTGCGCCTGGCCAAGGACGGTCCGGGCTTCAGGATCGACCGCATCCAGCTCGAACTCGAGGCCGTGGTGCCGGGCATCGACGAGGCGAAGTTCCAGCAGCTCGCGACCGGCGCCAAGGAAGGCTGTCCGCTGTCGAAGGCGCTGGCCAGCGTGCCGGAGATCACCTTCAAGGCGACGCTCAAGTCCTGAAGCCCGGCCGCGGCAGCGGCAGCGGCGCTGTTTATGATCCCCTCGCAACGAGGAGACACCCATGAACATCGCCCGCAAAGGCATCGCCGCGCTGCTGTGGCTGACGGCCTCGGCCGCCGCCCTGGCAGCCTTTCCCGACAAGCCCATCAAGGTCGTCATCGGCTTCCCGGCCGGCGGTCCGCTCGACCAGCACGCACGCCTGCTCACCGAGCGGCTGCAGGCGGTGCTGGGCCAGCCCGTGATCGTCGACTACAAGCCGGGCGCCGGCGGCTCGGTCGGCGCCGAGGCGGTGGCCAAGAGCGCGCCCGACGGCTACACGCTGATGCTGGCGAACACCGGCGTGGCGGTGATCAATGGCGCGCTGTACGCCAAGCTGCCCTACAACACGCTGCGGGACTTCACGCCGATCGCACGCACCGCGATGCAACCGCTCGCGCTGCTGGTGACGCCCAAGCTTCCGGTGAACGACCTGCGCCAGTTCATCGACTACGCCCGCGCGCGCCCGGGCCAGATCAACTACGGCTCGGCCGGCAACGGCGGCATCAGCCACCTGGTGCCCGAGATGTTCAAGAGCGCCACCGGCCTCTTCATGGTCCACATCCCCTACCGCGGCAGCGCGCCGGCCTTCACCGACCTGATGGGCGGCCAGGTGCAGTTCATGGCCGAGTCGATCCCGCAGGCGGCCAACTACCACAAGCAGGGCAAGGTGCGCGCGCTGGCCGTGACCAGCGCGGCGCGCAACCCGGCGCTGCCCGACGTGCCGACCGTGATCGAGGCCGGCATCAAGGGCTTCGAGGTGGTCGGCTTCTACGGCTTCCTGGCGCCCGCGGGCACGCCCAAGGAGGTGGTCGCCAAGCTCAGTGACGCGTTCAGGCAGGTGCTGACCAGCCCCGAGGTGCGCGAGCGCATGGTGAGCCAGGGTGCGGACCCGGCCTTCCTCGGCAGCGAGGATTTCGCCCGGTTCCTGGCGGCCGAAACGCCGCGCTGGGACAAGGCGGTGAAGGCTTCGGGCGCCAAGATGGACTGAGTCGCGCAGCCGGCGACCTCCCCCGGATTGGGGATGGCAGGCATCCCGCGCTTCGGTCGCTCGCTTCCAGAAACGCGATCCGGCCACTAAGCTGAGGGCTTCCATCCGAGGGAAGTTCGCATGCAACTCCAGACTGCAGTCACGCGCCTGCTCGACATCGAGCACCCCGTCCTGTTGGCCGCCATGGACCTGGTGGCCGATGCGCCGCTGGCGGCGGCCGTCATCCGCGCCGGCGGCTATGGCTTCCTGGGAGGAGGCTACGGCGAGGAAGGATGGCTGCGGCGCGAACTCGCCGCACTCGTGCCCGCGGCCAGAAAGACCAACCGCCCGTTCGGCGTCGGCTTCATCACCTGGAGCCTGGCGCGCCAGCCCCGTCTGCTGGACATCGCGCTCGAACAGGGCCCGAGCGCCGTCTGGCTGTCGTTCGGAGACCCGGCGCCGTTCGCGCCACGCATCAAGGCCGCGGGCGCGAAGCTGGTGTGCCAGGTGCAGACCGAGGCGATGGCCCGCCAGGCGCTGGACGCAGGCGCCGACATCCTGGTGGCCCAGGGTGCCGAGGCCGGCGGCCATGGCGTCAGCCGCGGCAGCCTGGCGCTGGTGCCGGCGCTGGTGGACCTCGCGGGACCGGAGGTGCCGGTGGTGGCGGCCGGCGGCATCGCCGACGGGCGCGGCCTGGCGGCCGCCCTGATGCTCGGCGCCAGCGGCGTGGCCCTCGGCACGCGCTTCTATGCCACGGTAGAGGCGGCCGGCTTCGACGCCGCCAAGCGCCGCATCGTCGAGGCAAGCGGCGATGACAGCCTGCGCAGCATCGTCTTCGACATCTCGCGCCGCAACGTCTGGCCGGCGCCGTTCACGGGCCGATGCCTGCACAACGATCACCTGCGGCGCTGGGCCGGGCGGGAAGTCGACCTGATGCGTGCGCTGGGCACGGAAGGCGAGCGATACGCCGCAGCAAGAGCCTCGGGCGACTTCGACACGGCCGCCGTGATCGCGGGCGAGGCATCCGGCCTGATCCACGACGTCCCGCGCGCCGGCGAGTTGATCCGCCGCATGGTCGAAGAGGCCGCCGGGTTGCTGGGCGCGGCGCCCGACTTCCTGGCGGAAAACAGCCGGCAGTCCCTGGCGTCGATCGAGGCGAGGTAGCACCCGCGCAACGACGCGGCATGGCCATGGCTCGCGACCTGCAGGCGTTCTCTGCCGTCCTCGATGCCGAGGGGCCGTTGCAGGCCCTGGCCTACCTCAATGCCGGCGTCCCCCATCGGTACACCGCGGTCTATCGCTTTGCCGGTCCGGTGCTGAGGAATGTCCTGCTGCACGACAAAGAGGGCAAGATGAGGCCCGAATTCCTCGCCGCGGTGCCCTTCGACAAGAGCTATTGCCAGTTCGTCCTGCGCGATGAAGCCTTCCGCACCGACGACTCGTCCGCCGACGCGAGGCTGGAAGGCCACGCTTACCGGGAGGTGGTCGTCTCCTATCACAGCGTCCCCTTGCTCTCCCTGGCCGGTGACCTGTGGGGCACGCTGAGCCATTTCGACCCCGCGCCACTGCCTCTGTCCGACGAGGAGTTCGCGCTTCTCGAGGGAGCAGCGAAGCTGCTGGCCCCCGTGCTGGCCGATATCTGATCAAGGCCTACACCTTTAGTGCGCTTCCATCACGCGCAATCAGTAGTAAAAATGGGTTACATGGAGTCCTTGCATTTTTCCCGGCGGCCCGACCCCGCGCCCGACGGTCTCTTTGGACGCCGGCGGCCCCGGTTGCTGCCCGAAGCGTCTGCACGCAGGCAGGGCCTGCCCACCGCCGAGGAGCGCCTCCCGCGGCCGCTGAGCCCCGCAGAACTGGTTCAGATCGCCAGGGCCTGGAGGCGGCGGGGCGACGGCGCTTCGATCAGGGTTGCCGAAACGCTGGAGTCGCTGGCTGCCCGCCGGGCCCCGCCACTCCCTCCGACGCTCCTGTCGAGGCCGGCCTCGAGATCCGTGGTGCGGAGGATCTCGGAGTTCATGGGTTTGTAGCCGAAGGCATGTGAATTTTTTACACCCGAAAGGGCCGGACCGCGCGAAAATCGGGTTGCTAGTTATTGCTGCAAGTGCAATCAAGGTTCGGCCCGCCTCGTGCGGGCCTTTTTTTTTGGGTGTCACCAGAGCGAGGCACACCTCTTGCATACCGGCTCCTTCGAAGGAGACGCAAGGCGGCCACGGCCGTTCCTTCACCCGACGATTCATCGACCTACCCAGGAGCCCTGTCATGAAGCATTCCCAGCGCGGCATCGCGCTCGCCCTCGCCGCGGCCGCACTGCTCGCCACCGGCGTCTCGCACGCCCAGACCGCACTCGACCACGTGCTGAAGGCAAAGCTCATCAAGATCGCGGTACCGACCGACTACCCGCCCTACGGATCGGTCGACAAGACCATGACGCCGCAGGGTCTCGACGTCGAGATGGCGCAGCTGATCGCGGGCAAGCTCGGCGTCAAGGTGGAACTGGTGGCGGTGACCAGCGCCAACCGCATCCCCTACCTCCAGACCCGCAAGGCCGACCTCGTGATCTCCACGCTCGGCAAGAACGCAGAGCGCGAGAAGGTGATCGACTTCTCGGCCGCCTATGCGCCCTTCTTCCAGGCGGTCTACGCAGCCAGGAGCCTCAACGTCAAGAGCTTCGCCGACATGGGCGGCAAGACGGTCGCCGTGACGCGCGGCGCGATGGAGGACCAGGAACTCGCCAAGGTCGCGCCGGCCAGCCTCGAGTACAAGCGCTTCGAGGACAACAACGCCACCATCGCGGCCTTCGTGGCCGGCCAGACCCAGACCCTGGCCACCAGCGCCGCGGTCGCCGGCGACATGATGCAGAAGAACCCGCAGCTCGGCGCCGAGTACAAGCTGCTGCTCAAGGACAGTCCCTGCTTCATCGGCATCGCCAAGGGCGAGGAGCCGCTGAAGGCCAAGGTCAACGAGATCATCGCCAACGCCAAGAAGGACGGCACGCTCGACGCGATGGCGAAGAAATGGCTCGGCCGCCCGGCCGGCGACCTGCCGGTCTGAAAGGACGAGGCCCCATGCTCGTCACTTCGTGTATTCAACGCCCCCCGAGGGGGTGCAGTCCGCCTTGGGGCGGCCCGGCGGCGGACTAGGCCATGGGCATCGAATTCGACTTCGGCGCCGTCCTCGGCCAATGGCCCCTGCTCGTCAGGGGCGTGCTGTGGACGCTGGCGCTCACGGCGATCGCGACCGTGATCGGCATGGCGGTGGGCGTGGGCTGTGCCTGGGCCCGCGCCAGCGGCCCCACCTGGCTGCGCTGGGTGGTCGGCAGCTATGTGGAGCTGATCCGCAACACGCCCTTCATCGTGCAGCTGTTCTTCATCTTCTTCGGCCTGCCGGCCGCGGGCTTCAAGCTGTCGCCCGAGGTGGCCTCGGTGATCGCGATGGTGCTGAACCTCGGCGCCTACTCGACCGAGATCATCCGCGCCGGCATCGAGGCCACGCCGCGCGGCCAGATCGAGGCCGCGGTGAGCCTGGCGCTCGACAAGGTGCAGGTGTTCACGCGGGTGGTGCTGCCGCCGGCGATGAAGAAGGTCTGGCCCGCGATGGTGAGCCAGATCATCATCGTGATGCTGGGTTCGGCGGTCTGCAGCCAGATCTCGACCGAGGAACTGAGCTACGCCGCCAACCTGATCCAGAGCCGCAACTTCCGCGCCTTCGAGGCCTTCATCGTGGCGACCGTGATCTACCTGGCGCTGTCGGTGGGTGCACGCCGCCTGTTGAACTGGGCCGGTCCCAAGTACTTCTTCGGAAAGTGAATCGCTCATGTCGGACTTTTCGCTCTGGGACATCCTGCGCAACCTGCTGCTGGCGCTGCGCTGGACGGTGGCGCTGTCGCTGATCGCCTTCGTCGGCGGCGGCGTGGTCGGCGGCCTGCTGCTGTTCGCGCGGCTGTCGGGCGGGCCTGTCGTCGATCGGCTCATCGGCCTCTACGTGCAGGTGTTCCAGGGCACGCCGCTGCTGATGCAGCTGTTCCTGGCCTACTTCGGCATCGCGCTGCTCGGCATCGACGTCTCGGCCTGGACCGCGGCCTCGGTGGCGCTCACGCTCTACACCAGCGCCTTTCTCGCCGAGATCTGGCGCGGCTGCGTGGCCTCGATCCCGAAGGGCCAGTGGGAGGCTTCGGGCAGCCTGGCGCTGAGCTTTCGCGAGCAGATGCGCCACGTGATCCTGCCGCAGGCCACGCGCATCGCGGTGGCGCCCACGGTCGGCTTCCTGGTGCAGGTGATCAAGGGCACCGCGCTGGCCTCGGTGATCGGCTTCATCGAGCTCACCAAGGCCGGCAGCATGATCTCCAACGCGACCTTCAAGCCCTTCGTGGTGTTCAGCTGCGTCGCCCTGCTCTATTTCGTGCTGTGCTTTCCCGTGAGCCTGTACGCCAGGAACCTCGAGAGGAAGATCCATGTCGTTCGTCGCTGAAGCCCCCGCATCCGCATCCGCATCCGAAGCCGAACCCGCGGCCCGGCCGTCCGCCGCACCCATCGTGCGCATCACCGCGCTGCGCAAGTCCTACGGCAGCAACGAGGTGCTCAAGGGCATCGACCTCGAGGTCCGGCGCGGCGAGGTGATCGCCATCATCGGCAAGAGCGGCTCGGGCAAGAGCACGCTCCTGCGCTGCATCAACGGCCTCGAGGTGTTCCAGGAAGGCTCGCTCACGGTCGACGGCAAGCCGCTGCTGCACGAGAGCGCGATGGCCATGCGCGAGCTGCGCCAGCACGTGGGCATGATCTTCCAGAGCTTCAACCTGTTCCCTCACCTGACGGTCGGGCGCAACGTGATGCTGGCGCCGACGCTGGTCAAGAAGCGCAGCCGCATCGAGGCCGCCTCGCAGGCGCGCAAGCTGCTCGCCCGCGTCGGCCTGGCCGAGAAATTCGATGCCATGCCGGACCAGCTCTCGGGCGGCCAGCAGCAGCGCGTGGCGATTGCCCGCGCGCTGGCGATGGAGCCGGCGGTGCTGCTGTGCGACGAGATCACTTCCGCGCTCGACCCCGAACTCGTGGGCGAAGTGCTACGGGTGGTGGAATCGCTCGCGGTCGAGGGCATGACCCTCCTGATGGTGACGCACGAGATGAGTTTCGCCCGCAAGGTCAGCGACCGCGTGATCTTCATGCACCAGGGTCGGGTGCACGAGATGGGGCCGCCCGCGGCGTTGTTCGGAAATCCGCGCACCCCGGAGCTGCAACAGTTTCTTTCATCGTTGCACGATTGAGGTTTCGCGGCCGGGGAACCCCCGGCCTGTGGCAAGCTCCGAGCCGTATGCCACTCCGCCCGCTTTCCTCCCGTCGACGGCTGCTGCGCACCTTGTTGGGCGCCGTGGCCCTTCCCGCCCCGCTCGCCGCGCTGGCCGGCTTCAATTTCTTCACCAGCGAATACACCGCCAGCCGCGAGGAATTGCAAGCGCAGGTAGCCAAGCGCTTCCCGGTTCAGCAGCGCTATGCCGAGATCTTCACGGTGGCGCTGCGCGACCCGCAGCTGTCGCTCGACGCCCGCAACAACCGGGCGGCGATCACCGCGGTGCTCTCGATCGCCAGCCCGCTGCTGCGGCCGCCCTCGGTGGAGGGCCTCGTCTCGGTGAGCAGCGCACTCAAGTACGACCCCGCTGCGCGTGCCGTGCGGCTCGACCGGCCGCAGGCCGACCGGATCGAGCTGCAGGGCCTGACCGGCCGCGATGCCGAGCGGCTGCAGCAGATCGGCGCGGTGGTCGCCCAGGAGCTGCTGCGCGACCAGCCGCTGCGCACCTTCAAACCCGAAGAACTCACCGTCGGGCGCAAGACCTACGAGATCGGCGACATCACGGTGCAGGACGACGGCATCACGGTGGTACTGAAATGACTCCCCCCCGAAGCGCCTGCGGCGCCTCCCCCTCGAGGGGGCGATACCAGCGGCCCGGCAAAGCCGGTTCCGCGGTATCTCTTGCTCTCCTCCTGGCTGGGCTGACTCGCACTTCGCGCCGCTTCGCACTCGGCCTCGTCTCTTCCGCCATGTTGATCGCCGGGTGCGCAGCGCCCCCCGCTGCCACGCCACGCAATGTCGACCTGCAGGCGCACCGCGGCGGCCGCGCGCTGGCGCCCGAGAACACGCTGAGCGCGTTTTCCCACGCGATCGAGATCGGTGTCACGACGCTCGAACTCGACATCGGCCTGAGCGCCGACAACATGGTGGTCATCTCGCACGACACGGTGCTGAACCCCGACCATACGCGCGATGCCCGCGGCGACTTTCTCAAGGCCAAGGGACCGTCCATCCGCTCGATGACGCTGGCGCAGTTGCAGACCTACGACGTCGGCCGGATCGATCCCGCGAGCAGCTACGGCAAGCCCTTCCCCAAGCAACTCTGGGCCGATGGCGAACGCATTCCGACACTCGCCGCGCTGTTCGCGCGCGTCAATCAACTGGGCGCGACCGCGGTCCGCTTCAACATCGAGACCAAGCTGGACCCGGGCCGCCCGGAAGAAACCGCATCCCCCGAACAGATGGTCCGCGCCCTGCTGGCCGAGATCGACAAGGCCGGCATGGCGCAGCGCGTGACGGTCCAGAGCTTCGACTGGCGCTCTCTGGCCCTCGTCGGCCGCGACGCGCCGGGGCTGCCGCGCGCCTATCTGACGAGCGCCCGGACGCTCAAGGACAGCCGCTGGACCGCGGGCTTGAGGATCGAGGATTTCGGTTCGGCGCCGAAGCTCGTGAAGGCCGCGGCCGGCGACGGCGGCGGTCCGGTGATCTGGTCGCCGGCCTACGGCGAGCTCACGCCGGCGCTGGTGCAGGAAGCCCATGCGCTCGGCCTGGCCGTGCTGCCCTGGACCGTGAACCAGCGCGCCGACATGACGCGCCTGCTGGACTGGGGCGTGGACGGGATCATCACGGACGACCCGGCGATCCTGCGCGACCTGCTCGGCGAGCGCGGGGTCCCGCTGCCGGCCAAACCGGGGCGTTGAGTTTCAGACGTGGCGCGCGGCGCGTGCCCGCTGGGGGGGTGCCGCGGGCTGGTGATCGGCGCGCGCATGCAGCGTCTCGATGATGTGGCACATCGCGTCGGTGCCGTCGCAGCAGTCGCGCAGCGCGATCAGATCCTTCTCGAGCGAGCGCAGTTCGCGCAGCCGTTCGCGCACGTGGCCCAGGTGGGCGTCGAGCGCGACGCAGGCCGCATCGCAATCGGCCTTGCTGCGCAGGTCGAGCCCCAGCAGCGTGCGCACCTCGTCGAGCGACATGTCCATCGCGCGGCAAAGGCGAATGAAGCGCAGGCGGTGCACGTCGCCGTCGCTGTAGAAGCGGTAGCTGTTGTCGCCCCGGCCCGGCGGGGCGATCAGCCCTTCCTTCTCGTAGTAGCGGATGTTGGCCGCGGTCACGCCGCTGCGCGCCGCCGCATCGCCGATGCGGTAAGCCGGCGTTCCGGAGAAATTCGCAGTCGTCATCGGATGACCTTCAAGTGACTTCAGGGTTTGAATCATCGCAGCGGCGCCCGGGTTCGGCAAGCCGCGCGGCGCGCCCGATAATCGCAGCCGATGTCTGATCAATCTTCACTCGCGGCGCCCAGCGCCATCACCGACGTCGCCGGCATCGAGGTCGGCCACTATTCCGACCCCCGCCGGCCCACCGGCTGCACCGTCATCCTCGCGCGCGACGGCGCGGTCGCGGGCGTGGACGTGCGGGGTGCGGCGCCCGGCACCCGCGAGACCGACCTGCTTGCGCCGGGCAACCTGGTCCAGCAGGTCCACGGCGTGATGCTCGCGGGCGGCAGCGGCTGGGGGCTGGCCGCCGCCGACGGCGCCATGCGCTGGCTGGAAGAGCGGGGCATCGGCCTCGACGTGCGCTTCGGCACCCTGCCGATCATTCCGGCCGCCGTGCTGTTCGATCTGCCGGTCGGCGATGCGCGCATCCGGCCCGACGCCGACGCCGGCTATGCCGCCTGCGAGGCGGCATCGCGGGCGGCGCCGGCCGAAGGCAACGTGGGCGCCGGCAGCGGCGCGCTGGTCGGCAAGCTGTTCGGCGTCGATCGGGCGATGAAAGGCGGCATCGGCACCGCGTCGGTCACCGTCAAGGGCGTCACGGTCGGCGCGTTGATCGCCTGCAACGCGCTCGGCGACGTGATCGACCCGGACACCGCGCAGGTCGTCGCTGGCGCGCGCACCGAGGACGGCAGCGCACTGCTCGACACCCGCCGCGCCCTGCTGCGAGGCGAACTGCCGAAGCCGCTGCTGGCCGGCACCAACACCACGCTGGGCGTGGTCGCGACCGACGCGGTGCTGACCAAGGTGCAGGCCAACCGGCTCGCCACCGTCGCCCATGACGGCCTGGCGCGCGCGATCAATCCGGTCCACACGATGAGCGACGGCGATACGCTGTTTGCGCTGGCCACCGGCCGCGTGCCGCTCGAGGGCGATGACGCCCCGGGGATGACGGTGCTCAGCACGATGGCGGCCGAAGTCGTGGCACTGGCGACCGTGCGCGCGGTGCGGGCCGCGCGCTCGCTGCGCATCGGCGAGAGCTATTTCCCGGCGGCCGCGGACCTGCCCTGAGCGCACCCGGCGGAAGACAGGGTCCGAAGCGCCGCGGCCTGCACCGACACGACGCCGATCAGCAGCAGCGCGCCCAGCCCCGAGTACAGCAGCAGCTTCACCGGCGAGATGAGCGTGAACAGGTCGCGCCCGGCGATCAGCAGCAGCGCGGCGATCGCGAGCAGGGCCAGCAGCAGCTTGGCCGTGGACAGCAGGTGGGTCTTGAGGTTCTTCATGGTCCGGCGAGCGCGAGAGCTTCGGTCCATGCATTGGGCACGCGTCCAGCCGGTGCATCAATAACCCGGCGGATGGATTGACGCGTCTCCGAAGCCTTGCTAAGCAAGTGGCCCACGCGCGTTTTTCACGCGCTTTGTAACCATCCCGCCCCGGAAAGCAAAGAAAATGCCGCTGCCGCGCCCGCGGCGTTCACGAGCCCCGTTTCCAACCTGCCGCCGCATGCCCCAAGCCATCCGCCTGTTCCTGCTGTCGATCCGCGACCTGATCGCCTCCGCCGGGCCCGTCATCTTCCTCGTCATCGCCCTGCTGGCCGCCGCCTACTGGTGGCTGCAGCCGCAGCCGCCCCAGCGCGTGGTGCTCGCCACCGGGCCTGCGGGCAGCGCCTACGCCGGATTCGGCCAGCGCTATGCGGAGGCGCTCAAGGCCAATGGCATCGAGGTCGAGCTCAAGCCCACCGACGGCTCGCTCGACAACCTGGAACTGCTGCGCAGCGACGGGGCCGACGTCGCCTTCGTGCGCGGCGGCAGCGCCGACCCGGTGAAGGACGAGCAAGGCGGACTGACCTCGCTCGGCAGCCTGTTCTTCGAGCCGCTGTGGTTCTTCTACCGCACCGATGCGGCGAAGCGCATCGACCGCAAGACCGGCACCCTGACCTCGCTGACGCAGTTCAAGGACCTGCGCATCAACGTCGACAAGCCCGGCAGCGGCGTGCCCGACATCATGGACCGGATGTTCCGCGCCAACCACATGGACCCGGCCACGCTGGACCTGTCGAACCTCGAGCAGTCCCCCGCCACCGAGGCGCTGCAGGCCGGCCTGCTCGACGTCGTCGTGCTGGCCTCGGCCCCGCAGTCGCCGCTGGTCCAGAAGCTGCTGCGCGCGCCCGACATCCAGCTGATGGACTTCGCCCAGAGCGACGCCTACTCGCGGCGCTTCGCCTTCCTGCAGCCCGTGACCCTGCCGCGCGGCGTGGTCGACCTGGCCGCCGACCTGCCTTCGCACGACGTCTCGCTGCTCGCCGCCACCACCTCGCTGCTGTCGCGCGAGGAAACCCATCCGGCGCTGCGCCAGCTGTTCGCGCAGACCGCCCAGACCCTGCACGGCGGCGCCGGCTGGTTCAACCGGGCGCGCGACTTCCCCAACACGCGCACCAGCGAACTGCCGGTGAGCCCCGAGGGCGACCGCGCGATCAACGGCACGCCGCCGTTCTGGCAGCGCTACCTGCCCTTCTGGGCCAGCAACCTGGTGGAGCGCATGTGGCTGGTGCTGGGCGGCTTGCTGGTGCTGATGCTGCCGCTGTCGCGCGTGGTGCCGCCGCTCTACCAGTTCCGGGTGCGGCGCCGCGTGTTCCGCTGGTACGCGCGGCTGCGCGAGGTCGAGCACAAGCTCGACGCCCGCACGGGCGACGCCGACGCGCTGCTCAAGGAACTGGCCGAGCTCGACCGCGTGGTCAACAAGGTCGCGGTGCCGCTCTCGTATGCCGACGAGCTCTATGCGCTGCGCAACAACATCCACACGGTCCGCAAGCGGGTGCTGGCGAGCGCGCCGGGCGACGCCCAACGAGGACGGCCTTTCGCTTCGGAAGCTGCCTGACCCTCGGGCGATGTCCCGAGGGCCGGCAACTCACCCACTCACCACTTGTCGTCGACGGCGGGCGCTTTCGCCGCGGCAGGCGCAGTCGCGGCCCGCGGCGCGGCCTGCTTCGGCTTGACCGTCGGCGCATCAGTTTGAGCCGAGCTGCCCGTCGCCGCGGCAACGCGCGCCGACACCACCCCGCGCAGTTGAAGCGCACCGGGCTGCAGGCCATCGAGATTCATCTGCACGCGCTCGAGACGGCCCTGCGCCATGCTGGGCGTCACGCGGTCGATCACGACTTCGCAGCAGTCGGACTCGACCCGACCGAGCGACTGGTTGGTCTGCGGGTCGAACATCTCCTTGCCCATGTGGACCAGCCGGTAACGCGCGCCTTCGCGAACGGCCTGGCCGCCCTGGCTCAGCACCACGGCATCGCCCTCGCGCGAAATCACGGTCACCGGGAAGGTGCGCGAGACGATGCCCGAGACGATGCGGCTGGCGATGTCGTTCTGCATGCCCTCGCTCACCTGGGCGCCGTCGACACTGGTGCCCAGCGTCGTGGCGGCCACGTTCGGCGCCTCGCCGCGCAGCGACTCGGACAGCATCACCTGGCGCGTCGCCACGTTCACCAGCTTCTGCGAGACGGCCCAGCCACCCGAGTAGCTCACCAGCTCACGGTCGCTGGTCTGCAGCTTGCGCGCGTGGCGGTTGTAGGCAAAGGAACTGATCTTGCCGACCCACACCACGTCGGCGCTCATCGCCTGGCCCAGCTTGCCGAACTCGGCGCGCGGCGCCTGACCCGACGAGATCAGGTCGAGCTCCTGTGCCACCTCGCCGCCCAGGTCGCGGTCGAGCACCGTGAACCGGCCGGTGTTGGTCAGTGCCGCGAGGATCTGCTGACGCAGGTCCTCGGCCACCTTGTCGGCCGGCACGCTGCGTCCGCCGACCGCGAACGCGTCGGTGTCGAAGCGCAGCGGCGCGATCACGATCTTCAGCTTCTTGCTGTCGGCCGCCGCCGGCGTGAACTTGGCCACCTCGGCGTCGATATCGGCCTTGTAGAAGCCGCGGCTGTCCGGCCCGTCGAGCTGCTTGACCTTGAATCCCGTGATGGCGCCGCCGGCGCTCTGCACGATGTGCTCGGCGAACGCGTTGGCGCGCAGCGCCTCCGCATCCTTGCCGTGCGCCAGCGACAGCGTGACCTTGAACTGCTCGGAACTCAGGTCCACGGTCTGGCCGTTGGCCTGCTTGAGCGCCATGCGGATGGCTTCATCGACGGCTTCGGCCGCCGACGCGCCGGCGCCCTTGGCGTTGACCGTCACGGTGCCGACCTTGCCCACGTCGGGCATCGGCGCCACCGGCGCTGCCGGAGCGGCCGGCGGTGTGGCGGCCACGGGGGCTTCGGGCGGCTTGGCCTTGTCGCAGGCCGCGACCGAAAGAGCCACCAGCGCGGCCAGTGCGAGTCGGTTGAGCTTCATGGGATCAGAACGAGCCCAGCGCCTTGGTGGCGTCGGTCGGCACCGGGATGTCGTGGCTCTTCGCGTAGGCCGTCGAGACGCTCAGCGTGTCGTAGACGTTCTTGGCATTGCCCGGGAAGTTCGTCACCACGTAGGCGCCCGAGCTCAGCTTGGTCATGGCCAGCATCGGCGATGCCTTGAGCGTGCTGGCGAAATTCGTGATGTGCGGGCGCAGGCCGATGTACTTGATTACGCCGGTGCCCAGGGACGCCATGCCCGAGGCGTAGAGCGACTGCGACTCGGCATCCATCTTGAGGTTGCCGTCCTTCAGGCGCTCGCTGATTTCCTTGGACGAATCGCTCTGGATCTTGTCGGCATCCGACAGGTTGCCCTTGGTCGCGCCGTCGCCGAGCGCATCCGCCGTCGACTTGAGCTTGGCCGCCGATTCCTTCAGGCCGACGGCTTCGGCCATCTTCGACTGGGCCACCAGCACCTCCTTGTTGGCGGCGACATAGGCGCGCACCAATTGATCCTGCTGGGCGCCTTCGTTGCCCGCGGGCGCCGACGACGAACCGCCGCCGGTCAGGCCACCGATCGATGGCATGGACAACTGGGCGAAGGCCGAGGACGAGACGAGGACGCAGGCAAGAGCGATGGCGTTGAATTTCATGACGTTCGAGAAAGAAAAGGGAAGAAAGAAGAAAGACCGGCGCATCAGCGCAGGCCGATGTTGGTGACCTGGCTCACGAGTTCGCGCGCGGCGCTGTCGGCGGCCTTCTTGAGGGCGTTGCCGCGCGCTTCGGCTTCGGTCGGGCCGACGCCGGCGTACTGCACCGGGCCGACCGTCGACAGGTTTTCGGGGATGCCGCTGCTGAGATCGAGGATCTTGCCGGTGACGGTCACGGCCACGCGCTTCAGGCCGCTGGCGGGATCGGTGTCGGCGAGACCGACGTCGAGCGTGCCGAATGCGAGGTACGGCACCTGGGCCGCTTGCAGCCCGCGCACGACATCGCGCAGCGTGGCCGGGTCGAGGTCGTTGCCGCTCTTGTAGTCGTTCTCGACGTTCTTGATCTTCAGCAGGCCGTTGGTGTACGGCTCGACGAAGGCGGCTTCGAGCACCTTGAAGCCCGCCGAGGCGAAGACACCGGTGAACACCGAGTTGAGGTTGGCGCTCGGGAAGATGCGCCAGGTGGATTCGCTGGACTTGCGCGTCGTGCTGCCGCCGGTCTCGATCGTGTCGGTGCGCTTGGCCTCGATCGAGGTCGAACGCTTGACCGATGCATTGGTGCCGATCCGGCCATTGCCGATCGACTCGCCCTCGACCCCGCTGCGATCGTCGGAGCCCTTCGCGTCGATCTTCACGCCGCGATCGACGCGCTGGTAGACGCGGTCGTCGAAGCTCTTCTCCGAGTCGACCTGGCGCGAGACGAACAGGAAGGTCAGCTTCGACTTGTCGCCCTTCGCCACGGCCTGCGTCGCCGAGCCGGCCTTCACCGCGTTGCGCAGTTGCGCCACGTTGATCGAGGTGCGCACGGTGACGGTGTAGACGTGCTTGTCGGTCTGGTCCTGTTCGTCCAGCACCGTCGTCTCGAGAATGAACTTGTCGAGATTGGCGGCCACGCGATCGCGGATCGCATCGAAGTTGGCCGACTCCGCCTGCCCCGCCTCGGCGTAGTAGAACTCGACCGCCTTGACCTGCGCTTCGCGCAAGGCCTTCTGCTTGTCGTCGGCCGAGGCCTTGCTGCCGAACACCGAGCCCTGGTAGGTCACGGAAGCCTTGCCGCGCGCGTTGGCGACCTGCGCCTGCGCGGTGAAGGCCGCCGCGGCCATGAGCAGCATCAGGAAGACGTTGCGGATTACTTGCATAGATTGAGTACCTCTTTGGTGGCCGTGATTTGCTTGTCGATGTCCTTGTTCGCCGCGGCATCCTTGAGCCAGGCGTCGCCGGGGCCGGCGAGGACGTTCGAGAGTTTGGTGAACAGGCCGCGCAGGCTGTCGCTGTAGGCCGGGAAATCGTCCACGGTCTGCTGCGAGGACGGAACCGTCTTGACCTCGCCGTTCTTGAATTCGGATTCGAGGTACACGCGGCCGGAGAGCGGCTGGTGGATCTTCAGCTGCACCTTCGAGGCATAGATGTAGCTCGTGCCGGCGGCGACCTTGGCGTGTTCGAAGCGACCGAAGCGCGACACGTCGACCACGATCGCGTAGTCGGGCTCCGGCAGCTTGAGTTCGTACACGGAACCGTCCGCGATGCGCATCGACATCACCTGGCCGATCGCATGGCCCTTCGCATAGGGAAGGATCGGCACACCGGTGCGGCTCGAGATGGCTTCGCTCAGCATGTCCGCGACCCAGGTCTCGGCCACGCCGGGCTGGGCGGCGAGCGCGGCAGGCAGCGCCTTGCGCGCCTCGTCGCTCACCGTGGCCTGGGAGACCTGCAGGAAGCGCGGCACCTGGCTCGGCAGCGAAGCGCGGCCCAGCGCATCGGCGAAGCGCGCGACGATGCCGGGCGTCGTGCCCGCACCAAGATAGAGCGTGCGGACGCGGCTGGCGAGCTCGTCCTCGGTCGGCGCGTGGTCCAGCAGGTCCACATAGGCCACGCTGAAGGGATAGGCACGCAGCACGGTCATCGTCTTGAAGTCGAAGAACATCGCCTGCGCGCGCAGCTGGATGAAAAGCTTGGAGTAGCCACCGAACTGCTCGGTCGAGACCGTCTCGCCGCTCATCACGAGCGCCACCGTGATCGACTGGTCGCGCCCCTTGAGCTCGGCCAGATTGACGGTGTCGAGCTCGAAGGCCCGGGGCGGCTGCGTCGCCACCGCCTGGCGGATCAGGTCATTGACACCCGTCCCCCCGAGCGAGGCCGCGAAGCGCTGCGAATACGGAAAGCGGCTCGGGATGCTCTGCGCGTCGCCCGAGTACGCGAAGCCCGCGAGGGACACCGTGACTGCGAATGCCGGACCGCCGAACCCCAGAATCCCCAAAAAAACCAAGACCAGGCCGCGGCAACGCCGCGCCATTTCCATCCCCATCCCCATACCCATGCCGATATCCCGCTCGCACTAAAAAAGTGCGCGGATTTTACGTCATCAACTGTTACACGTAAAAACAACAACTTTCGACTGAAGATACGTTCACTGGCGCTGCAGCCGCAGCAGCTTGCCGTTGCTGCTGTCGGTCAGCAGGTAGAGCCAGCCGTCGGGCCCCTGCCGCACATCGCGGATGCGTTCGCCACGGTCGGCCAGCAGCCGTTCGCGGGCGATCACGGCATTGCCGTCCAGCGTCAGCCGCCACAGCGCGGTGCCGGCCAGCGCGCCGACGAAGAGATTGCCCTTCCAGTCGGGCAGCGCGTCGCCGGTGTAGAAAGCCAGGCCGCTCGGCGCGATCGACGACTTCGGCGTGCCCGGGGTCCAGGCCGAGCCGTCGCTCTTTTCCCAGTAGGTGAGCGGCTGCTCGAGCCCGGCCTGCGCCGTGCCGACGCCGACCTGCGTGAGGGTGCCGTATTCCTGGCCGTAGCTGATCAGGGGCCAGCCGCAGTTTCGGCCGGCCAGGGTCAGGTTGAGTTCGTCGCCGCCTTGGGGGCCGTGCTCGCTGGTCCAGAGCTCGCCGGTCACGGGATGCAGTGCCGCCCCTTGCGGGTTGCGGTGGCCATAGCTCCAGATGTGGGGCTGCGCGCCGGGGGTCGCGGCGAAAGGATTGCCCGGTGCAGCCGCGCCCTCGGTGGTGATGCGCACCACCTTGCCGTTGCCGCGCGAGAGGTCTTGCGCGAAGCCGCGCTGGGTGTCGAGCAGGCGGTCGCCCAACGACACGAACAGATAGCCGTTGCGATCGAACACCAGCCGGGACCCGAAATGCGCCGTGCTGTCGACCTTGGGCGACTGCCGGTAGATGACGGTCAGGTTGACGAGGCTGCGGCTGGCCGCATCGAGTTCGGCCCGTGCGACCGCAGTGCCGTTGAGACCGGGATTCGATCCGTCGCGCTCGGAGAAGCTGAAATAGATGCGGCGATTGCTCGCAAAGTCCGGGTCCACCGCAATGTCGAGCAAGCCGCCCTGCCCCACCGCGGCGACCGGCGGCACGCCGGCGACCTGGTCGGCTCCGCCGTTGACCGGCGAACCGTCGGCATTGCGCAGCCGCAGCTGGCCGCCGCGCTGGGTGATCAGCATCCGGCCATCGGGCAGGAAGGCCAGGCCCCACGGGATGTCGAGGCCGGTCGCCAGCTCGGTGACCTTGACCGACATCGTCGACGCCGCGGGCGGTGCAGGTGCGGGTGCGGGTGGAGCAGGCGGCGTGGCGACGCTGCCGGCCGGCGGGGCCGGGGTCGGCGTCGCGATGGCGCTAACACCGAAGGCGGCGACCGAGACGCTGGCGCCCCCACCGCCGCCCCCGCAACCGGCCAGGGCGGCCAGGGCCGTCGCAAGAAAGTACCGAGTCGCTGCTGCCATTGCACGCTCCTTCGGACGGGCGCCGCGACGCGCCCGGGTCTTTTTGCCTGACTACTTTAGCGCCTTGAAGCGCATCCGATGCGGCTTGGCGCCTTCTTCGCCCAGGCGCTTCTTCTTGTCGGCTTCGTACTCCTGGTAGTTGCCGTTGAAGAAGGTCCACTGGCTGTCGCCTTCGGCCGCCAGGATGTGGGTCGCGATCCGGTCGAGGAACCAGCGGTCGTGGCTGATCACCAGCACCGAGCCGGCGAACTCGAGCAGCGCGTCTTCCAGCGCCCGCAGGGTTTCGACGTCGAGGTCGTTCGACGGTTCGTCGAGCATCAGCACGTTGCCGCCCGCGATCAGGGTCTTGGCCAGGTGCAGCCGCCCGCGCTCACCGCCCGACAGCGTGCCGACCTTCTTCTGCTGGTCCGCGCCGTTGAAGTTGAAGCGCCCGGCGTAGGCCCGGCTGGCCATCTGGAACTTGCCGACATTGATGATGTCGAGGCCGTTCGAGATGTCTTCCCAGACCGTCTTCTCGTTGGCCAGCGCATCACGGTTCTGGTCGACGAAGGCCATCTTGACCGTCTGGCCGACCACCACCTCGCCGCTGTCGGGCTGCTCCTTGCCGGCGATCAGCTTGAACAGCGTCGACTTGCCGGCGCCGTTCGGGCCGATGATGCCGACGATCGCGCCCGCGGGCACCTCGAAGCTCAGGTTGTCGATCAGCAGGCGGTCGCCGAAGGACTTGCTGACGTTCTTGAACTCGAACACCTGGTTGCCCAGGCGCTCCGCGACCGGGATGAAGATCTCCAGCGTCTCGTTGCGGCGCTGGTATTCGAAATCGCTCAGTTCCTCGAAGCGGGCCAGGCGCGACTTGCTCTTGGCCTGGCGCGCCTTGGGGTTCTGGCGCGACCATTCGAGTTCCTTCTTCAGGGCCTTGGCATGGGCTTCCTCGCCCTTTTGCTCCTGCGCCAGGCGCTCGCCCTTCTGCTCGAGCCAGGTGCTGTAGTTGCCCTTCCATGGGATGCCGCGGCCGCGGTCCAGCTCCAGGATCCACTCGGCGGCGTTGTCGAGGAAGTAGCGGTCGTGGGTGATCGCCACCACGGTGCCCGGGAAGCGCTGCAGGAAGACTTCGAGCCACTCGACCGATTCGGCGTCCAGGTGGTTGGTCGGTTCGTCGAGCAGCAGCATGTCGGGCTTGCTCAGCAGCAGGCGGCACAGCGCGACGCGGCGCTTCTCGCCGCCCGACAGCACGCCGATGTTGGCGTCCCACGGCGGCAGGCGCAGCGCGTCGGCTGCGATCTCGAGCTGGTGCTCGGAGTCGGTGCCGGCGGTCGCGATGATGGCTTCGAGTTCGGCCTGCTCTGCGGCGAGCGCGTCGAAATCGGCATCCTCGGCACCGTAGGCCACATACACCTCTTCGAGCCGCGCCTTGGCCTTGTAGACCGCGCCCATCGCTTCCTCGACCGACTCGCGCACCGTGTGCTCGGGATTGAGCTTGGGTTCCTGCTCGAGGTAGCCGATCGTGAGACCGGGCATCGGCAGCGCCTCGCCATCGATCTCCTTGTCGATGCCGGCCATGATCTTGAGCAGCGACGACTTGCCAGAGCCGTTCAGGCCCAGCACGCCGATCTTGGCGCCGGGGAAGAACGACAGCGAAATGTCCTTCAAGATCTGCCGCTTGGGCGGCACGGTCTTGCTGACCTTGTTCATGGTGTAGACGTACTGGGCCATGTCTATTTCTACTCGGTGATGGGCTGCTGGAAAGATGGGAAAACCGGCCTCGACCCGGCGCGCAAGTCCGGTTCGGCAATCGGGAGGGGTCGCCTCGCCCGTGCGCTGGATCGAAGGGAGTTTCGGCGTGACAGGCGCTTGCTGCTGCTGCGCGCTGGCGCGAAATGCCTGCCGAGTCTAACTCAGGCCCTCATTTGGGGCTGGCAACGGCGGCTTCAACAATGCCGCCAGCATTTTCATCGGCTCGGCAGCCGACGCTTCTCGCGCGGCACCAGAAACATCGGCTGCCGCCCTGAAACTCGTCCTGCAGACACGGGATGCGGGGCTCCCTAGAGTGGGGATCTCCAACCTGCCCGCCCGCCATGCCGTCGTCGAAACCACGCGCAGCATTCGCGCTTTTCCTGGCGCTTGCCTCTGCAGGCCACGCTGCACCCTACCCGGCGGCGCCCGCGGACATCCAGCAACTGGAGCGCAGCGAGCACTTTCTGCGGGGACTCGTCGGATTCGCGGGGCAGCTTTCTGCATCCGACCTTCTTTTCGAAAGACTGTTGCAGGCGTCCGACGCCGAGTCGGTCTTCTTGCAGGTGGCAGGCTCGACGCGGGCGACCGCAGCCGCCAAGGCCTACGCCGCCTGCGGCCTGAGCCGCCTGGGCGGCCGGCATCTCGCGGGGATCGTCCAAGCGCTTGGGCGCGATCGAAGCGTCGTGTCGACGATGCACGGCGATCAGATGTCCGCCAGGCCTCTGTCGCTGGTCGTGCAGCAGATCTCGGAGGCCGGTTGCTGAATGCACCAGCCGCCGCTCGAACCGCATCACAGCCAGGCAGCGCCAACCAGCGCCGACCCAGCCAGCTCTCTGACTTCACTCAGGTTGGACCCATGAAGACTTCTTCCTCGTTCATGCTCGCTTTATCGACGCCGCCCGCCGGCGCCGTGCGCGACGCGCATCACCCCGCTGAGCCGCGCACGCAGCGCCGTGTCCCGTCGCGATCCGAATTGAAGTAGACCGACACCTCCTTCTGGTCATATCAACAAGGCAAGGGTTTGACGCATCGCGGTGCGCGGCTCGGTTTTGTCGACCCACGTCCTGAGGGCGGCGACCCATCGTCGTGCTCGAAAACTTTCAGAAATTTCCCAGCAAAGTTCTCCGAGCTTCTACCGACACTTCAGATCGATCCTGCAGGCGCAGTACGCGAACCTCTCTAGAGTGAGTTCCGCAACTCAAACCTCCCAAAGCATGGAAGGGAAACATGAGGTCAGGACATTTTTCGCAGCGCTTGCGGCGACCGTATTCGGAGCCGCAACATCCGTTTGCTCACCCCAGCAGGCTGCTGAGCGCCCGCCAACCGCTGACGCACCTTCGAAATTTAGCGGTGAGGCGATGAGCCTGTTCCGTACCGAAGCGCTGAAGGCGGGGGCCGGGGCCCTGCACGGCCCCATTGTGCTGGCGCGGTCGTGGCCAAGCTGGGCGTTCGCTCTGACGGGCGCGCTGATCGCACTGGTCATTTGCGGCTATCTCGTGATCGGCAGCTATACCAAGCGAGCCACGGCTGCGGGGCTCCTGGTGCCCACGCAAGGTGCCATACGCATCCTTGCCACGACACCCGGCGTGGTGACCCGAAGACACGTCGAAGAGGGCCAGCACGTGCGCCGCGGTGAGGTGCTGTTCGTACTCGCCGACGAGCGACGAGCCGCCGACATGCCAGGGCACGCACGGCTTTCAGATGTACAGGCCGAATCGCTGGCGCAGCGCCACGCAAGCTTGCTGCGCGCCGTGGAGTCAGCAAAGCTCCTGCGCGAGCAGACGAAGCAAGGCCTGCGCGGAAGGCTGGAAGCATTGCTGGAGCAACGCCGACGCAGCCAGCAGGAGATCGACCTGCACGCGCGTCGCATCGTGGTGGCGGAAAGGATGCTCGAGCGCCATCGGGTTCTGGAACGCGAACGCTTCATCTCACAAGTCGCGCTGCAGGACAAAGAGGACCAGCTCGAAATGCTGCGCGCGCAGCTGATCTCGGCGCAGCGTCTACAGGCCGAATTGACAAACAACGTCGTCTCGGTGCAAAGCGAACTGAGCCAGACCTCCACGCGCACCGATAACCAGATCGGCGAACTGGAACGCGTCCTCGCCGCCCTGGATCAGGAATCGGCCGAAGCACAGACGCGTGATCGGCTCGCCGTCACCGCGCCCCTCGACGGCATCGTCACCGCCATCACGGCGCAGGTCGGGCAACCCGCGGGCAGCCAAGCGCTCGCCACGCTGCTGCCCGAAGGCGCGGAACTGGTTGCCCAGCTCTTCGCCCCTTCGCGCGCGGTGGGGTTCGTCGAGCCAGGTCAGCCGGTGCGCATTCGCTACCAAGCCTATCCCTATCAAAAGTTCGGCCAGTACACCGGGACGGTCACCGAAGTCTCGCGCAGTCCGCTGCAACCCAGCGACTTCACCGCCATGCCTCCGCTCGCGCTGCCCCATCAGGAGGGCGTGTATCGGGTGACGGTGCGGCTCGATTCGCAAAGCGTCATCGCATACGGCAAGTCGGTGCCGCTGATGCCGGGCATGGCGCTTGAAGCGGATATCGAGCAGGAACGCAGGCGCTTGATTGAGTGGGTGCTGGAGCCGCTGATGAGAATGCAGAAGTACGTCTACTAGAGGGAAAGGCAATGCAGAAACACCTCATCGCGCTCCTTGTCTTGCTGGCCGGATCGTCGGAATTTTTCGAGCAGATTCCAGGATCGGCTAGGCCAACCTCTTTCAACCAGGGAGTTTCACAAAATGATGGATCTTGGCGTATCGAGCGAGCAGTTTCTCAAGGATTACTACGAGAGAAAATTCCTCTTCCGGAAGGGCGCATTGACCTGCACGCCCGTGACCTGGAAGGACATCAACACCGCCCTGTTCGCGTGGGATCCCCACGACGGATCGCTTCTGCTCTTCAAGGACGGAATCGTTCCCGCTGAGCGCTACACAGAGACATTCATGGATCTCACGACGCAACGTTCGAAGATCGTCAAGGATATCTTCTACGCGTTGCTGCGCGATGGCGCGACCCTGGTGCTGAACCGCTTGGAAGCGAAGTCGGAAGCCGTTCACGACCTCACCATGGAAATCGCCCGATTCGTTGGCGAAAGAGCAGTCGCCAATGGCTATGTCGCATTCGGCGGCAAGGGCACCTTCGCCAAACATTGGGATACCCATGACGTTTTCGCGGTGCAGCTTATCGGCCGCAAGCACTGGCGTGTCTTCGCTCCCACATTTCCTCTTCCATTGCCTCATCAGAAGAGCAAGGAGCACCTGCACGAATGTACTCGGGAGCCTCTGTTCGACGGATATCTGGAAGCCGGCGACGTTCTCTACATTCCCCGCGGCTGGTGGCACGAGGCGATTCCGCTGGAGGGCGCAGAGACATTCCACATTGCCGTCGGCGTGCACCCGATGCGGTTCACAGACTACATCGCATGGTCCTGCTTCAAGACGCTGCCTTCCGCCATTGACTTGCGCAGATCACTCAAGGCCGAGATCAACGACGTGGCCAGCCTTGAGCGGGCCGCAAAGGCGGCGCAGGAACTCTTGCAAACGGAGTCGTTCCTCGATGCCTTCAAGCAGGAAGTCATCGCCGGCGAGCGGGTGGTTTCAAGGTTTTGCATCGAAACGTTTGGCCGACCGAGACCGACCACGTCGCGAAATGAGTTCAGATTGAACTCAGCTTACAGGACGACACGACTATCCGCAAAAGTCAGCGTCAACGGCCACGCAATCTCGGTGGACGAAGCGAGCCGCAAACACATGACCGCCCTTTTTTCGCAGGCAACTATATCCACCGCTGAATCGTCGCCGTGCCCGACACATTGCAACAAGGCACAAACACTAATGGAGGAACTCGTGGCACGAGACGTCGCTTCTCTGATTCCCAGTTTTTTGCCTCCGGCTCATCCAAAGTGATCTGAGATCGAAATTCATCCACAACTCCATCTCCCGAGTCATCCATCCAAACAAAAAGGGAGGAATTATAGAATAAATTCATTTACCCAGAATCAATCATTCAGTTCATCAAATTCATCAAGGGAAAATAAAATGAGAGAATTAACGATATCGGATATGGAATTGGTCAGCGGAGCAGCGAATTGGGGTCAAGTCGGGACGGGCATTGCCAGCGTAGGTTTGGCAGTGGCGATCGCCGCGACCCCTGTTGGGTGGGTCGGCGCCGCAGGGGCCGGGTTAGCTGCGTACATGGGCGGCCTCATGATTGGCGATGGGCTTGCAAATAACGGCATTTTCGAAAGCGATCAAGGTTAATCAGAGCAACATCTCAAGCATGAGCGAAATCTCAAAAATTCTGATTGCGATTGGCATATTCATCGTTTCGATTGCCATCATACTCAACAAATTGAAGATAGTAACCTCGGAGAATCAAATAGGCAAAATCAATCCAATATTCACTGTCGCCATAATTTTTAGCATTGCATCTGGAATGATTAGCTATTTTTTAAACTAACCATCACAAGCAAGACGTGGTCTTGCTTGTTTCCTTATATTGAAGCATAGATCTAATTTCCCACACCATTTGATCGATATTTGATGACGCAATCGCCCTGCGGCCCCTCCCTCCACCAGCTCGCATGCCCACCTATCTTCAAACGACCTCGACAGAATGCGGGTTGGCTTGTCTAGGCTATGTCGCCGCCCATCACGGCCGGGCTTTCGAAATGAGCGAGTTGAGAGCCCGGTTTGCCATTTCCATGCGCGGTTCGAGCCTCGCGGATCTCATCGCGTTATCAAGAGCGATCGGCCTGCAAGCGCGGCCACTGCGTCTGGACTTGAACGAACTGTCCCAGCTCGCCCTCCCCTGCGTCCTGCACTGGAACATGAGCCATTTCGTCGTTCTGACCCGATGCGCACGCGGCAGGTTGACCATTCACGATCCGGCATCCGGCGAGCGCCGCATGACGATCGCCGAGGCCGGTCCTCATTTCACCGGCGTGGCCCTCGAACTCACGCCCGCGCCCGAGTTCGAGCGCATCGCGCCCAAGCCGCCCATCGGATGGCGGCAATTGGTGGGCCCGCTCCATGGGCTCAAGCGCAGCCTGGGCCAGCTCTTCATACTGGCCGCCAGCCTGCAGGTCGTGCTGCTTGTTGCGCCGTTGTTCACGCAATGGATCGTTGACGGCGCGGTCGTCTCGGGCGATGTCGATTTGCTTTGGCTGCTGGTGATCGGCTTCGGGCTCACCACCCTGATCAAGGTGGCCCTGGAAGCGGCCCGCGGCTGGCTCGGCATCGTCGCCTCGGTGCAGTTCGGCGTGCAGTGGGCGGCGCGGATCATGGGACATCTGCTGCACCTGCCCGCGCAATGGTTCGAAGTGCGGCATACCGGCGACGTGGTGTCGCGCTTCCAGTCGATGCAGAGCATCCAGCAGGCCGTCACTGGCAAGCTGGTCGAAATCCTGCTCGACGGCCTTTTCGCGCTGGTGACGTTGCTGGTCATGCTTTTGTATAGCGTGAAGCTGGCCTCGGTGGTGGTTGCCGCGGTGCTGCTCTACGCAGCGATCCGCGTGCTGCCGCACGGCGCCTTCCATCGCGCAAACGACGAGGTGCTCACGCACGATGCCAGGGCGCAAACGCATTTCCTCGAAAGCCTGCGCGCCGTCCAGACGATCAAGATCGCGGGCCTCGAAGACCAGCGCGTCGCGCGCTGGCTGAACATGGTCGCGCTGGCCACCAACCGCCGAACGAGCACGCAAAGGATGACCCTGGCCTTCGGCGCCGGCTACAGCCTGGTCTTCGGGATGGAGAGCATCGCGGTGCTGGGCCTGGGCGCGGCCATGGCCATCGGCGGCACGCTCACGGTGGGCATGCTGATGGCTTTCGTTTCGTACAAGGACGAGTTCTCCTCGCGGATGCAGCGCTTCATCGACAACCTGATGGCCGTCAGGATGCTGCGGCTGCACGTCGAGCGTCTTTCGGACATCGTGCTTGCCGAGCCGGAGCGGTTGGAGGGCTCCATCGTCCAGTTGGAGGCGACAGAAGGCGCTCGGATCGTGCTCGACGACGTCAGCTTCCGCTATGGGAGCGGAACGCCGTGGGTGCTGCGGCACGTCAACATCGAGATCCGCACCGGCGAGCATGTGGCCATCGTCGGCGCGACCGGTTGCGGCAAGTCCACGCTGGCGAAGATCATCCTCGGGCTCTTGGAACCCACCGAAGGTGCAGTCCGCGTCAACGGCGTGCCGCTCGGTCGGCTTGGGGTGAGCAATTGGCGGCGGCAGGTCGGGGCGGTGATGCAGGACGACCAGCTCTTCTCGGCCAGTCTGCAGGACAACATCGCCGGCTTTGACGAATCGATCGACCTGAAACGCGTTCAGGGCGCCGCCAGCGTTGCCGCGATCCATGCGGAGATCCTGGCCATGCCGATGGGCTATCACACGCTGGTCGGGGACATGGGCAGCAGCCTGTCCGGCGGCCAGAAACAGCGCATCCTGCTGGCGCGGGCGCTGTATCGGCAGCCCAGCCTGCTCTTGCTCGACGAGGCAACGAGCCATCTCGACGTGCCCAAGGAAAAGGAGGTCATCGAGGCGATCGGCAAGCTTCAGATGACGCGCATCGCGATTGCGCACCGGCCCGAAACGATCGCGATGGCGATGCGCGTGATTGAGCTCTCTCCCGCTGCGATGGCCCCACGCAACATCCTCGAATGAGGGTCAACCCCAACTCATGAGACAATAACGCCTGTTGCCGGGTCCAGTTGCCCGCAACGCCGGCTCTCTGCCGGGGACGAAGAAGACCTTTACACGGTTTTCAGGCTCCCACTCCTGACCCATCTGCCCTTACTGGCTCGTCGTCCGATGTGACGCCCGAGCGGGTGGATACCACTGCGCCGTGTAGGGCGCTTGTTGAACTCAATGAACTTTGATGAACTGAAGCTGGCCCCGGCCATCTTGAAGGCCGTGCATGAGCAGGGCTATGAAACCCCCACGCCGATCCAGGCCCAGGCCATTCCGGCCGTGCTCGACGGCCATGACCTGCTGGGCGGCGCCCAGACCGGCACCGGCAAGACCGCTGCCTTCACCCTCCCCCTGCTGCACAAGCTCACGATGAGCCGCAGCGCCACCAACAAGTTCGGCGGCACCGGCATCCGTGCCCTGGTGCTGACCCCCACGCGCGAACTCGCGGCCCAGGTCGAAGAATCCGTTCGTACCTACGGCAAATACCTTCAGCTGACTTCCACCGTGATCTTCGGCGGCGTCGGCATGAACCCGCAGATCAGCAAGCTCAAGAGCGGCGTCGACATCCTGGTGGCCACCCCCGGCCGCCTGCTCGACCTGCAGCAGCAAGGCATGCTCGACCTGTCGCAGGTGCAGATGCTGGTGCTCGACGAAGCCGACCGCATGCTCGACATGGGCTTCATCCATGACGTCAAGAAGATCCTCGCGCTGGTGCCGAAGGAAAAGCAGAGCCTGCTGTTCTCGGCCACCTTCAGCGACGAGATCCGCGACCTCGCCGCCACGCTGCTCAAGAACCCGCAGAGCATCCAGGTCACGCCGCGCAACACCACCGTTCAGCGCATCACGCAGGTGATCCACCCGGTCGGCCGCGGCAAGAAGAAGGCGCTGCTCGCCCACATCATCAACGAGCACAAGTGGAGCCAGGTGCTGGTGTTCACCCGCACCAAGTTCGGCGCCAACAACGTGGCCGAGTTCCTGACCAAGAACGGCATCGAGGCGATGGCGCTGCACGGCAACAAGAGCCAGAGCGCACGCACCCAGGCGCTGGCCGGCTTCAAGAGCGGAGAGATCCGCGCGCTGGTGGCCACCGACATCGCGGCCCGTGGCATCGACATCGACGAGCTGCCGCACGTCGTCAACTACGAGATCCCGAACGTCAGCGAAGACTATGTCCACCGCATCGGCCGCACCGGCCGCGCCGGTTCGAGCGGCGAGGCCGTGAGCTTCGTCTGCCTGGACGAAGAAGGCTTCATGCAGGAGATCGAGCGCTTCACCAAGCAGACGATTCCCGTGCAGGTCATCGACGGCTTCGGCCCCGAGGAAGGCGAACGCGCCGAACCGATCGCCATGGGCCGCCAGACCATCTGGGGCGGCGCCGGCCGGCCGCCGAGCCGTGAAGTGATGCAGGCGGCGGCCAAGGCCGCGCGCACGGAAATGATGCAGCGCATCCGCGACAACAAGGCAGGCCAGGGCGAACGCAGCGGTGGTGGCGGCGGCAATGGCGGTGGCCAGCGTCGCGGCGGCGGCAACGGACAGGGCCAGGGCGCCCCGGCCGGCCGCAGCGCCAATGGTGGCGGCCAGGGCCCGCGCGGCCAGGGTGGCCGTGGCCAAGGCCCGGCACGCGGCCCGCAGGGACCGGCGCGCACGCCGCACCATGCACCGGCGCACCATCAGAACCATCTGCCGCATGAAGAGCGCCAGCCGCGCCATCACGGCAACAGCCACAGCCCGACGCAAGCCGACGCGGTGGCCCATCTGCGTGCCGAAGCGGTGGCCGGCGGCGAGGGACAGCCGGATCCGTTGCGCACCAGCGTCGACAGCCTGGGTGGCGGCCGTGGCCGTCGCGGCGGCGGTGGCGGCTACGGCGGCAACCGTTCCGGCGGTGGCGGCGGGCGTTCGGGCGGCGGCGGCCGTTCGGGTGGCGGCTATGGCGGCGGTGGTGGCGGCTACGGCGGCGGCGGTGGCCGCTCCTTCGGCCGCTGAGTCGCAGCGACTCCTCTCCTCCGTAAAAAAGGGCGCGCTGCGCCCTTTTTCTTTGGGCGCGCGCTCAGGCCAGGCGCAGGCCGGTCTGCCGATCGAACAGGTGCACGCTCTCGTTGCCGATCGCCAGCCCCACGATCTGGTCCGGCTCGGCGTCGACGCGGCCATGCACCGCCAGCGTCAACGTGGTCTCGCCGACCTGGACCACGAGTTCGGTCTCGGCGCCGGTCGGCTCGACCACGATGACCTGGGCCGGCACGCCGCGGTCCGGGGTCGACAGCGTGATGTCGCCCGGCCGCACGCCGTAGTGGACCTGCTGCCCATCGACCGCCGACGTGCCCGCAGGCGCCGGCCACGAGGCGCCCTGCGCCTCGACCCGGCACTGGCCGTCGACGCGCCGCACCATGCCCTCGAGCACGTTCATGGCCGGCGAGCCGATGAACTGGGCGACGAACAGGTTGTCGGGCCGGTCATACAGTTCGAGCGGCGTGCCGATCTGCTCGACCGCGCCGTCGTGCATGACGACGATGCGGTCGGCCATCGTCATGGCCTCGATCTGGTCGTGCGTGACGTAGACCGTGGTGGTCTTCAGGCGCTGGTGCAGCGCCTTGATCTCGGCGCGCATCGCGACCCGCAGCTTGGCGTCGAGGTTCGACAGCGGCTCGTCGAACAGGAACACCTTGGGGTCGCGCACGATCGCCCGCCCCATCGCGACCCGCTGCCGCTGCCCGCCGGAGAGCTCGCGCGGATAGCGTCCGAGCAAGGCGTCGAGATTGAGGATCTTCGCGGCGTCGGCCACACGGCGCTCGGTCAGCTCCTTCTCGGCCTTGCGCAGGCGCAGGCTGAAACCCATGTTCTCGCCCACCGTCATGTGCGGATACAGCGCGTAGCTCTGGAACACCATCGCGATGTCGCGGTCCTTCGACTCGAGTTCGTTGACCACCCGACCGTCGATCATGATCTCGCCGCCGCTGATGTCCTCCAGGCCCGCGAGCATGCGCAGCAGCGTGGACTTGCCGCAGCCCGAGGGGCCGACCAGCACCACGAACTCGCCGTCCTCGATCTCGAAGCCCAGGCGCTCGATGATCCGGGTCTTGCCGTAGGACTTCTGGACATCGCGAAAAGTGACTGAAGCCATATCGTCGTCTCTCTCTCTGTGTAGGCCCGGCGAAGCCCGGGCCTGTTCGGGGGACACTGCGGAACCGGCTTTGCCGGGCCGCTGGTGTCGCCCCCTGCAAGGGGGTGGGCGCCCGGACACGCAGTGCCGGGCAACCTGGGGGTCAGCTCTTGACCGCTCCGGCGGTGATGCCGCCGACCATGTAGCGCTTGAACGTGTAGTAGATCGCTGCCGGCGGCAGCGCGTAGATGAGGCCGGTCGCCATCAGCAGTTCCCAGGGCGAATCGTCGGCCGCAAGGAAGTTGCCGAGCGCCACGGCCAGCGTCACGCTGCGGTCGTTGGACAGCAGCAGGAAGGCATAGAGATACTCGTTCCAGGCCAGCAGCAACGCATAGGTGCCGACCGCCACCAGCGAAGGCACCATCAGCGGCAGGTAGACCAGCCTGAAGAGCTGCAGCGGCGAGGCGCCGTCCATGCGCGCCGCCTCGTCGAGCTCGTAGGGCAGCTTGTCGGAAGCCTGCTTGAGCACCCAGATGCAGTACGGCGAGGCAATCGTCACCATCGCGAGGATCAGCGCCCACTGGCTGTTGAGCAGGCCATAGTTGCCCATGGTCTTGTACATCGGCACGGCCAGGAACGCGGCCGGGATGAAATAGGTGAACAGCGCCATGTTCATCACCGTGCGCCCTCCCCGCACGCGCAGCCGGCTGATCGCGAAAGCCGCGGTGGTCGCCACGAACAGCGTGATCGCGCCGACCGCCACCGCGATGAACAGCGAGTTACCCAACTGCACCCAGAAGTGATCGAGGTAGAAGTGCTTCTGCTGGAACACGGTGCTGAAGTTGTCGAGGGTCGGCGACTTCGGCCAGAGCCGGCCGCTGGTCGCAGTGCCGCGCGGCGAGATGGCGAACAGCACCATGTGGTAGATCGGGATCAGCGTCCAGATCAGCACCGGGATGCCGATCAGCAGCAGCTTGGCTTCGTTGCCTGCCGACTTGAGGGTCCAGCGCTTGCGGCTCATTTCGACAACCTCTTCATCATGAAATAGACCAGGGGCAGGATCAACGGCATCGCGACCACGATGGAGGCCATCGACAGGTCGACCTGGTCGAGCCGCAGATAGCGGATGCCGATGGTCGCGAGCACATGCGTCATGTCGGCCGGGCCGCCGCCGGTCAGCAGGTAGACGCTGTTGAAATCGCCCAGCGTCCAGATCATCGACAGGATCAGCGACGTGACATAGAGCGTGCGCAAGGCCGGCCAGCTGATGAAGCGGAACTTCTGCCACGAACTGGCGCCGTCGACCGAAGCCGCCTCGTACTGCTCGCCCGGTATCGCCAGCCGCCCCGCCACCAGGATCAGGGTCCAGAACGGCAGCGATTTCCAGATGTGCATCAGCATCGCGAAGCCGAGCGCCAGCGTCGGCTCGTTGAGCCAGTTGGGCCCGTCGAGCCCGGTCAGGTGGAAGATGGTGCTGTTGATCACGCCCCACTCGGGGTTGAGCATGAAGCGCACCGACAGGATGGTCGGGATCGACGGCACGGCCCAGGGCAGGATGAAGATCCCCGCGAGGACCTTGATCCACCAGCGCGACTGCACGAAGAAGGCCGACAGCACCAGCGCCACGGCCATCTTGACGTTGATGGCGACGATCAGGAACACCACCGTGTTGATGACCGAGCGGAAGAAGATCGGGTCCTCGACCAGGTGCACGTAGCTCTGCGGATGGCGCGCCAGCCAGAGCCCGTAGCACACCGGGTAGAGGACGAAGACCGCGAACACCAGCAGGTAGGGAACGACCATCAGCCGGCCCCAGAACTGCCAGCGCCCGAGCTTGCTGGCGGGTTGTGCGGCGCTGCCGGCCGCGGTCACGGCGCTTGCGGTGGAACTCATGGTCGGCTACCCCCGAATTTCAGTTACCCATGGCGTAGCACGGCCCGACAGCCGACGAAACCGCCCTGAACGAAGGCCAGGAACCCCGCGGAACCGGCTTCGCCGGGCCGCTGGGGTTGCCCCCTGGAAGGGGGTGCCCGAGCCACACGCAGTGGGCGAGGCTGGGGGTGATCTTCATCGCGCGACCGTCTTGATGCGCTCGATCATCTCGTCGACCGCCTTGTCCACCGGTACCTTGTCGCTCACCACGCGATTCATCGCCTTGGCCCAGACGTTCTCGTTGTTGAGCACGGTGAACTTGTAGTTCTTGGTGAATTCGAAGGTCACGGTGCCGGCCGCGTACTGGTTGAAGACCGACTTGCGATGCGGATCGGCCTGCCAGAACGGGCTCGCCTGCCCCGCCTTGGTGACCGGGAACCAGCGGCCCAGCGAGCCCTCGACGTAGGGCGTGAGATTCTCTTCCTGCAGCAGGAAGGCGACGAACTCCTTGGCGCGCTGCTTGTTCTTGGCCTCCTTGAACACCACGCCGGTCTTGACCGCGGTGCGGTAGACCATCTTGCTGCCGTCGGGCTTGTTCGGGAAGCCTGCGGTGCGGATGCGCTCGGTGTAGTTCTTCTTGGCCTCCTCGCGCTGCTCGGGCGTGAGCGACGCGTTGTTGGAGTCGTCGAGCCACTTGGCGGCAATCGAGATGGTCGCGTTGTGCGTCATGGCGGTCGTCTTGTTGTGGAAGGCGACGTTGTTGTCCGGGTCCTTCCAGCTCGTGGACGACGGCGGCGTGCAGCCCTTGGTGTAGGGCGCCGTGTAGTCGGTCATCGCGCTGATCAGGCCGGCACGCACGGCAGGGTCGTCGACCAGCAGCTTGCCGCTGTCGTTGACCATCTTCACGTTGTAGGCGTCGGCGAAGGTCAGGAAGGAATAGAACGAATCGCTCGAATCCACGCCCATCGGCATGCCGATGCCGAAGTTGCGCTTGCCGCTCTTCTGGCGGCTGGCCGGCTGCACCTTCTCGCACCAGAACGACCAGTAGTCCTTCCAGCCCGTCGGGATGTCCGACTCCTTGACGCCGGCCTCGTTCAGCATGTCGATCCAGTACTCGATGTGCATCGTCTGCTGCTTGATCGGGAAGGCGTAGTAGGCCTTCGCCTTGGTCTTGTCGTCGTACAGGAAGGTGGTCTCGATGGTGTTCGGCGCGAAGCGCGAGGCGATCGGGGCCATCACGCTGCTGATGTCCTCGAGCTTGTCGTCGTAGGCCCACTTGCCCGTGACCTGGAAGTCGTAGACGTCGGCATAGGCGACATCGGGCGGGCTGCCCGAATCGAGCGCCGAGACGGTCTTGGGGATCATGTCCTGCACCGGATACTGCGAGAGTTCGACCTTGACACCCTTGTGCTTGTCCTCGAACTTCTTGATGGCGGCGAACAAGGCGTCGTCCTCGGCCTTGTAGAAGCCCTTGACCCACCAGACAGTGAGCTTCTCCTGCGCCAGGGCCTGGCCGGCGACTGTCAGGCCCAGTGCCATCAATGTCGGGACCACGAGTGCTTTGAATTTCATTTCTCTTGTCTCCTCTTTCTTGCAACGGAAGGGCTCGATGCACGAGCCGGGGTGGGAAGCAGGAATCCGTGGTGCGCCTCAGGCCGCCGCCCGCAGGCGCGGGGGTGGGCGCGACAGCCGGGGCAGCTGGCGGCGCGAGCCCAGCACGTCGTCGATGTCCTCGCGCGCGCTGTCGATCAGCTTGATGATGGCCCGCTCGGCCCGCGCCGGGTTGCGCGCGATCACCGCATCGAGCACCGCGCGGTGCATCGGCAGCGATTGCGCCGGGCCGTCCTTCTTGCTGGTGGAGATCTCGAAGCTGGTGCGCAGCAGCGCATGCAGCGCCTTGCTCATCTGCGCCAGCATGCGGTTGCGCGCACTGCGCAACAGGCCGTTGTGGAAGCGCAGGTCGAAGGTGACGTAGTCGCCGCCGAATTCCACCGCGTGCTTCATGCCGGCGTAGGCGGCCTCGATCTCCTCGATGTCCTGCGGCGTGGCGCGCTCGGCGGCCAGCCGGACGGCGGCGGGTTCCACCGCACGCCGCAGGTCCTGCAGGTCGCGCAGGAACTCGGGCGTGAGGCCGGCGCGCGCCTGCCAGGTGATCACGTCGGGGTCGAACCAGTTCCATTGCTCGTCGGGCAGCACGCGGGTGCCGACCTTGGGGCCGGTGACGATCAGGCCCTTGGCCACCAGCGACTTGACGGCTTCACGCACCACCGTGCGGCTGACGCCGAAGGCCTCGCACAGCAGGGGCTCGGCCGGCATCGGCGCACCGACCGCGTACTGGCGCGAGACGATCGCTTCACCCAGCAGGTCGAGCGTGCGGCCGTGGGTGTTCTTGGCCATGAAACGTCCTGGTCAGGCGTCGACCGGGGTCAACAAGGGCTGGCCGGCGAAATGCGCGCGCAGGTTGTCGAAGGTGAGCTGGCCCATGGCTTCGCGCGTCTGCTTCGTGCCGCTGCCGATGTGCGGCGTCAGCACCACGTTGGGCAGGGCGCGCAGGGCCTCGGGCACGTTCGGTTCGTTGGCGAAGACATCGAGGCCGGCGCCCGCGATGGTGCCGTGGCTCAGGGCGTCGATCAGGGCCGCTTCGTCGACCACGCTGCCGCGCGCGACGTTCACGAGGTAGCCGTCGGGCCCGAGCGCCTTCAGCACGCGCGCATCGATCAGGCCGCGCGTGGCGGCACCGCCGGGCGTGATGACGACCAGGAAGTCGACCGCGGCGGCCAGCGAGACTGCATCGGGATGGTAGGTGTAGCCGACGCCGGCGCGCGGCGAGCGCGAGGTGTAGGCCACGCTCATCTTGAAGGCCAGTGCGCGCTCGGCGATCGCCTGGCCGATGCGGCCCATGCCGACCAGCCCGAGCCGGCCGCCCGTGACCTTGCGGCTCAACGCGATCGGGCCGTGCGTCCATTCGTTGGTGCGCACGAAGCGGTCGGCCTGCGGAATGCGGCGTGCCGTCGCGATCAGCAGGCCGATCGCGAGATCGGCCACATCGTCGTTGAGCACGGCGGGCGTGTTGGTGACCGGCACGCCGCGCTCGTGCGCGGCCGCGACATCGACGCCGTCGTAGCCGACGCCGAAGACCGAGATCACTTCGAGCGCCGGCAGGCGGGCGATCAGTTCGCGCGGCACCTTCGCCTCCCCGTTGGCGACCACGCCGCGGATGCGCGGCGCCACGGCCGCGAAGGCCGCCGGGTCGCTGATGTGGATGCGGTCGTGCAGCGTGTAGTGCTGGCGCAATTGATCCAGCAGGAAGGGCATCAGCGGCGCGACGAGCAGCAGCTCGGGTCGTCCTGCGTTGTCTGGCATCACACTGTCTCCTGCTGGAACCATCGATGCGCACGAAGCGCCCTGCGGCAGCGCCGTCATCCGATCGCTGTCGATTCAAATCATATGATGATTGAAATCGAGAGTCGGCAGGACAAACCCTGATCGGCCGGGATCAGCCCGGCGGTGCGGCCCGCGTCACGAAGCGCCCTGCGCGCGCACCCGTCGCGCGCCCTTCGGCGGTGTAGCTCAACACCCCGTTGACCCAGACATGCTCGATGCCTTCGCTGAACGCGCGCGGATGCTCGAAGGTGGCGCCATCCTTGACGCGCAGCGGATCGAAGACCACCACGTCGGCCATGTAGCCGGCCTTGAGCAGGCCGCGTTCGCCGATGCGAAAGCGCGCGGCCGACAGGCCCGTCATCTTGTGCACGGCTTCCTCGAGGCGCAGCAGCCCCTTGTCGCGCCAGTAGCTGGCCAGCACGCGCGGGAACGCGCCCCACAGGCGCGGATGCGGGCGCTCGTCGTGCGGCAGGCCGTCGGAACCGATCATCGACAGCGGATGCGCCATCACGCGCTGCACGTCGTCCTCGCGCATCTGGAAGTAGCAGGCATTGCCGGGCTTCAGGCGCAGCGCGGCGTCCTGCTGCGAAACGCCCCACTCCGCGGCGATGTCGGCCAGGTAGCGCCCGCCCATCTCGGGGTGCGCCTGGCTGCCCGTGATCAGGATGTCGATGATGCCGTCGACCAGGTCTTCGCGCAGCACCGTGGAGCCCGCGGTGTACGGGTAGACGTCCATGCCGATCTCCTGGCCGCGCGCCAGCGCCTCGATCAGCGGCAGGGTCTCGCGCGTGCGGCCCCAGTTGGCGGGGCCGGCGCACTTGTGGTGCGAGATCACGAGCGGCAGCCCCGATTGGCGCGCAGTGAGCGCCGCCTCCTGCAGCGCCGGCAGGATGCCGGCCAGCTCGTCGCGGACATGGGTGGCATAGACACCGCCGTTGCGTGCCGCCACGCTGGCGACCGCCACCAGTTCCTCGACGTCGGCGGCATAGGCCTCCTCGTAGAAGACGCCGGACGACAGCCCCAGCGCACCGGCGTCCATCGCCTCCTGCATGTCGGCCGCCATCGCGGCGCGCTCGGCCTCATTGGCCGCTCGATCGAGCACCGCCATGTGGCGCATGCGCAGCGCGGTGTGGCCGAGCAGTGCCGCAACGTTGACCGCGGGCCGGGCCGCATTCACGGCGTCGGCATAGGCGCGCATCGTGGCGTGGCGGAACTGGTGCCGGCCCAGCAGCGACAGCGGCGCCCGCGGCGAATCGGTCACCACCGGCGCGAGCGAGATGCCGCAGTTGCCGACGATCACGGTCGTCACGCCCTGCGAGATCTTGGGCAGCATGTCGGCCTTCTCGATCGCAGCCGCGTCGTCGTGCGTGTGGACGTCGATGAAACCGGGCGCGACGACCATCCCGCCGCAATCGATCTCGAGCACCGGGCCTTGCAGTCGCAGGCCGGCCAGCAGTGCGGGCGGCGTCTGGCCGGGCGCGGCGATCGACGCGATGCGTTCGCCGGCCAGCAGCACGTCGGCCTTCCAGCCCGGGCTGTCGCTGCCGTCGACGAGCGTGCCGCCCTTGAGCAGCGTGGGGCGATCGAAGTCTTGCTTCATCGTGAACGGTCGTCGAGTTTTTCCGTGGCGCCCGAGAACTCGGCGCTGTCGAAGCCGTGCTTGTGCAGCAGGTGCTTGAACTGCGTCAGCCCGCGCGTGGCGACCGGCCCGAGCTTCTGCGCCAGTCGCACCATCAGGATCTCGAGCACCACCAGGTGCGCCAGGTAGGCCTCGGTGCCGACGCGCATCACCGCGTCCTGCGGCACCGACACCGCGAGCACCAGGTCCGCGATCTCGGCCAGCGGCGTGTCGGGCTGCGTCAGCGCCACCACGGTGGCGCCCTGCGAGCGCGCGAACCGCGCCGCCTCCAGCGTGTAGGGCATGCGGCCCACGTGCGAAATCACGAAGGCGACGCCGTCGGGCCCCAGCGTGCTGGCCGAGACCAGTTGCTGGTGCAGATCGAAGAAGGCGTTGGAGTTGCAGCCGAGCCGGAACAAGCGGCTCTGCAGCTCGTTCGCCATGAAGGTCGATGCCGCGCCCACCGAGTAGCAGTCGATGCGCCTGGCCTCGGCCAGGCGGCTCGCGACCTGGTCGATCACCTCGACGTCGATGCGGCGGCCCAGCTCGGTCAGCGAGGACACGGCCGCATGGATGATCTTGCTGGCGACGTCGCCCGCGCTGTCCTCGGCCAGCACGCTGCGGTGCAGGTAGGAGCCGGTGACCGCGAGGTCCTGCGCCAGCGCCAGCATGAACTCGCGCACCGACTCGAAGCCGAAGCTGCGGCAGGTGCGCACGATGGTCGGCATCGAGACGCCGGCCTGCTGCGCGAGCTGCTCGACGGTGGCGGCCACGGCCGCGCGCGGGTCTTCGAGCACGCACTGCACCACGCTGCGCTGGGCGGCCGGCAGCTCGGGCAGGCGCTCGCGCAGGCGCTGCAGCAATTGAGCGGAGGAACCGTTCATTGCGTCCTTCAGAAGCGGGTGCTGACCGCACCGGTGACCGCGCCGTCGTCCTCGACGAGCGCCAGCCAGCGCCACTTGTCGAAGGTGGTGCACGGGTGGGAGATGCCCAGGGCAACGCGGTCGCCGACCTGCGGCGCCGGCCCTGCGGGGTCGAAGCGCAGGTAGGCATGCTGGTCGTTGAGCGCGCTGACGCGCCAGCCCGGCGGTGCGGCGTCCGGGCTGCGCGCACCGCGCGGGGCATGGCGCACCGGGATCGGCATCTCGAGGTCGTAGGAGATGTCGCGCCGGCCGCAGGTCAGCAAGGCCAGGCCGGGCTCGGGCACCGACTGCACCATGGCCCAGACTTCGAGCGCCGCCCGCAGCGAGGCATCCAGCCCCTCGCGCCGCTCGACCTGCTTCAGGAAGCGCGCGTAGTTGCCGTGGTCGTGCGTGATGTAGCAGCCCGAGCGCAGCACGCCCTGCACCGGGCGCGACAGGCCCTGCGCGCGCAGCAGCGGCAGCACCAGGTCGAACACGGCCGAGCCGCCGGCCGTCAGCATCACGGTGGGGTCGCAGAACAGCTGCTGCGCATCGCAGGCCTGCGCCACTTCCAGCACGCGGTTCACGAGCGCCGTGACTTCGCGCGCGTCATGCGCGCTGTCGCAGGTCGCGAGGCCGCCCTCGTAGCACTCGATGCCGCCCAGTTGCGCGGTGGACGAGCGCGCGATGGCGGCGGCCAGCGCCAGGGCCTCCTCGCGCGTGCGGCAGCCGGTGCGCTGGCCCGGCACGCCGATCTCGACCAGCACGTCGAAGCGGCGGCCCGACCCGCGGCGCGCTGCCCAGTCCTCGATCAGCGCCAGCTGCGCCAGCGAGTCGACCAGGAACCAGACCCGCAGGCCGTCGTGGCGCGCGAGCAGCAGGTCGAGCGCGTCGAGGTCGGCGTCGCAGACCACCTGGTTGGCGATGATGGCGCGGCGGGCGCCGGCTTCCACGCCGACGGCCAGCTGGAAGATCGTCGCGAAGGTCAGGCCCCAGGCGCCGCCCGCCAGTTGCTGCGCGAACAGCTCGGGCGACATGGTGGTCTTGCCGTGCGGCGCCAGGCTGACGCCCTTGCGCTCGGCATAGTCCTGCATCCAGGCGATGTTGTGGGCCAGCGCGGAGCGCCGGATCACGGCCAGCGGGTAGGCCAGGTCGTCGGCCAGCAGGTTCCACTTGTTCCTGCCGATATCGGCGGCGCGGCACGGCGCAGCCGTGAGCGGGTAGCTCTTGCTGCGGTGATCGAGGATCAGCTCTGGGGTCATGGTGTGTGGAGGTTACTCAAAGATCGTTGCGCCAGCAGGCATGCCAGTGGCCGGGCTGCACTTCGCGCAGTTGCATGTCGGCGCTCGCGCAGCGCGCCTGCGCCAGCGGGCAGCGGGTGCGGAACACGCAGCCCGAGGGCGGATTCGCGGGGCTGGGCAGATCGCCCTGCAGCAGCGGCACCACGCGCCGCTGGGCGGGGTCGGGAATCGGCGCCGCCGCCAGCAGCGCACGCGTGTACGGGTGCTGCGGACTGGCGTAGAGCGCTTCGGTCGGCGCGATCTCCATCACGCGGCCGAGGTACAGCACGACCACCCGGTCGCAGAGGTATTCCACCACGTCGAGGTCGTGCGAGATGAACAGCAGCGTGAGGCCGAGCTGCTCCTTGAGCTCGCCCAGCAGGTTGACCACCTGGGCCTGGATCGACACGTCGAGCGCCGACAGCGGCTCGTCGGCCACGATGAACTGCGGCTCGACCGCCAATGCGCGCGCGATACCGATGCGCTGGCGCTGGCCGCCCGAGAACTCGTGCGGAAAGCGATCGGCATGCTCGGAGCGAAGGCCCACCTGCTGCAGCAACTGCTCGATGCGCGGCTTGCGCGCCGCGCCCTTGGCCAGGCCGTGGGTGTCCAGCGCCTCGGCCAGCACCTCGCGGATCCGCATGCGCGGGTTGAGGCTGGCGTAAGGGTCCTGGAAGATGATCTGGACCTTGGAGCGCAACGGCCTGAACTGCGACTGCGTGAGATGCGCCAGATCCTGCGGCGCCGCGTCCGAGCCCTGCGGCTGATACAGCATCTGGCCAGCGGTCGGATCGACCAGCCGCGTGAGCAGCCGGCCGATGGTGCTCTTGCCCGAGCCCGATTCGCCGACGAGGCCCAGTGTCTCGCCCTTGCGGATCGTGAAGCTCACGTCGTCGACCGCCCGCACCGGATGGCTGCCCTTGCCGAAGTACTTCTTGAGATTCCGGATCTCGAGCAGATGCTCGCTCGCCAATGCCGCACTCGTCATGCCGCCACCTCCTCGGTGAATCCGATGCAGCGCATCATGCGTGCGCCCCCGGTGGTTTCGAGCATCGGCATGCGGGCATCGCAGGCTTCTCGACGGAATGCGCAGCGCGGCGCGAAGGCACAGCCCGGCGGCGGTGCGAACGGGCTCGATACCTGGCCCGGGATCGCCACGAGTTGCGGACGCCTGCCGGCCTGCACAGGCGAGCCGCGCCGCCGCGCCACACCCGGCAGGCAGGCCAGCAGGCCCCGGGTGTACGGATGCCCGGGCCGCGCAAACAGATCGTGCACCGGCGCCGATTCGACGATCCGCCCCGCATACATCACGGCCACCGCATCGGCGTACTGCGCCACCACGCCGAGGTTGTGCGTGACGAACAGCATGCTCATGCCGGTCTCCTTCTGCAGCCGGCCCATCAGCGCGAGGATCTGGGCCTGGATCGTGACGTCGAGCGCGGTGGTCGGCTCGTCGGCGATCAGCAGCGTCGGGTTGCAGGCCATCGCGAGCGCGATCATCACGCGCTGGCGCATGCCGCCCGAGAGCTGGTGCGGATACTCGTTGACCCGCTGAGCGGCGGCCGGGATCTCGACCAGTTCGAGCATCCGCCGCGCATGGGCATGGGCCGCCTTGCGGTCCAGCTTCAGATGCAGGCGCACCGATTCGGCAATCTGCTCGCCGATGGTCAGCACCGGGTTCAGGCTGGTCATGGGCTCCTGGAAGATCATGCCGAGCTCGTTGCCGCGCAGCGCGCGCTTCTCGGATTCGGGCATGTCGAGCAGGTTCACCCGGCGGCCGTCGCGCCGCACGAACCACGCTTCGCCCTCGACCTGCGCATGCGAGGTCTTGGCATGCAGGCCCATGAGCGTGAGGCTGGTGACGGACTTGCCCGAGCCCGATTCGCCGACCAGCGCCAGCGTCTGGCCGGGCCGGATCGCAAAGGAGACGTCGGCCACGCTCTGGATGCGGCCGGCTTCGGTGGCGAAGGAGGTCGACAGGCCCTGCACTTCGAGCCGCGGCGCTGTAGAAGCATTCGTATTCATGCGGCCTTCCTCAGCTTGGGGTCGAGCAGGTCGCGCACGCCATCGCCCAGCATCTGCAGCGACAGCGCGGTCAGCACGATCGCGAGGCCGGGGCAGAAGATGGTCCAGAAGGCCTTGTCTGCATAGTCGAGACTGCCCGCGATCATCGTGCCCCAGGTCGGGATGTCGGGCGGCACGCCGACGCCGAGAAACGACAGGCCCGCCTCGGCCAGGATGGCGTAGGCGAAGATGAAGGTCACCTGCACCAGGATCGGCGACATCAGGTTCGGCAGGATGTGCTTGCACAGGATGCGAGGCGTGCGCACCCCCAGCGCGCGCGCCGCATCGACGAACAGCAGCTCGCGCAGCACCAGCGTGGTGGCGCGCACCACGCGGGCCACGCGCGGCGTGTAGACGATCACCAGCGCCAGCATCACGTTCCACAGCGAGACGCCGAGGATCGACACCAGCGCGATCCCCAACAGGATGTCGGGGAACGACATCATGGCGTCGACCACGCGCATCAGCGGCGCATCGAGCCGGCGGAAGAACCCGGCGAGCATGCCCATCAGCGTGCCGAACAGCACCGCGCCCGCGGCCGTGACGAAGCCGATCAAGAGCGAGTAGCGCGCGCCGTGCACGATGCGCAGCATCACGTCGCGTCCCAGCTCGTCGGTGCCGGCCCAGTGCGTCCACGACGGTGCATGCAGGCGCTGGCCGATCTCGATGGCGCCGGGGTCGGCGTCGGAGAGCAGCGGATAGAGCAGCGCGACGCCCACCACGAGCAGCAGCACCAGCGCCGCGGCCAGCACGATCCTGCGCCCGAACAGGCGGCGAGCGACCGGCATCGCACCGGACAGCCAGGCAAGGGCAGCGGCTCTCATTTGCCCTCCAGCCGGATGCGCGGATCGACCAGGGTGTAGATGAAGTCGACGCCGAGGTTGATGAAGACGTAGATCGCGGCGATCACCAGCAGCGTGCCCTGGATCACCGGATAGTCGCGCCGGAGCACCGCGCGCACCACCA
This sequence comes from Variovorax sp. P2_H12, assembly GCF_056403395.1. Classification (NCBI taxonomy): domain Bacteria; kingdom Pseudomonadati; phylum Pseudomonadota; class Betaproteobacteria; order Burkholderiales; family Comamonadaceae; genus Variovorax; species Variovorax sp. P2_H12. The sequence goes on along the minus strand of NZ_JBFUFO010000009.1, from coordinate 156,342 downwards.
GGTTGCCGACGCCCGGCAGGTTGAAGACGGTTTCGGTCACCACGGTGCCGCCGATCATCAGCGCCAGCGTGAGGCCCAGCACGGTGACGATCGGCACCAGCGCGTTGCGCAGCACGTGCTTGACCATGATCACGCCCTCGGGCAGGCCCTTGGCGCGCGCCGTGCGCACGTAGTCCTCGCCGAGGATGTCGAGCATCGAGGCGCGCGTGAAGCGGATGATCAGCGCCGAGTTGAGCAGGCCCAGCACCAGCGCCGGAAGCAACAGGTGCTGCAGCCGTTCGCCGAAGGAGGCGCTGGGGTCGCCATAGCCCGAGGCCGGGAACCAGCCGAGCTTGACCGCGAAGAACTGGATCAGGATCAGGCCGAGCCAGAAGCTCGGGATGCTGGCGCCCAGCATCGCCACGCCGCTGACCACCTGGTCGGCCGCGCTGCCGCGCCAGACGGCGGCCGCCATGCCGGCCGGGATGCCGATCAGCGCCGCGATGGCGACCGCGAACAGCGCCAGAAACAGCGTCGGCTCGGCGCGCTCCAGCAGCGCCTGCGCCACCGGGCGCTGCAGGAACAGCGACTGCCCGAGATTGCCCTGCAGCAGCTCGCCCACCCACAGCACGAACTGGGTCGGCAGGGGCTTGTCCAGGCCGTACCGGATGCGGGCCTGGGCGATGTCCTCGGTGGTCGCCTGGTCGCCGAGCAGCAGTGCGACCGGGTCGCCGGACGCCAGGCGGGTCAGGGCGAAAACCAGCACCGCGACGATGGCGAGCACCACCAGGGCCCCGGCCAGGCGGGTGAGCAGGAAGCGCAGCATGGGAATCCGCTCTTACTTGCCGAGGCCCGTGTTCCAGAAGAAGGGCCAGATCGCGGGCGTGTAGCCCTCCAGCCTGGCCGAGCGCGCCGACAGGCTGTTGAACTTGCCGACCTCGATGAACGGCACCTCGTCATACACGGTCTGCTGCACCGGGCCCCATAGCGCCCCGCGCTTGGCGCTGTCGGTTTCCTGGTTGAAGGCCGTCAGCGTCGACTTCTTGGCGGCCGTGTCCCACCAGCCCGGCGCGCCGTCGCCCAGTTGCGGCGGCGACAGCATCGGCTCGGGGAACAGGCCCGAATGCGTGAAGTACACATCCCACAGCTTGGCGTCGTTGCGGCGCTGCACCAGCGTGGCCCAGTCGACCACCTGCAGGTCGGTCTTGAAGCCGGCCTTCTTGAGCTGTTCGGCCATCACCAGCGCCATGTTGTAGTGGAACTCGTACTGGCGGCTCGCCATGATGCGGATCGGCTGGCCGTTGTAGCCGGCCTTGGCCGCGAGCTCCTTGGCCGCTTGAGGGTTGCGCGTGTTGTAGGCATTGCTGCCGGCGGCCGAATAGTAGGGCGTGCCCTTGGGGAAAAAGTTGGGCTCGACCACGAAGAAGCGGTTGTCGCCGAAGCCCGCGGCCATCAGCTCGCCCTGCCCGACCGCGGTCTGCACCGCGCGGCGCAGCGGCTGCGAGGCCAGCACGCCTTCCTTGGTGTTGAACACGATGTAGGGGAAGCCGAAGTTCTTGGTCACGATCGGCACCACGGCCGGCGCGCCCTTCTCGATCCGGCCCGCGGCCTCCACCGGCAGCAGGTCGGCGTACTGGAACTGGCCCGAGAGCGAGCCTTCGACCCGGGTGTTGGCATTCGGCACGGGCACGAAGCGCAGTTCGTCGAGCAGCGCTTCACGGCGGCCCGCGTAACCGCTCGGCGCCTCCTTGCGCGAGGTGTAGCCGTCGTGGCGCACCAGCACCGTGAACTGGTCGGGACGGCGCTCCTTGAACTTGTAGGGCCCGGTGCCGATGAACTCCTTGAGCTGCGGCGCGATGCTCTCCTTGGCCATGATCGCCGCCATGCCGCTCGGCAGCGCGAGCTGCGCCAGCAGCGGCGCGTAGGGGCTCTTGAGCTTGAGCTCCACGGTGAGCGGGCCCTTGGCCGTCAGCGACTCCACTTCCTTGCCGACCGCCTTGCCGCGCGGCGACAGTTCCATCCAGCGCTGCAGCGAGGCCACGACATCCTCCGCGCCGAGGTCGCGCCCGTTGTGCAGCTTGACGCCCTTGCGGATCGCGATGGTGTAGCTCAGGCCGTCCTTCGACACCACCGGCAGGCCTTCGGCCAGCATCGGCGCCACGTTCCAGTTGGCATCGAAGGTGTAGAGCGGCTCGTAGACGTGCTGCATGATCGTGCCGACCAGGTCGGCGGTGCTGACCATCGGGTCCAGGCCCTGGGGCTCGCCGACCATCGCGAGATTGGCGGCGCCGCCCCTGGCAGGCTGGGCCGACGCCACGGATGCGGCCAGGCCGAGCGCGAGCGTGGCGGCGATGGCACCGGCCACCTGGCGCCAGACCGGCGCGCGCCTGAACAAAGCAGATGTCGCTACAGTGAGGGCGGGAGATTGCATCGTGGCTCCGTGAGTAATAACATTACATCGTCGATCGTATTTGCAGTCGTATCGAGGTCAATAAGGGGTTTGCCCTTATCTATTTTGTAAATTTCTTACACATTCATCGCCATGTCTCACGTTGAAATGCTCGGCCAATCACCCATCGCCTCGGACCGCCAGGCCCGTCCGCTGTCCCCCGCCACCCGCGCCGGCGACTTCGTTTTCGTCTCCGGGCAGGTCCCCACCGACGACCAGGGCCAGGTCATCGTCGGCGGCATCGAAGCCCAGACGCGCCAGGTCTTCAAGCGCATCGAGCAGGCCCTGGCGCTGGCCGACTGCACGCTGGCCGACATCGCCAAGGTCAGCGTCTGGCTCAACGACGCGCGCGACTTCGGCAGCTTCAACCGGGTCTACATGGAATGCCTGGGCGACCATCGTCCGGCACGCTCGACCGTCGAATCGCGGCTGATGATCGATGCCAAGGTCGAGATCGACGTCACGGCCTACAAGCCGCGCGGCTGAACCGGAGCACGCATCCATGGCCCACCACCGACTCGTCGCCGTCGACTGGGGCACCAGTTCGCTGCGCGGCGCGCTGCTCGACGCCGACGGCCGGGTGCTGGACGAGCAGGCCCATCCGCGCGGCATCCTCAACGTCAAGCCCGGCGGCTTCACCGAGGTGTTCGAGACGCTGTTCGCCGACTGGATGCGCCCGGCCGGAACCCGCTGCCTGATCTCGGGCATGGCCGGCAGCAAGCAGGGCTGGGTCGAGGCGCCCTACTGCGCCTGCCCCGCAGGCCTGGCCGAGGTGCGCGGCAAGATCCTCGAGATCGAGCCCGGCCGGATCTCGATCGTGCCGGGCCTGAGCGACACCCACGACGGCGTGCCCGACGTGATGCGCGGCGAAGAGGTGCAGATCCTCGGCGCCATGGCGCTGACCGGCCTGCGCGACGGCCTGTTCGTGCTGCCGGGCACGCACAACAAGTGGGCCCGGGTGAAGAACGGCATGGTGACCGGCTTCCGCACCTTCATGACCGGCGAGTTCTATGCCCTCCTGAGCCAGCACTCGATCCTCGCGCGCACGCTGGACACTTCCGCGCCGCTCGACGAGGCCGCCTTCCTGCAAGGCGTGACGCAGTCCGACAACGGCCAGGGCCTGCTGCACAACGCTTTCGGCGCGCGCACCCTGGCCCTGTTCGACCGCATGCCGACGCGCGAACTCTCGAGCTATCTCTCGGGCCTGCTGATCGGCGAGGAACTTCGCACCCAGTCGGTCCATGCTGCGGTCGAGGTGGTGCTGATCGGCGCGCCCGCGCTCACGCAGCGCTACCTGCTGGCGTTGCAGGCGGCCGGCACTCAGGCCCGCACGCTCGGCACCGAAGCCACCTGGGCCGGCCTGCACGCACTCCATTCATCGAACCACAGAAGACCATGAGCACACCCACGACCAAGTTCTCCGCCGCCCTGCAGGCGCTGCCGCTGGTGGCGATCCTGCGCGGGCTCACGCCGGCCGAAGCGCCCGCGGTGGGCGACGCGATCGTCGAGTCGGGCTTCCGCCTGCTGGAGGTGCCGCTGAATTCGCCGCAGCCGCTCGAGAGCATCGCGCTGCTGCGCCAGCGCTTTCCGCAGGCGCTGGTGGGCGCCGGCACGGTGCTCGGCGCGCAGCAGGTGCGCGAGGTGCATGCCGCCGGCGGCGAATTGATCGTGGCGCCGAACTTCAACGCCGAGGTGATCGCCGAGGCCGCCCGGCTCGGGCTCGTGAGCCTGCCCGGCGTGATGACGCCGACCGAGGCCTTCGGCGCACTGGCCGCAGGCGCCACCGGCCTCAAGCTGTTTCCCGCCGAACTGGCCTCGCCGGCGGTGGTCAAGGCGCTGCTCGCGGTGCTGCCCAAGGGCACGCCGCTGATGCCGGTCGGCGGCATCACGCCCGACAACATGGCCACCTGGCGCGCGGCCGGCGCGGCCGGCTTCGGCATCGGCTCGGCGCTCTACAAGCCCGGCAAGAGCGCGGCCGCGGTGCGGGAGGACGCGCTGCGCTTCGTGGCCGCCTTCTCGGGCAGCCAGCGCGCCTGAAACCGCCTTCCTTCAACAACTCTCCGACGAGCCCCGCCATGTCCGCAGATTCCGACTACGCCAGCCCCGCCGTGCGCACCCTGCGCCAGGACCTCGCGCTCGCCCTCCGTGCCGCCGCGCACCACGGCCTGTCCGAGGGCGTGTGCAACCATTTCAGCGTCATGCTGCCCGGCGCCCAGGACCGCTACCTGATCAACCCGCGCGGCCTGCACTGGAGCGAGATCGGCCCCGACGACATCGTCCTGATCGACGTCCATGGCGAGGTGCTCGCGGGCCGGCACCGGGTCGAGCCCACCGCCCTCTTCATCCATGGCGCGGTGCATCGCGTCAGGGGCCACGCGGTGGTGCTGCATTGCCATATGCCCTATGCCACCGCACTCACGCTGACGGTCGACCGGGCGCTCGACCCGACGCTGAGCCAGAACGCGATGCGCTTCATGGACCGGATCGCGATCGACGCCGACTACAACGGCCTGGCGCTCGACGACCACGAGGGCGAACGCATCGCCCGCGCGATGGCCGGCAAGGACGTGGCCTTCCTCGCGAACCACGGCGTGGTGGTGGCCGGGGCGACCATCGCCCATGCCTACGACGACCTGTACTACCTCGAGCGCGCCTGCCTGCACCAGGTGATCGCGCAGTCCACCGGCCGGCCGCTGGTGCCGGTCGGGGCCGCGCTGGCCGCGCAGGTGGCGGCGCAAATCCAGGGCGAGCGCGAGCAGTCGGACCTGTTCTTCAAGGCGCTCGGGCGCCTGCTGCCGGCGCCGCGCCACGCCGCATAGGGCACGCGCCGCGGCGCGCTCAGGCGCGCCGCACAGTGCCGGCCCAGAACAGTTCCATCGGACGGCTGCGCATCCGGCGCCAGACGCCTTCGTACAACGAGCGGACGTGCGCGCGCCGCAAGTCGCGCGAGCGGATGGCCATGTGGAACGCCAGCGCGAAACTCACCGCCACGTTCAACACCGCCATGCTGCAGACGCCGGCCACCGCCCACCACAGTTCCGCCGAATGCAGGGGCGCCTTGCCGAGCACGCCGAGCGCGACGCCGATCGAGCCCGCGCTCAGCGTCACGTGCCGCACCTCGAAGCTGAACGCGAAGGCCGACAGGAGGGCAGGAACGAGTCCCAGAAGGAGCCCCAGCGAGATGTTGCCGGCCACGCCGGCGATGTTCGAGCGCCAGAAGGCCGCCAGCCGGGCCACGCCGGCGGCGCCGAGCGTCAGGCGCAGGCGGCGGTTGTAAGCCAGCGCGTCGCCGACCCGGTGCAGCACGAACCAGTTGTCGACCCAGCCCGCGAACAGGCTTGACGACCACAGCAGCACGCCCGTCAAGGCGGCGTAGATCGGGGTCGGCCCGAGCAGCGAGAACGACTGCAGCGTGGCGTGCGCCTTGTCCGGCGAGATGAGGTCCGATCCGAAGAGCGTGCGCCACAACAGCGCCACGCCGAGGCACACGGGAAAGACCGCCAGCACATTGCCGAGCACCGCGGCCGCCTGGGTGCGGATCAAGGCCAGCACGGAAGTCACGAAGTCGTCCATGCCCTGGGGCGTGCCTGCCGCGTCGAGTTCGCGGGCCAGCGTCGGCGCGGTCATCGCGGGCTGCTTGGTCGCCAGCGAGAAGTGCAGGAAGTGGATCAGCAGGAAGCTCGCGGCGTAGTTGATGCCGGCCAGCAGGCCCTCGAGCAGGGAGGCCAATTGGGCGCCGCTGATCGCGAACTTGACGCAGACCGTGACCACCGTGACGAGGCCGCCGCCGGCCGCCATGCGCAGCATCTTCAGGTATTCCTGGCGGTCGCGGGCGATGTAGTGCTCGCCGGTGTCGGCGTTGTATTCGACCACCTTGCGCGCCAGCAGCGAGAAGTTGCTGCGCATCAGGTGCGAGACGCTCTGGCTTTCCTGGTTCGCCGTCACGAGTTCGGCCGTCAGGCGCGCCATGGCACGCATGTCGTCGGGCGCCATCCAGGTGTCCAGCAGTTGCTCGGCGCGGGCGATGCGCATGCGCATGCGCTCCATCTGGAACACGATGTCGATGCTGACACCGTTTTGGTAGAGGTTGGCGAACACGTCGTCGATGGCGATGCGGCACTGGTCCAGCAGGACCCGCAGGTAGTTGACCTCGCGCAGCAGCCGGCCGGGCTCCGCGCCGTCCTCGACCGCCTCGTGCGCGGCCTCGACCGCCAGCATGGCACGCGGCAGCCGGTAGAACGGCTGCGATTCGGTCGCGACGCGGGCGTCGGCATCGCCGAGCCGGCCGCGCACCATCTGCGACATGCCCGTCGAGCTGATCTGGCAGGTCAGGTTGTGCAGGGCGGCCAGCAGGTCGAGCGAGAAGGCGCCCGTACGCCGCGTGTCGTCAGCCGCGTCGTGATCGAACAGCGCCCGGATGCGATCGAGCACATCGGGCGGCAGCGTGTCGATCCAGTCGGCGTCCGCGCTCGACGTGAACATCAGCGTGAACAGCGCGCTCAGTTCGCGCCGGTTCGGCGCCGGCGGAATCAGCGACGACTGGATGCGCTCGGTCAACGCGCCGAAGAAGCCGGAGTGAACCGGCATGCCGGCATCGCACAAGAGCGAGATGCCGTCGCTCTCGCGCAGCACGGCGCGCAGGATGCCCGCGACATTCGCCTTCCACGCGGGATTGCGGTCGAGCACGTTCAGCATGTAGCGCAAGCGGGTGTGCTCCTGGACGGAGCGCGCCTCCGTGGCGCCGTCCGCCTGCACGATGCCGCGGCGGCGAATCCAGTGCGCGAGTTCGATCAGCCATTCGCTGCGCTCGGCATAGGACGCTGTCGCGTCCGCCATCGCCAGCAGGGCGTCGAGCTGGTGCCCCGCGCTGCGCGACGCGCGCCACTTCTTGAAGGCGGTGAAGATGCCAGGCATGGAGCTCACGAAATTGAATCCGGTGGGGAGGAAGCGACGCTGGCGCACACCGCTTCCTGCTGATTCTTCGACCGGAAACGCGCACAGCCGCATCTGCCTGGAGAGCGCGGGCCGACGTGTCCACAGCAGCAAAATGCCGACAGCGAACACGCCGATCCGCGCCAGGCACCAAGCGCGGGGAGCGATGATAACTGCCGGCGCCCGGGGCGGATCGCCGGCCTGGCTCACGCCGCGTAAGGCGGCGCTTCGGCCGACAGGCCCTGCTTGACCTGCCGCGTCAGGGCATCGGCCAGCACCTCGAACTGCCCGGCCTCCAGCGCCGCGAAGGTCTGCTTCACCACCTCGTCGGGCGAGGCCTTGGCGCCGGGCACCTTGCTCGTCATGTCGGTGTCCATGAAGGCCACGTGCAGGCTCAGCACCTGCGTCCCCTGCTCGCGCAAGGCATTGCGCAATCCATTGCTCAGCGACCAGGCGGCCGACTTCGAGGCGCTGTAGGTCGCGGAGCCCGGAAGGCTGAGCCAGCTCAGCACCGACAACACGTTGATGATCGCGCCGCCGCCGTTCGCGGCCAGCACCGGCGCGAAGGCGCGGGCGACCGCCCAGGGGCCGAAGAAGTTGGTCTCGAACTCGGCCCGCGCCGACTCGAAGGCGTCGGGCGAACCCAGCAGGCTCGCGCCGCGCGAGATGCCGGCGTTGTTGATCAGCAGCGTGACGTCACTGCAATCGCGCGCGGCGGCCTCGGCCTGCTCGGGCCGGGTGACGTCGAGCGCCACCGGATGCACGCCCGCCAGCGTGATGCTCCGGGGGTCGCGCGCGGCCGCGTAGACCTTCTTCGCGCCGCCGGCCAGGGCCGCCTTCGCGAAGGCCAGGCCCAGGCCGCGGTTGGCGCCGGTGATGAACACGACGGAGTCCTTGAGGTTCATGGTCTTCTTTCGGGAAGGGATGAAAAAAATCAGGAAGCCTCGATGCGGCGCAGCAGCGCGCGGGTGCTGCGCGGCCAGCCGACCCGGCCGAACCAGGCGCCGCCCGCGATCGCCGAGGCGATGACGATGCCGTACACCACCAGTGCCGCACCCTGCATCACGAAGACATGCACGAGATCGCCGCCCCAGCGCAGAGCGAGCCAGCCGCCGAGGCCGGCGACGACCAGCCGCGCGATGTTGCCGAGCACCGGCCACAGCAGCCGGCCCGCGCCCTGGGATGCGAAGTACAGCACCAGCCCGACGCCAAAGAAGCCATAGAACGGCCCGACGGCGCGCAGGTACTGCGAACCGGCCTCGAGCATCGCGGGGTCGCTGCCGAAGAGCAGCAGCCAGGGGCGCGGGAACAGCGCGGCGGCCAGGCCGATCGCCCCCGAGAGCACGAAGGCGATGGCCGCGCCGGCCCAGGTGGCGCGCAGGGCGCGCTCGCGCTGGCCGGCGCCGATGCAGGTGCCGACCATCGCGACCAGCGGCGCGCCGAGGCCGAACACCAGCGGCACCAGCAGGTATTCGAGCCGCGACGCGGTGCCGTAGCCGGCGATCGCGCCCGGACCGAAATGGCCCGTGAGCGCGGTCGCGATGCCGATCGACAGGTTGGTCGCCACGGTCGACACCGCACCCACCAGTCCGATGCGCAGGATGTCGCGGAACAGCGGCCAGCGGAAACGCACGCTCGCCCACGAGGGCTTCAGCAGGCTGCCCGCCGAGCGCAGGTAGGCCCACAGCGCGAGCGAGCCGCCCAGGTAATAGACCAGCAGCGCCACCGCGCCGCCCGCGATGCCGAGGCCCGGGATCGGGCCCCAGCCGAAGATCAGCAGCGGCGACAGCGGAACCAGCACCACGACGCCGGCCACCGTGACGTTGGCCGGCACCGCCATGTTGCCGGTGCCGCGCACCACCGCGGCCAGCGAGTTGAAGATCCACACCAGCACCGCGCCCGCGAAGGCGACGTTGGAATAGACCATCGCGGCCTCGAGCGAAGCGCCGGTGCCGCCCATCAGCGAGAACAGCCAGCGTCCGCCGAACAGCATCGCCACCATGAACAGCGCGCCGAAGCCGATCGCGATCGCGATCGCATGCAGCACCAGCGCGTCGGCGTCGTCGCGCCGGCGGGCACCGAGCGCGCGCGCGATCGAGGACGCGATGCCGCCGCCCATGGCGCCGGCCGAGGTCATCTGCATCAGCATCACGATCGGGAACACCAGCGCCATGCCGGCCAGCGCGTCGGTGCCGAGCTTGCCGACGAAGAAGGTCTCGATCAGCCCGACCGAGGCCTGCGCCACCATCACCACCACGTTGGGCGCGGCCAGGCGCAGCAGCGTGGGCACGATCGGCGCTTCGAGCAGGCGCCGGGTGCGCGGGTCCAGCGACGTCAATGGAGCACCTTCGTGCTTCGCACTGCGGTGCAAGCTTGCTTGGGAGCGGCCCGGCGCTGCGCTCATGCGAGCGCCTTCGCCATCAGCACCGGCCGCGATTCGCGGATCGGCAGGTTGACCAGCGCCGCCCCGGCCGCCAGCACGATGTCGATGTACCAGACGATGTCGTAGCTGCCGGTGGCCTGGAACACATAGCCGCCGAGGAAGGCGCCGAGGAAGCCGCCGACCTGGTGCGCCAGCATCACGATGCCGAACAGCATCGCCATGTTGGCGGGGCCGAACATCTTGGCGACCAGGCCCGCGGTCGGCGGAACGGTCGAGAGGAAGGTCACGCCCATCACGGCGGCGAAGACCAGCATCACGACCGGCGTCTTGGGCGCCAGCAGGAAGACCAGCACCGCGAGGCCGCGGGTCGCATAGAGCAGCGCCAGCAGCGACTTCATGCGCCAGCGGCCGACGGCCCAGCCCATCGCCAGGCTGCCGACGATGTTGAAGAGGCCGATCATGCCGAGCGCCCAGCCGCCGATCTCGGGCGGCAGGCCGCAGGCCGCGACCACGCCCGGAAGATGGGTGGCGAGGAAGGCGACGTGGAAGCCGCAGACCAGGAAGCCGAGGCTCAGGTAGCGATAGCTCGGCGTGCCGAGCGCCTGCCGGATCGCCTCGCGTGCACTGAGCGGCTGGATGCCGCTGGCGGCAGCCGATTGCGCCGCGAGCAGGTTCGAGTTGCCCTTGAGCACCCACACCGCCGGCAGCGCCAGCAGGATCAGGATGGCCAGCCACTGCATGGCGCTGGCCCAGCCGACGGCAGCCATCAGCCCGATCGCGATCGGCGCCATCGCGAACTGGCCGAAGGAGCCGCCCGCGTTGACGATGCCGGTGGCCAGGCCGCGCCTGTGGGCCGGCACCAGGCGCGTGGTCGCGGCCATCAGCACCGACGGCCCCGCCATGCCCGCACCGCCCGCGGCCAGCACGCCGATCGCGAAGATCAGGCCGGCCGTGGTGGTCATCAGCGGCGTGAGGAAGGTGCCCAGCGCCACCAGCAGCACGCCGATGAAGATCACGCGGCCGGTACCGATGCGGTCGGCCACCGCGCCCGCGAAGGGCTGCGTGAGGCCCCACCACAGCTGGCCGAAGGCGAAGGCCAGGCTGATGCTGCCGATGCCCAGGCCGGTCGAGGTGTTGAGCGACGACAGGAACAGCCCCATCGTCTGGCGCACCCCCATGGTCAGCGCGAAGGTGCCGGCCGCGGCCAGCAGCACGACCCAGACGGCGTAGCGGGCGACGGACGACGCGCCCGCGGTGGTGTGGTCATTCATCGAGTGCTCCCTCGGCGATCTCGCCCGGACCCTGCAGGATGGCGATGCTCTCGTCGAGCAGCTGGTGCAGTGCCAGCACCCGCTCGACACCGAGCAGCTCGTTGAGCGTCTCCTGCGCGATGCGCCAGTGGCGCTGCGCCTCGCTGCGCTTGCGCCGGCCCTCGTCGGTGATCGCGACCAGCCGGCTGCGCGCATCGGGGCCCTCGCCCTGCGTCAGCCAGCCGGCGGCGACCATCGGCTTGAGGTTGCGCGTGAGCGTCGAGGCCTCGACGCCCATCGCCTTCGCCAGGTCGACCGGCCGCAGCGGCCCGAGATGCAGCACATGCGACAGCAGCGAGTACTGCGTGGTCTTGAGACCGCTCTTCGCGAGCTCGGCGTCGTAGTGGCGCGAGACCTGCCGCACCAGGTGCCGCAGCCGGAAATTGGTACAGCCTTGCGGCTTCGCGATGGTGTTCATGTCGATGATTGTAGCTACAATCATTGCATATGCAACTTTAAGGGAATTCGCATGACATCGACCGATCAACTGGCGGCCTGGATCGCCGAGGAAGCCACGATCTCGGAACGGCTGGACGCGGGCCCGGGCCCCGGGGTCGCGCAGCGGGAGCAGATCGCCGGCAAGACCGGGCTGGAGATCATGAGGGCGATGCTGCGGGCCGAGATCCCGTATGCCCCGATCGCCAAGACGCTGTCCTTCCAGCTGATCGAGGTCGAACCGGGGCGCGCGGTGTTCCAGGGCAGGCCGCTGGCCGAACACCTGAATCCGCTCGGGACCGTCCATGGCGGCTGGTTCGCCACCCTGCTCGATTCGGCGCTGGGCTGTGCCGTGCACACGATGCTGCCGGCCGGCCATGGCTACACCACGGCCGAGCTTGGCGTGAACCTCGTGAAGGCGCTGACGCCCAAGGTGCAGCGCGTGCGCGCCGAGGGCAAGGTGCTGCATTGCGGCCGCCAGCTGGCCACCGCCGAGGCCCGCCTCGTCGGTGCCGACGGCACCCTCTATGCGCACGCCACCACCACTTGCCTGGTGTTCGAACTGCCGAGCCGCTGAGAGCCCCTGCGCACTCTGAGGTGAATACACCTTCGGCGGCGGGGGGACATTGCGCCGCCCCCGGGGGGACGCCAGTGATTATGATTCGCATTGACGCACGCGAGCCGCGCGCCGATGCCACTCGATCCACAGTCCCCTGGAGACGCTTCATGACCGCACGCCCTCGCGCGCCTGCCCGCGCGACCCTCGCGCTGGGCGCGACCGCCCTCGTCCTGCTGGCCGCCGCCCTGCCCGCCCACGCGGCCGGCGAAGTCACGCTCTACACCACCCGCGAACCGGGCCTGATCCAGCCGTTGCTCGCGGCCTTCAGCGCACAGAACGACATCAAGGTCAACACCGTGTTCGTGAAGGACGGCCTGCTCGAGCGCGTCAAGGCCGAAGGCGCCCGCTCGCCGGCCGACGTGCTGATGACGGTCGACATCGGCAACCTGATCGACCTGGTCGACGGCGGCGTCACCCAGCCGGTGAAATCGGCCGCCCTCGAATCCGCCATTCCGTCCAACCTGCGCGGTGCCGACGGCCAATGGTTCGGGCTGTCGATGCGCGCCCGGGTGCTGTATGCCGACAAGAGCCTGCCGCTCACCTCGTTCCACTATGAAGACCTCGCGAACCCGAAGTACAAGGGCAAGGTCTGCATCCGCTCGGGCCAGCATCCCTACAACGTGGCGCTGGTGTCGGCGCTGATCGCGCACGAGGGCGAGGCCAAGGCCGAGCAATGGCTGCGCGGCGTCAAGGCCAACCTGGGCCGCAAGGCCACCGGCGGCGACCGCGACGTGGCGCGCGACATCCTCGGCGGCATCTGCGACGTCGGCCTGGCCAACTCCTACTACGTCGGCCAGCTGAAGGGCGCCAAGGAAGGCACCGACGCGCGCAAGTGGGGCGACGCGATCAAGGTGATCAAGCCGACCTTCGTGCAGGGCGGCGGCACGCACGTCAACATCAGCGGCGCCTCGGTGGCGAAGAACGCGCCGCAGCGCGCCAACGCGGTCAAGCTGCTCGAGTTCCTGGTGTCGCCGCCGGCGCAGGTGCTCTATGCCGAAGCCAACTACGAATACCCGGTGCGCAAGGGCGTGGCGCTCGATCCGATCATTGCCTCCAGCATCGGCGAGCTCAAGGTCGACCCGCTGCCGATCGCCGAGGTCGCGAAGTACCGAAAGCAGGCCAGCGCGCTGGTCGACAAGGTCGCGTTCGACCAGTGACGCGGCTGCGGTCGGTCGGCCCGGTCTGGCGGATCGCTTCGGTGCTGATCGCACTCGGCGTGCTGGCGCCGGTGCTGAGTCTGCTGTGGCTCGCCTTCGGTTCGGGCCTGGGGCACTGGGGCCACCTGGCCCGGCATGTGCTGCCCCGGGCGGCGCTCGACACCGCGATGCTGCTGGCCGGCGTCGGGCTGCTGGTGCTGGTGATCGGCACCGGCTGCGCCTGGCTGGTGACCGCCTGCGACTTCCCCGGCCGCGGCGTCCTGCACTGGGCGCTGCTGCTGCCGCTGGCGATGCCCACCTACATCGTGGCCTTCGCCTACCTCGACCTGCTGCATCCGCTCGGTCCGGTGCAGGGCGCGATCCGATGGCTGCTGGGCTTCGACAGCCCGCGCCAGTTCCGCCTGCCCGACCTGCGCTCCATGCCCGGCGCGATCTTCGTGCTCGGCTTCGTGCTCTACCCTTATGTCTACATGACCGCACGCGCCATGTTCATGACCCAGCCCGCCCACCTGATGGAGGCGGCCCGCTCGCTCGGCGAGAGCCGCCTGGGCGCCTTCGTGCGGGTGGCGCTGCCGCTGGCCCGGCCGGCGCTGGCGGTCGGCCTCAGCCTGGCTTTGCTCGAAACGCTCAACGACATCGGCGCCTCCGAATTCCTCGGCATCCAGACGCTCACGGTCGCGGTCTACACGACCTGGATCACCCGCTCCGACCTCGCGGGCGCGGCCCAGATCGCCTCCGCCATGCTGTTCGTGGTGATCGCGCTGGTGCTGCTGGAGCGCCACGGCCGGCGCCACCAGCGCTTCGGCTCGGCGCAGCGCATGCGCGCCATCCAGCCGCGCCGGCTGCACGGCGCGGCGGCATGGCTCGCCAGCGCCGCGGCCGCGCTGCCGGTGCTGGTCGGCTTCGCCGCGCCGGCGCTCTACCTGGTGTGGGAAACGGCGAAGCGCCTGCGCCTGGGCGGCGGGATTTCGGCCGGCCTGGTCTCCAGCCTCGTCAACACGATCGGCGTCGCCGCGGGCGTGACCACGGTCGCGGTCGCTGCCGGCCTGGTCGTGGCCTGGGCGGTGCGCACGCAGGGCTCGATGCGCAACCGCGGGCGCTGGCAGGGCCGGATCGCCACGCTGGGCTATGCGGTGCCGGGCACCGTGCTCGCGATCGGTCTCCTGACGCCGGCGCTGGCCGCCGATGCCGCGCTGGCCGCGCTGATCGGCCATCCGGGCCTGCCGCTGATGGGCGCGGGCATCGTGCTGGTGGTGGCCTGCGCGATCCGCTTCCTGGCGATGCCGGTGGGCGGCATCGAGGCCGGCCTGGCACGCATCCCGCCGGCGCTCGAACAGGCGTCGCGCCTGCTCGGCGAGAACGCCAACGGCACGCTGCGCCGCGTCCACCTGCCGCTGCTGCGGCCCGCGATCGCGGCCAGCGCGCTGCTGGTGTTCGTCGATGCCATGAAGGAGCTGCCGGCCACCCTGCTGCTGCGGCCGGCCAACTTCGACACGCTCGCCACCTGGCTCTATGCGGAAGCCGCGCGCGGCACCTACGAGGAAGGCGCGATCGCGGCACTGGCGATCGTGGTCGCGGGGCTGCTGCCGGTGGTGCTGCTGGCGCGCAGTGGATTCTCGGAGGCCGCGTCATGAGCGCCGCGCCGGGCCGCCCCAAGCAAGCTCGCACCCCCTGGGGGGGCAGCGAGGACACGCAGTGCCGAGCGTGGGGGCTCGTATGAGCGCCGCGCCGGGCCGCCCCAAGCAAGCTCGCACCGCAGTGCGAAGCACGAAGGTATTCCAATGAGCGCCGCGCTGGAAATCGAAGACCTGCGCCTCGGCTACGAAGGCGCCCACGGCCTGCACACGGTGGTCGATGGCTTTTCCCTCTCGCTCGCCGCCGGCGACATCGGCTGCCTGCTCGGCCCCTCGGGCTGCGGCAAGACCACGGTGCTGCGCGCGATCGCCGGCTTCGAGCCGGTGCGCGCGGGCCGCATCCGCCTCGGCGACAGCCTGCTGTCGTCGGCCGAGGTGCACGTGCCGCCCGAGCGGCGTCGCGTCGGCATGATGTTCCAGGAGTACGCGCTGTTTCCGCATCTGAGCGCGGCACGCAACGTCGCCTTCGGCCTGCGCCGCTGGCCGCGCGCCGCGCAACGCGAGCGCGTGGCGGCGATGCTCGCGCTGGTCGGGCTTCCCAACGCGGGCGAGCGCCTTCCGCACGAACTCTCGGGCGGCCAGCAGCAGCGCATCGCGCTGGCGCGCGCACTGGCACCCGAGCCCGCGTTGCTGCTGCTCGACGAACCCTTCTCCAATCTCGACGGCAGCACGCGCGAGCGCTTGACGGCCGAGGTGCGCGAAATCCTCAAGAGCGCCGGCCAGACCGCGGTGCTGGTGACGCACAACGAGGCCGAGGCGCACGCCATGGCCGACCGCATCGGCGTCATGCACGACGGCCGGCTGACCCGCTGGTCCGCCAGCAGCCGCGGCTAATGCGGAGAGGGCTTTTTTAGACAAGGTCTTCACGGCCCGGAAGAATTCCCGCTTCCAGACCCACTCCGAACGAGAGAGAGAGCACCATGTCCCAGCCCCAACCGCTCACCCTGGTCAGCCACCTGCTCTGCCCCTACGTGCAGCGCGCCGCGATCGCCCTGCACGAGAAGGGCGTCGCTTTCGAACGCGTCGTCATCGACCTGGCCGACAAGCCGGACTGGTTCACCGCCATCTCGCCGCTCGGCAAGGTGCCGCTTCTGCGCGTGCCGCAGTCCGGCGGCGGCGAAGCGATCCTGTTCGAAAGCAATGTGATCTGCGAGTACCTCGAAGAAACGCAGTCCGGCGTGCGCCTGCACCCCGAAGACCCGCTCGCACGTGCCGAGTCCCGGGGCTGGATGGAGTTCGGCTCCGCGATCCTGGCCGACCTGTGGGGCTACGAGACCACGCGCGATGCCGAGGTGTTCGAGCAGAAACGCCTTGCGCTCGCGGGCAAGTTCGAACGCGTCGAGGCGGCGCTGAAGGACGGCCCGTACTTCGCGGGCGCAAGCTTCAGCCTGGTCGATGCCGTCTTCGCACCGATCTTTCGCTACTTCGACGTCTTCGACGAGATCAGCGACTCGCGCGTCTTCGAGGCGACACCCCGGGTGCGCGACTGGCGCGCAGCGCTGGCGGTCCGCCCGAGCGTGCGCGCTGCCGTGGTGCCCGCGTACGCGCAGCACCTGCGGGACTTCCTGCGCCGGCATGAGGCGCATCTGCTGACGCTGGCCGGCCCCGCCGCGCGCGCCTGACGCGCGACAATGGCGAAACGACCACTCTTCGCGCCCCACGACATGCGACTTCTCCACACCATGCTGCGCGTTGGCAACCTCCAGCGCTCGATCGACTTCTACACCCAGGTGCTGGGCATGCAACTGCTGCGCACCTCCGAGAACCCCGAGTACAAGTACAGCCTCGCCTTCGTCGGCTACGAGGGCAACCCGGCGCAGGCCGAGATCGAGCTGACCTACAACTGGGGCACCGACAACTACGAGATGGGCACCGCCTACGGCCACATCGCGCTCGGCGTGCCCGACGCCTACGCGGCCTGCGAGAAGATCAAGGCGGCGGGCGGCAACGTCACGCGCGAGGCCGGGCCGGTCAAGGGCGGCAGCACCGTGATTGCCTTCGTGACGGATCCGGATGGGTACAAGATCGAACTCATCCAGCGCGCGGAAGGCGCCGCGGGCGGCGGGCTGCGCTGAGGCCCTTCGCGCAGCCCGGCGCCTGCCGGCCCGGGGCCCAGGCTCAGCCCATCGGCGCGGCCGTGGTCCACAGGCCGAAGTAGATGTCGGCCTTCTCGCGTGCGATGGCCGAGCCGCTGCGCTCGATCGACGCCGGCGACCTGCTCGCGAAGTCCGCGATCGACTGCGACAGGTTCCAGACCTCCGCACGGTCGATCAGCAACAGGCGGTCATGGAGGGGCTTGGTGGCTGACAGGCGCACTTCGAGCGGCCGCGCTGTGCGGTACTGCGCCTGCCAGCGGCTGACCGCGGGGCCGAGGCTGGACTTGGCGCCCGCGCGATCGCCGAGGATGCGGATGCGCACGCCTTCGCGCGCGCAGACCGCGATGTCGGTCAGCGCGGTGGCGTTGACATAGGGGTCGACGATCAGGATCTCGTTGCGGGCGGCGCGCACCACCTTCGAGAGCTCGGCGAAGACTTCGAAGGGGGCGTGGCGCGCGATGAGCGCGCCGCCCTCGGCCGCCGCCGGACGGGCGGGCGATGGCGCGGCACGCTGCAGGCGCCGGTCCACGATCGAGGCGAGGCAGCGGCGGCGCGGGGCGGGTGCGAAGGGACGACTGTCGCCGTTCAAGACGATCTGGATGGAACGCGTGCCGATCGTGAGGACGATGTCGGCGGGATGTCTATGATTCGAGGTAGCCATGATGTGCGTTGCTTTCTACATGTTGCACGTTGTGGTTAGAGCCTCGTTGGTGTTGGTTGCACCTTCGGGGCTCGCCTTTTTGTCTCAGATGGATGTGATGAGTTCACGCATCCCGCCCTGAGGCGCGGCGGCTTTTCTTGGGCGCACCCATTCACTTGGAATGGCGGGGAAGCGAAGCGAGGGCGTTCGGAACGCGCCGAGGGAAAAGTCCGAAAGTGCCGCCGGCGCTTCGGCCTCAATGCTTCGTCCCATGCATGACGCATCGGTCTGAACGACGGCCGAATCGTCGACAACCCGATGTCTGCGCGCCTGAGCAGGCATCGCATTGCTGGCCTCGTCCGCCGGACCGACGAGAACGGAATCGAGCAGCGGGAGAACCGCCGATCAAAGGTCGCGCAACACGGGCTTGGTCGGTGCCGGCAGGACCCGCTTTCGGGGCCGGCCTGCCATCGGAACTTCAGCCGGCAGCGCATCGATCTCTTCGTCACTGAGTTCGACCGCAGGCGCTTCGGGCTCGAACGCGGGCTGAGAGCGTGGCAACGGCGTCTGCATCAGCTCGGGCGGCCGTGCGGACGTGGCTGGCGCTGATGCCACCGGCGATCGCGGCGCAGCACGCTGCGCATCGCCGCTCGGCAGCGGCCCCCTCGCCGATTGCGCCGACATCACATGGAGCAACGCGCGGAACTCCTGGGCGCGACGCTCCTCCTGATCCGCCTGCCAGCGCCGCAGTTCCTCCGCTCGGGCCTGATCACGTTCCGCCTGCTGCCGTTCCTGGAACTCGAGCTCGATCTGGATGGCCTGGCGCACGGCCTGGGCGACGTCCGCGTTGCGTCCGGGCGCGTCCACCGGCTGCAGCCGCCCTTGCGCCAATGCCGGCAGATCCCGCAGCGCCAGCCGGATCTGCTCGCCGAATGCGGCTCGGAGCCGGCGCACGCACCACCAGGCCACCACCGAGGTCCCTGTCAGGACCGCCAGCAGGCACCCGAGCCAGAGGATGGCCATGAACTGACCCCAATCACTCATGCTTGAGCTCCTTCGCCAGCTGTGTCATGGTCCAACTCCCATTTCTTCAGCAGGTCCAGGGGGATCGCGTCGGCCACCTCGTAGAAGCGCTTGCCTACCATCCGCTCGGCCTGCTTGAGCAGCACGGCCACGGGGCTGCTCGGCTCATGCGTTTCGAACCACTCGCGCGCCGAGCGGATGCGGCCCAGGATGTCGGCGCGCGTCGCGGCGCCTTGGCCGGACCGCGACCAGGTCCCCGGATCGGTCGACGCCGAGGCATCCGCGCGCCAGCCTCCCTCGCGCGGCGCCGCCTGGACATCCGCCGGCGCGTTCTCCAATGTGGCGGCGTTCGCCGTCTCCGGTGTGACGAACACGTCCAGCAATCGAACCAGCGCCTGCAGCGAGGGCGCGTCCTCGCCCAGATGGGCCTTGGTCCAGGCATCGATCTCGCGCGCATGCCGCGCGGCTTGCGCGAGCAGCTTCACGGGCGCCTGCGCATCCCGCCCGGCGGCCGCATGCAGCGCCAGCAACTGCAGGCTCACCGACTCCGGGCTCTGCGCATCGGCGGGCCGCGGCACGGCAAAGGCCCGCTCGACGTCGCGCACCGTCAGGCGCAAGGCGGTGCTGGAGGCGACCACGATCTCGCGCACGTCGCTCATCAATCCCTCGGGATCGACCAGCGCGGCCAGCGCGTTGGCGCGCACCTCGGGATCGGCCTGGCCCTCGATCACGAGCTGCGGATGGATGGCGTCGGGCCAGGTGCGCAATGCCGCTTCCAGCATGGAAAGCACCTGTGCAAGCCCCGCGGCCTGGCTCTGGCGCGCGCGTGCGCGGCAGAGCCACACGAACAGGCCGATGTCCTTGGTCCGCAGCAGCAGGCGACGGCAGTCGCGCTCGATCTCGGCCCAATTGGGCGCATCGGACGTGCCGACGAACTTGCCGTATTGCGCTTCGCCGCGCGGCGTCATGCGCGACAGGAGCACCGCGTATTCGGCGTCGTATTCCAGGCTGGCGCCACAGGGCTGGGTGCTGCTGATCGGCCGCAGCCAGTCGGGGACCGCGGCCGCTGGCGGGTTCGAGGGGTTGGAAGCGTGAATCATGGATCTGGAATGGAATGAAGTGAACTCACTGGATGCTGGCGGGGCCACGGCAGGTACGCAGGCCGATGTATTCCTCCGGCTCGAACACCATGCCGACCGCGTAGTCGGGGCCGCCCGCGGCCGGCCGGCCATGCTCGACGCCCAGCCCCGCGCCGTCCGAGCCGCCCAGCCAGGTCGACCAGCCGAGCTTCTCCTTGTCTTCGAGGCGGGCCGGCGGCGCGCTGTCGTTGCGCACACGCAGCTCGACCTCCCAGACGAACTCGAAGCCGATGAAGCCGCGCACCCACTCGACCAGCATCGGCAGGTCCTTGCCTTGCGGCGTAAAGCGAAGGTACTGGTCGAGACTCAAGGGCCCTATCACCAACCGGAACTTGTTCTGGCGATCGGCCACCACCTCGCCGGCGATGGCGCCAAGCCCCATCACGCTCGAGGTGCGCGGCACGCCCAGGTGGGTCTGGTCCTCGGCATCGATGCGGATCCAGTGCATCACGAATTCCTGCAGTTGCACCGGCACCGCGAAGAAGCGCGCCAGCGTGGCGGCCAGGCCGTCGGGGTTGCGCGCTTCGCGGCTCAGGTGGGTGGAGGCGGCCATCCGCGCATGGGCGGGCAGCACCGAGTCCCGGATCTCGAGCGGATCGTGGCCGGTCAGCCGCGCGATGTAGCGGCTGAAGGTCTCGTCGTCGGCACGGTCGAGCCCGGCCGCCGCCTGGCTTTGCGCCCAGGCCCGGTGCATGTGCGTGAGAAAGCGGTGATGGAAGATGTCGAGGAAGTCGGCCAGCGTGCTGTCGCGGTGGTTCTCGGTGCGGTCGCGCACGAGTTCGGTGTAGTGCAGCGGCAGCGGCCCGTTGGGCCCCAGCAGCCCGAGCCCGTACAGCCGCACCATCGGCAGCGCCGGGTTGTTGCCGGTGCGCGCCGGCGCACTGCCAGTCCCGGGCGTTGGCACGCTCGCGCCCGGCAGCGCCACCTCGGCGATCTCGCGCGGCGCGAAGCTCAGCGCCGCGGTCTGGCCGAGCCTGAAGCGCTCCTGCTGCGGGCGGCTGGCCCGCCCGATGGGTGGCAGCTCGGAATGCAGCGCGCCGAAGCGGCGCATCAGCACCGTGAAGCCGAACTTCCAAGGCGCCTGGCGCAGGCGCTCCAGCGTGGTCTGCAGGGCCAGGTCGTTTTTCGCGTGGGTCTCGACCGTTTTTCTCATGCCACCCCTCGCCCGCCCATGCGCACCGGCCAGCGCGCGACCGTGCCGCGCTGCATCGACTCGAGCACCGTCTGGGTGAACACGTTGATGCTGACGTGGCGCGCGAGATAGTGCTCGAGCACCAGCCCGAACAGATAGGGGCTGGTGCCCGAGAAGCCCTGCTCGTCCACGCTCAGGATGCAGCGCACGCCGCGGCCGTAGATCAGCGGACCGGCGCCCGGCAGGCGCCGCGTGACGGGCTCGATGCGCGACCCCACCAGGCTTTCGATCTGGCGGCGCTGCACGTCGTTGTCGATCGAGACGAACAGCCGCAGCATGTCGCGCAGCGCCTGCGCGCCTTCGCGGTGCGGCAGGTCGGCCAGCGGCAGGTGGTTGAAGCCGAGCTGGCGGATCAACCGCCAGGCGATCTCGCGCTGCGCGAACGGCGACTTGGGCGTGCTCGGCGGCCGGATCAGCCCCACGCCGGCCACCGGGATCGACTCGGCCACCGCCAGGTCGGTCTTGCCGTTGCGAGGCACCAGGCACGGCAGGTCGCGGTTGGTCAGCAGCGCCTTGACCGAGAGATAACGGATGGTGTCGGCATAGGGGGCCTCGTTCTGGTCGACCAGCGAGACGAACACCTCGGTGCCGACGTAGGGCGTGCGCGTGCCGTACTTGCGCGAGGTGTCGGACGCCAGGCGCGGCTCGCGGCGCACCGAGAAGTAGCGGCCATAGTTGCCCTCGTCCTCGTTGAGGGTCTGGTAGAGCGGCCGGAAGTCCATCGCGGCCGTGGTCTGCGCCTGCTGGCCCGCGATGCCCTTGACCGCGTAGACCTCGAAGTCGAGCGGGCGCGAGCGGTCGGGCACCAGGTGGAATTCCGGCTCCGCGGTGTTGAGTTCGATGCGGTCGGTGCGGCGCTCGAACAGATTGACCACCGGCGTGCAGAAGAGCGCGAACTGGCCGGCGTCGACGAGCCCGGCCAGCGCGCCTGGCGGCCGGGTCAGCAGGATCAGCAGCTCGGCCTCCCTGCCCGCCACGCGCGAGAGGCCCGGGGCCAGTTGCGTCAGCGTGAAGAAGTAGAAGCGCTCCGGGCAGGCAAAGTACTCGTGCAGCAGGTTGTGGCCGTGGAAGGTGTTCCATTCCAACGGCAGCAGGCCCTGCCCCGGATCGAGTCCCTCGTGCACCAGCGCACCCTCGGTCACGACGTGCGGCCGCTGCATCAACTGGCCCGGCACGCCGGTGAAGGTGGCGACCGCCGAGGTGTGCAGCAGTTCGAACAGGTGCGAAGCCACCTGCTCGTTGCCCTGCAGGTAGACCGGCAGGCGGTCGAGGCCCTTCAACGCATCGAAAGTGAGTTCGCCGACCGTGCGCAGGCGCAGGCGCAGGGCGCCCGTCACCTGCACGTGGGGCGGTACGTAGCGCTCGAGCGCGGGGATGTCGGGCGGGGCGCCCGTGAGGCGGGCATCGACGATCTCGATCGGCCACAGCATCACGTCCTGGCTGGAGCGGAATTCGCAAGGCGTTTCCTCGCCCGGCGGCACCCGGGCGTGGAAAGCGGTGTCGCGCGGCACCGCGAAGCCGCGCGTGAAATCGCCCTCCGTCACGCTCGGGTTCAGCTGCGCCACCGCCATCGACGGCGTCGGGCTCAGGTAGTTGGGGTACAGCACCTCCAGCAGCCGTTGCGTGAAGCGCGGGAACTCGGCATCGAGCTTGATCTGCATGCGCGCCGAGAGAAAGCTGAACGATTCGATCAGCCGCTCCACGTACGGGTCGTCGACCTCCACGCCGTGCATGCCCAGCCGCCGGGCGATCTTCGGATGCGAAGCCGCGAACTCCGCGGCCGCGTCGCGCATGTAGACGAGCTCTTTGTTGTAGTAGTCGAGAAGGTCGGGGTCCATGGGGTTCCAGCAGGGCCGCGGTTCAGCCCGAGGCGCGCGACGAGGCGCGCAACGGCAGGGTGACGCTCATGCGGTTGGTTTCGAGGTCCACCGAGCTCTGCACGGTGAGCTCCAGCGGGTAGGGCTTGAGATTGATCATGGCGCGGATCTCGAACAGGAGGACGTTGTAGGACTCGCTCGCGCCCTCCTTCATCAGTGGCGAGACCTTGATGCTGCCGGGCAGCAGGCGCGGCTCGTAGTCGGTGATGGCGCGCCGGATGATCACTTCGATATCGGCCCACTTGCGCTCGGAGATGTAGCTGCCGGCCAGCGGCGGCACGCCGAAGTTGACGGTCGAGGCCGCGGCCTCGGGGTGACGCGTGCGGTCGATCAGGTCTTCGGCGTTGCTGGTGTTGAGCAGGAAGGCCAGGTCGCGCTGGACGATGTCGCGCATCTGGGCAGGCGTGACTGTGTAGTCGGACGGCCGCTCGCCGGCGCGGCCGGGCGCGTCGTCGCGCAGGCGATCGAAGAGCGTCGGCAGCAGCTGCGCGTGCGCGCGCACCGCGCGCTCCTCGGGCGGGCGCGGAGAGCGAATGCCCGGATGGACCGGGTGCGTGCGGTGCGCGCCGCCGGCGCGAGGCAACGGGTCCGCGAATTCGGTGTCGGGGGCTTCAGCCTGCGGCATCGCCCTGCCCTCCCACGGCACCGAACTCGCAATGGCGCAGATCGAGCAAGGCCATGTCGCCGGCATCGGTGCTCCACATCTTCTGGCCGCGCGCCAGCACGCCGGTGCGGCCGACATCGGACCAGACCGTCTCGCGCGCCATCAGCAGCGCATCGCGATCGCCGGCATGGACCGGGTAGCGCATCGGCAGGTAGGCCCTGAGCGGCGTGCCGTCGCGCAGCACCAGGTCGGCCTGGGACCAGAGCAGGTCGAGCAGGCGCGCCGGGCCGGCCTTGGTGACGGACCTCAGATCGTCGAAAGGCAACCAGCGGTAGGCGCCGGCCAGGACCACCTCGCACACCGGCCCCAGGCGCGAGTCGGAATCCGAGATCCAGGCGAACGAGGGTTGCAGGTTGCTCGCACCCGGCACGTCGGGTGCCTGTGCCAGCGCCGCCTCGCGGACCCGGTCGCCGCCCTCGGTGGCCGCAGGGTCGCCGCCGATTGCCAGCTTCAAGGCCTCGGCCAGACCCACCACCCAAGCGGGCACCTTGCGCTCGCTGGCGATCAGCGTTGCGGGCTCGGCGCGACCCACCAGGACTTCCAGGCGCTGATGCTCGGCCCGGATCAGCCCGCGCATCACATGCGCCGTGCTCTCGTTGTCACGCGCGAGGGTCGCCCATGTCTGCAATTGCTTGAGGGCACGCTCCCACTGCCCGAGCAGGCACAGCAGTTCGAACAGGAACCAGCGGGCGTGCGAGGCCTGCGGCCTGGCGCGCACCTCGGCTTCGGCGCGAGACAGGGATTCGGACAGGGGGTGGGCCTGGGACCAGTCGCGGAAAGACTGGGAGGTGCCCGGCGCGGCGCGCGAAGAACTGGATGGATTCATGGAATGTGGTGGGCTCAGAAGTCATTCAAAGTGATGGCCTGTCGAGGTCGTCAAGACCCGCGGATTCGTCCAGCGCGACGACCTGGGTCGATGCGCTCACCCGGGGTTCCCGCTGTTCCTCGAACGCCTTGCCGGCAGCTCGCGCGTCGAGCGTCGGCATGTGGCTGTCCGGCGACAGCGCATGATGCTCACGCCGTGTCAGGCTCGGGATGGCGGGCTGGCTGCCGTGCATCAGTTCCGGTGCGAAAAGCTGCAACACCTCCTGGGGCGCCTCGCCATCGAGAGAGATCGGCCGGCCCAGCGGATCGAAGCTGTCGAGCACCTTGTCGATGCCCGCGCGCGACTGCACGATGTCGCCCAGCATGGGGTACTTCTCCCCGTCCCGGCTCAGTTCCTCCATGCTGGGTGCGGTCGGGCCTTCGGGCGCAGCTGCGCCCTGCCAATCGCCCCCCCCGGTGAGACGGGTCGGATCGCGCACCACGCGAGCGAACTCCGCGTGCAGGCCGTCGAACAAGTCGGGCACCGTCAGCTGCAGCGCGGTGGGGTCCGCGGCCGACGACGCCAGCGCCTGACCATCCGCTGCGACACGCCCAAGGCGCGTGATGTCCAAAGGTGTTGCGGCAGGCCGTGGCGGCAGCTCACCCAGCAACTCGGCCAGGGGATCGGCCACAGGCCGTGGTATCGCCCCGGCGATGTCGAGAACGCCGAAGGGATCGTTGAAAGCTTGTGCCGGCTGCGAGTTGCCGGACAGCGCGAGGTCGCGCAGATCGAAGGCTTCTTCCGCGGCACTTGCGGCCTCTTCTGTTTGAAGGGGTGATGGGGCGCTGTTCATGGCTCGATGCTCCAAAGGTCTGTCAACCGGTTCGCCGCGTGGACGAATCCGCCATAGGCGTCCCGCAGCCAGAACGCACAGTCCGCCTCGCCGTGGTGCAGGCGGGCGGGCCAGTCGGCCCACGGCAGGTCGCGGGCGCCGCTCAGGCATTGCACAAGGTCGTCGGGCGATGCGGGGCCGGCCGTGCGATCGAGCAGCGCCATCGCGCGCAGGCACTCCGACTCGGTGAGTTCGCGGCGCGGACGGCGCGCGCCCAGCTCGCGCCAGCCCGGCGCGTGCAACGGCCACAACGTCTGCACCGAGCGCTCGAGGGCCCGCAATTCAGCCGCTCCGCGCTCCCCGGTGTGGCGCCCGACCGCCAGCGCCAGCCAGAACAGCCAGTCGCGCGGCTGCAGGGCCTGGGCTTCGAAATGCCCGCGAACCCAGGCCGGATGCGCCCGTTGGTACACGAGCAGTGCATGGCGGCGCCCCGCCCGGTCTGCCGAAGGCGTGACCACGCCGAGCACGAAGTGCGTCGGCGCAAAGGCCAGGGTGCCCGGAGGCAGCACGAAGGCAGCCGGCAGCGCACGGCGCAGGTCGAGCGCCGCCATGTCGGCGTGCCGGGCCAGCCAGGGTTGCCAGCCTTCGATCTCGCCGTGCCGCACGCCGCTGCGCACGAAGTCCGCATGGCCGCGCAGCTTGCCCCAGATGGCAGGCGGCGAAACGAGGGTGCTCGCGATCAGGTTTTGCAACATGGCGCCGGCTCAGGCAAAGCGGCCCGGGCAGCGAAAGCCCTTGAGCACATCGCTGTTGAGCGGATTCGGCTGGCTGCCCGAATGGATGTCGAGCAGCGCCTTGCGGCCATCGAACTGGAACTCGACGCTCATGCGTCCGGGCGTGGCGGTGCTGACGATGCGGCCTTTTTCGAGCAATCGGAACAAGGCCCAGGGCCCATGGGCCTGCACCGTCGACGTCGCCCCCGAGATGCGCGGATTGGCGGTCAGCTCGGCCGTCGAACCACCGCGCGGTCCGGGCCAGTTCACGGCAAAGGATTGCACCGGGCCATGCACATAGCGCAGGCCCTGGCCGTCGATGTCGATGATGAGATCGGTGACGCTGGGCTCCAGCTCCATCACCTTCAGCTCCATCTTCCACGCGAACTTCTTGCCCGCCGCGTCGCGGAAGAACAGCTCGCGGATCTGGCGCGCACGGTAGAAGGCATCCAGGTTCGGGCCGCTCTGTGCCAGCAGTTTCAGCAACTCTCCGAGCAGCGTCGGCCCCGTGGTCGCGGGCTGCGGCGCGGTGCCGTTGGCCACGCCTTCCGCGCCGACCATCGCATTCGCCATGTCGGGATGCTTGTAGCGCCACGGGCGCACGCTGGTGTCGACGAAAGGCGCCAGGTACTTGGTGAAGAATTCGTCCGCCGCGCCGCCGGCGGCGAACACTTGCGAGAAGTCCTCGATCGAGGCGTCCTCCGCCACGGCCGCGAGCGGATAGCGGCCCTCGACGCCGCGCCGGCAGGGCTCGCTGACCTGCATCGCCATCAGGCCCATGATGCGGTCGAGCTGCACCTGCGCCTGCTGGCGCAGGATGCCGGCCGAGCCCTCGGCCACCTTGCCGCCGCCGCTGTCTGCCAAGGCCGTCAACACCTCCCGAAAAGGCGCCGGCAACTTGCCGGCCTCCAGCTTCAGTCGGGCGCCCACCTCGGCGCCGCCAGGCGGCAGGCTGCCGGCCGTGAGCGCCGTGTCGGCCACCACCAGCGTGGTGTAGAACTCGTTGATCAGGCCCGAGATGGCTTCGAGCCCGGGCTTGGCGCTGCTGGCGCCGACGCCGGAGCTCAGCGCGATGTCGGGCTGCCCCGTGACCACTTCGCGCAGGGCGGCGAAGCGGTTGTCGACGATCTCGCGCTCCAGCCGCTCTTCGGCGCGGATGCCGAAGTTCTTGCCGATCTCGCGCGTCTTCTTGTCGAGCTCGTCAGCCGCCTTGTCGAGAAAGCTCCTCTCCTGCTGCGCCTGCACCACGAGCGGACGCGAGAGCGTGGTCTCGCGCGCCGCTGCGCGCGCCAGCCGCGACAGCGGCGAATCGGGCGCGGCCAGCTGGCGCAGCACGCTGAGATCGAAACCCAGGCTGGTGCCGGTGACCTCGCTGCCGCCGACGGTGCGGATCGAATCGAGAAAATTCTCCCATTCGCTCGCGTACTCGTTCAGGTACTGGCGGCGCACGTCCTCCAGCAAGGCGCTGTGGCGCAGCCGGTCTGCCGCTTCGTCCGCCGCGCCCTTCTTCAGGCTGTCCAATGCGAAGGCCGCATGGCCCTGCCCCATGACCCAGGCATCGTCGCCCAGCGCGCGCGCCACGAATTCAGGCAGCCGCTTGCTGAAGAGCTCGTGGTAGCCGTCGTAGGTGAACATGCCGGGCACGCCCTTCTCGAGCGGCTGTCCATCCACGCGCGAGAACACGGTGCCCGCCTGCGGCCCCACGGCGCGCACCAGCGTGAACTCTTCGGGCGCCTGCTGCCGCATGGCCGCCTTGGCGCGCTCGTAGACGCGTTGCGTCGAGGTGTTGCTGTTCAGGAAGCTCTGCACCTGGCGCACCAGCGCCTCGTTCGGCAGCGAAGCCGACTGCACCGGGCGCTGCCCCGAGAACAGGGCCTGCACATGGCCCACCATCGAGGCGCGGCCACCGAAGACCGCCGCGCTCTCGGTGGTCTCCCAATCCTTGAGCACCCAGTCGCGCACGTCGCGCGCGCCGCCGCTCATGAAGCGCTCCTTGTCGTGCAGCAGCTTGTAGACGCGCAGGGTTTCGTAGGCGCTCTTCGCGTCCTGGTCGCGCACGCTCTGCGCCAGCACGGCCTCCATGCGCTGCAGGATGGCCGGCACCAGCATGTGGTCCTGCAACTGGGCATAGGTCTCGGACGAAGCCTCCAGCACCGGCGGCACGCTGTACAGGCCGTAGAGATGGCTGAGCGGCGGGTTGTCGACGTCCAGGCCCGGATGGCCCGGCAGCTCGCGCGCGCCGTTGAGCACGTCGGGCACGCCGGTGGGCTTGAAGCTGGCATACAGGGCGCGCACCTGGCCCATCAGCGCCTGGGCCCGTTGGCCCACGACCGCCAGGTAGTCCTTGTTGTGGCCGAAGCTCAAGGTCAGCGCACCGGCCAGCCACAGGAAGACCACCACCGCCAGCGCATGGCCTAGCAGGCGCAGCAGGCGGAAGCGGAACTCCCAGCGCAGGTTGGGGCGCACGAGATGCGCCTCGGGGATGATGACCTTGGTGAGCAGGTCTTGCAGGAAGAAGCCCTGCTTGCCGCGATCGGCGTCGGTGACGATCGGCTCCGGGCCCGCGGCGACGCCGACGATCGGCACGCTCGCGGCCGCCTTTGCAGGCTGCGTCTCGGTGGACGATGCCTCGGCGTCTGGCGATGCGCCGCCCTGCTTGGCCCTTTCGGTCGAATCGGCTGCCGGCGGCGTTGCCATTGCCGCTTCCGTCACCGGCGCCTCCTTGTCCTTGCGCGGCGAGGCGCGGCCCGCGGGCTCCAGGCTTTGCCACAGGCGCTGCATCAGCGTGCTCTTGTCCGCGAAGACGGGTTCCAGGGCCTGCGCGCCGCTCGTGAAGTACACGCCGCGCAGCGTGTTGTGCAGTTGGGTGGTGTCGTAGCGCGAATCCAGGAAGATCTCGTCGATCGCCTCGACCAGGGGTTGGATCAGGCCCTGCAACTCCTGCGGCAGGCCCAGCAGCCGATGGCGGCGCTCGATGTCGTATTCCTCGTTCAGCCGGGGCCGCAGTCCTTCATGGAGGCGGCCCACGAGAAGACCGAACTCGGCATCGAGCTTCGTGCGCAGGGCGTCGCGTCGGGCGGCGAAGTCGGCCGCCGAGTTCTGCGGCCTGCCCTTGAGCCCCTCATAGGGCAGCGTGAAGCCCCAGGTCTGGGCCCGGCCTTCGCTGGTGAGCGACTGGAAGTACTCCGAGAAGCCGCTCAGCAGGTCGGTCTTGGTGACGACCACGTACACCGGAAAGCGGATGCCCAGCTCCTGGCGCAGTTCGGCCAGCCGGTCGCGCACCATGCCGGCGTGTTGCCGGCGTTCGACGTCGGACCTGCGCAGCAGCTCGGCCGTGTTCAGCGCCACGATCGCGCCGTTGATCGGCGCGCGCGTGCGGTGCTTGCGCAGCAGGCCCAGGAAACCGCGCCACTCGATGGTGTTGGCGGCATCGCTGTCCTGCGTGGTGTAGCGGCCGGCGGTGTCGATCAGCACCGCCTCGTTGCTGAGCCACCAGTCGCAGTTCAGGGTGCCGGCGCCGGATGCGAAAGCCGCGCTGCCCGAGGGCCCGCTCATCTTGCGCGCCAACGGAAACTGCAGGCCCGAGTTCAGCAGCGCGGTGGTCTTTCCGGCGTCGGGGCTGCCGACGATCATGTACCAGGGCAGGTCGTACAGGTAGCGCTTGCCTTCGACGATGCGACGCAGTCCACCGGTGCCCCGCAGGTTCCTGAGCTGCGCGAGCGCTCCCTGGACCACGCTGGTGACGCTCTTGAGCTGCTCCTTGGTGTCCTGCCGGAGCTTCTCTTTCTCGGACTTGGCGGTGAAGAACTTGGCGATCGCCCCCGGGTCCGCCTTGACGGCCTGCCACAGCTTGTAGAGCCAGTAGACCGCGCAGAGCCCCACGATCACGCCGATCACGGTCGCGCGCACCCACACGGGCTGGAGCGGGCGTGCCGCGCCCAGCGAGAGCAGCGGCCCGGCATGCCAGGTGAGCAGGCACAGGGCCGCCACGCCCGCGAGGCTGACCGGCGCGGAAGCCAGCCACAGGATCGCGAAGGCCAGCAGCAGCACCAGCAGGCTGACGCGCACGCCGACCCCTGCCAGCGGCCGCAGGCCGTCCACCGCGATCAGCGGGCCGACGAACCAGATCGCCAGCCCCAGCACCGCCAGAGCGATGAAGGCCAGCATGGCGCGGGAGAAAAAGAAAGCGAGAAAGGATCTGAGAAATTGCATGAGAACTTGTCCTGGATGGCTCAGCCGACCGTCTGGTCGACGGAGCCGATCAGCACCGAGCCGCAGGCCGTGCGGTGCCCTTCGAGCGCCACCGGCCGGCCACCGATGTCATGGCCCGGCTCGCCTTCGACGATCTTGTTGACGCCGTGCAGCGGGCAGTCCACTTCGTCGCCCAGCCGGGCGACGGGCCGGTCCTGCACCGTGAGGCCGGCGGCGCCGGAGATCACCTTGCCGCCATGGGTGGTGCGGTCGCCGACCACGATCACTCTTCGACTCATGGCTTCGCTCCAGAGTCGCTGCCGAGCGGCGCGCGGCCGCTCGTCGGCGCAGGCGCATCGCCCTGCGTCACCACGATGTCCACGCGCCGGTTGCGCGCACGCCCCGGCGCCGTGGCGTTGTCGGCCATCGGCTGGGTGTCGCCCCTGCCCTCCACCACCAGGCGGTCGAGGGCCACGCCGCGGCTCTTGAGCACCTCCGCCACGGCGGCGGCGCGCTGCTCGCTGAGCGCCTGGTTGTCGGGGAACTGGCGGGTCTTGATCGGCCGGTTGTCCGAGTGCCCCGTGATGCGCACGGTGCCCGAGACCTCGTTGATCTCGTTGGCCACCTTGGCGATCGTGGGCAGCAGCCTGGCGTTGACCCGCGCCTGGCCCGGCACGAACATGTCGTCGCCCTTGAAGCTGACCGCGCTGTGCGCGTCGTCTTCCTCCACGCTCACGCTGCCGCGCGCGATCTCGGGCGCCAGCAGTTCCTTCAGCCGCAGCGACCTGTGCGCGGGCGCCGGTGGCGGGGGTGGCGGACGCAGCGCGCCGATGGCGCGGATGCTGGCCTCGACCTCGGTGCTGCTGTGCACGAGCTGGTACTTGTACCAGGCGTACTGCCCCAGCAGCCCCAGCGACAGCAGCGACACCGTGACCCACACCGGCACCGTGCGCAGCAGCCGGAACTTGCCCGCGCCCACGCCCTTCCAGTGCGGAGACAGCGCGCGCGGTACGTCGCCGCGTGCGCGCATGACGATGTCGTAGAGACGATGGCGGATGGTTTCGAGCTGGCGCGGGCCGTTGGTGGGCGAGTGGTAGCGGCCCTCGAAGCCCAGGGCCAGAATGAAGAACAACAGGTCGAGAAGATCGATGTGCTCCTGCGGCGAGGCCGCCAGCCGGCCGATGAGGAGGAAGACCTTTTCGCCGCCCTTGTGGTCGTCGTGGAATTTCTGCGCCAGTTGCTGTTTGGCCCACACGCCGGTGCTGCCGCCCACGCCGCCGCCCCAGGCGGTGCGGTTGGCGGCTTCGTCGATGGCGGTACACAGCGCATAGCTGGCCGCCACCACGTGCTCGTTCCGGATCTGGGCATTGCTGCACACCATCTGGAAGGTGGTGACTTCGCGCACCAGCAGACGGTGCAGCACCTCGACCCGGTCGGCTGAGAGTTCCTTGGGCATGTCGCAGAGCGCGCGCAGCAAGGGCTGCGCGGCTTCGAGCAAAGGGTTCTGGGCGGCCTTGACGGCGGCGAGGCGGGCGTCATGGGGAGGTTCGGGCGCCAAGGGAATGGTCTCATCGCCGGCGCTCTGGGTTTCCCCGCCCCACCGGGTACCTTGCCCGTCCGCGGAGGTTGGCGAGGTGCCTGTGTGGGCGCTGTCGGGCGCGGTAGCGGGTTCAGTCATGGGAGCAGAAAAACTTGGAGAGAGAAATGAAAGGGGATTGGGAAAGGCAACGCACCGGTTGGGCAGCGAATGCGTGAATGGCGAGGCGCTAGCGCTTGCGCACCGAGGCCAGCATCTCGTCCCACAGCTTCAGCACCTGCTCGTCGGACAGGCTGGCGTCGCTTTCCGGGTGCACGATCGCGTGGTCTTGCTGCAGGTAGTACGCCTCGCCCTCAGTCTCCGGTGGCTTCTGCCCCGCAGCGACCGGAACCTGGTACATGCTGCCCGTCTTCAGGGTGATGCCGAAATACGGCCGGTCGAGCGTGCGCGGCTGATCGTCGCGCCGCTCAATGTTGAAGACATGCTGAATCGGGGAGCGGTTCGTCTTGGTGAGCGACTCCTCGGCAGCGTCTCCGCCCAACTGCAACTTTCGCTCGCGCAGGGTCGCGATCTGGGTCCGAAACGGCGCGTGCGCAGCAAAGGCCTTCTTCGTTCGCTCCAGAACGCCTTGACTCGGCTGCCCGGTGACGGCGTGGTAGTCGACATCCACGCTCACGTCGCCCATGTCCTTGGCCGTGAAATAGAAGGAAGCCCTCTCATCGTCCTGCCCCACATCGAACAGCACCCCCTGCATACAGAAGCCCGGCTTTGCCCGCTCCGCGTTCTCGTAGGGCAGGAGCTTGGAGGCGATCAGCTTCAGGCGGGTCTCGGCGGCGGTCGGATCGGCGTTCTTGTAAGTAATGTCGTTGTCATCGTTGCTGTGCGACTTTTGCTCCAACGTTACGTAGCGAGGTCCCACCAGCACATGCACCTCGGTCTTGATCGAGCCTGCGGATACCTCGTCAGGCAAACGCCGCAACAACGCGGAGACCGTGCTGAGTTGCTCGCCGTGCAGCAGCATTGACCCTTTGGTCTTGTCGTTCCTCGCGCCGCTCAATTCAAAGCGCCGCTTGTTCACTTCATTCCAGAACTCTTCATTCGTATAGCGCTCCGGTTTGACGGTCGCATAGACCCGCTGGAAGTGCCTGTCCAGCCCGTAGTACAGCTCGATGTTTCCCCACCCCCCGGTGCGCAGCTCGAAGTTCGAAGGCAGCGTGATCAGATAGCGGCCGATGCAGTGGGTGGTGCGTTGGGTCGGGATGGTGGTCATGGTCTTGGGGGTATAGCCAGGGGCGTAGATGAAGGGGAGCCAGCCGCGCAGCGCCGCGGCGGCGACGAGCATGAGCAGCAACGCCAATGCAACCAACGCCCAACGGCGGTAGCGTGAACGAGACTGTCCGGTGGCAGAGAGGTTTGTCATGGTTCAGCTCTTCGCCTTGATTGCCGCGCCCTGCGGCACCTTGGCCTCCAGCGCGATCTTGCTGATGGCGTAGAGCGCGATCTGCCGCGCGAAGGGGCTGTCTTCCTTGTAGGCCGGCTCGTGCTCCAGGCCTCTCACGCGGAAGACCTGGCGCACCTTGGCGCAGTCCACGGGGCTGCGGCCGGACTGCGCGGGCACGGTGCCATCGCCCGTGCCGTCCGCCGTGTCGGCCTGCAATTCCCACTGGGTTGTTTCAGTTTCGAATGTCTGGCCGTTTCTTCCCGTGTTGATGGTTTGCTTCGTCCTCACGTACTCGGGGTTCTCACCGTCCATCGTCACTTGCTGCGGCGTCATGCCGTAGACCTCGTCGGGCGTCGGTCCTTCGCCCAAGGCCTTCCTGCTGCGCTTCATCCGCCACACGACGCGCTCGAAGCTTTGGGTCTTGCGCTTGTTGTCGGCTCCGTAGAAGGCGTAGGTGTTCGGGTGGTAGGTTTCGGGGGTGACCAGCTTGTGAAAGTCTTCTGCTTGCTTCAGAAACTCCAAGTAGTCAGCCCATTCGATTGGAACCCCATCCTTCGGCGCAAGCCACTCCTTCTTGACGAGTGCCCACCAACGGTCGCTCCGCCTGTAGATCTCGGCGTAAGGATCGGCCTCCGGCAGCAGCTTCGGCGCCATCTCGCGCTCGGGGCCACGAACTTCCAGCCAACTCTGCATGTGGGTCCTGCCCGGAGCCGGCGACAGCTTGTAGCGCTGGGTCGGCAACAGCTCCAGCGTGCCGGGGGCTTGCGCGAAAACAGCTGTCACTTCCTGGCCGGTGCTGCCGATGACCTGGCCCAGGCCCCAGCCTTCCTCGGCCAGACCCAGCTTGCAGCGGCGGTAGGCGATTGGCGCGCCGTCCACGGGCATCACACCATGCACGATGCCTGCGATGGCGGCCTCCATGCCGTCCAGCTGCTGGCACGCGCGCGCCACCAGCCCGCCCATGCTGTGGGTGACCAGGATGACCTGTTCGCAGCTCGCGCTGTCGGTGTTGTTCTCGGCGATCACCTGCCGGATGCGCTGCTGAAGCCGCTTGGCGCCCTTGGCGTTGTCGTCCAGCCAGTTGTAGCCGCAGGCATAGACCGGAAAGGCCCAGTGGCGCAGATTGGCGATGTCCTCGGGATCGCTGAGTGCCGGGCCCTTCTCGGCCCGCCACCGCTGGTCGACGGGCTTCCTGGCCTTCAGTTCCTCCATCAGCACGTTGATCTTGGCCGCCACGTCGGTGTGGGCAGGCTGGTCCGATCGGTAGCCGTTCAGCGACTTCTCCAGGAAGATCAGGAAGTCCTGATAGCTGCCCTTGCCGACCTCGCCCCAGCCGCGGCGCTGGTAGTAGTGCTTCAGTTCCTTCTTGCTCGTCGGCACCACGCTGCCGACTGTGTGGGAGGGGACTTCCCCCCGGGGGTCGACCTCGGTGCGGTCGGGATGCAGAAGCTCCTGGCGCTTGCCCGCGTTTTGCCGCCATTTGTCCCAGAACAGTTCAGGCAAGGAGTCGAGGTTCCAGACCTTCAGTTGCTTGCTGTCCGTGGTGCGCAAGTTGCTGCCCATGACCCCCGGCACGAAGACAATCGGCAGCACGTTCACGGTGCAAACGCGAACCTCGACCAGATCGGTCCGCTCCTTGCGCGTGAGGTTGTGACAGTAGCGCGACGTGCCGTCGGGTTGCGGCATCGGCAGCAGGACGCGCGGTTCAGTGGAAGTGCTTGTGTCTGTCATGGATCGATGAATGGGCTGGCGCCGGAGAAGACCCGGCAGTCCGGGCAGCACGCTGAATGGGCCGCCCTTGCGTTGTGATGTCTGTTGTCGGTCTCAGCGATGCCTAGCGCGTTCGCACCGAGGCCAGCATCTCGTCCCACAGCTTGAGCACCTGCTCGTCGGACAGGCTGGCGTCGCCTTCCGGGTGCACGATCGCGTGGCTTTGCGATGAGTAGTACGCCTCGCCGTCAGTCTCCGGAGGCTTCCGGCCCGCGGCGACCGGGACCAGATACCGCATGCCCGTCTTCAGCGTGATGCCGAAGTAGGGTCGGTCCAGCGTGCGCGGTTGGTCATCGCGCCGCTCGATGTTGAAGTGGTGCTGAATCGGGGAACGGTTCGTCTTGGTGAGCGACTCCTCGGCAGCGTCTCCGCCCAACTGCAACGTTCGCTCGCGCAGGGTCGCGATCTGGGTCCGAAACGGCGCGTGCGCTGCATAGGCCTTCTTCGTTCGCTCCAGAACGCCTTGACTCGGTTGCCCGGTGACGGCGTGGTAGTCGACGTCCACGCTCACGTCGCCCATGTCCTTGGCCGTGAAATAGAACGAAGCCCTCTCGTCGTCCTGCCCCACATCGAACAGCACCCCCTGCATGCAGAAGCCCGGCTTCGCCCGCTCCGCGTTCTCGTAGGGCAGGAGCTTGGAGGCGATCAGCTTCAGGCGGGTCTCGGTGGGAACGGGATCCACGTTCTTGTAGTCCATGCGCCGGCGCAGGGTCTCGGCGGTGTAGTCGTAGGACTCCTGCTCCAGCGTCACGTAGCGCGGCCCCACCAGCACGTGCACTTCGGTCTTGATTGACATGCCATAGTGCGTGTCTCCCAAGCGTCTCAACAACGCCGATGATGTATTGAGCTGTTCGCCGTGCAACAGCATCGATGTCTTGGTTGCAGCATTCTTGGAATCGGCCAGTTCGAAGCGCCGCTTGTTCACTTCGTTCCAGAACTCTTCATTCGTATAGCGCCCGGGCTTGACGGTCGCATAGACGCGCTGGAAGTTCCTGTCCAGCCCGTAGTACAGCTCGATATTCCCCCAGCCCCCAGTGCGCAACTCGAAGTTCGAAGGCAGCGTGATCAGATAGCGGCCGATGCAGTGGGTGGTGCGTTGGGTCGTGACGGTGGTCATGGTCTTGGGGGTGTAGTCGGCAGCAAGGGGGAGCGGCGCGCAGCCGCTCAGCGAGGCGGCCGCGGCAAGCACGAGTGAGCGCAGGTTCATGGTTGACAAGGGGTTAGCGCTGGCGACCCAGCAGTTCGAGCGACACGCTGTCGGGGCCAACGCCCTTCTGCAGCGGAACCTTGGCGTCGGCGCCGGTGACGCCTTCGACCACGCCGCCGTCCATGTACGTCAGGCGGTACTTCATCCCGGGCACCGGCTTGCCGGCCTGGTCCTTCACGACAAAGCCATCGTCGAACCCCGTCTCCGGGAAGCTCGGCAGGTCGATCGACAAGGCGCTCGGGCCCTGGAGGCTCATGCCGGCCGACTTGACGAGGAACCGGCCCTTCATGCCGAAGACCGCCTGTCCTCCGCCGATCCGCAGGTAGGTGCCGTCCTCCACCACGAGCAAGATGCTCTTCTTGCCGCGCACGACGATGCCTTCATCGGTGGAAGTGATGGTGACGTCCTCCTGCCCCGTGATCTCGACGCTGTTGTGCTGCGCCTGCTGGATGACCTTGCCCTTGTTGGCAATGTGACGGACATCGCCCGCGACGGCGAACTGCTCGATGTCCCGGCCGGCGCTTTGCAGGATCGAGCGGCCCGCATAGTGCTGCTGGTTGCGACCGGCAACGGTGTCGATGTTCTCCCCCGCGTACTGCGTGTGGTCCCGGGGCGTGGCGCTCGCGATGCCGGCGGCACCGCTGATCGCCAGCACCGGTTGTCCGCCCGCCGCATCGCCCGTGGCATCAGCTTCGTCGCCGCTGCCGTGGCCGAGCGCATCGACGGCTTCGCTCAGTTCCTGCTGCGGCGCGGTCTCGCGCGCCGGCCCTTGGCAGTCTTCGGCTGCCTTGCCCAGGTCTTCGGCCAAGGCGAGCGCCTGTCGCAGGCAACTGACCAGTTCATCCCGGCTCAGGATGCCGCCGACCGCGCCGGACCGGCCGTCGGTGGTGAGCATCAAGCCTCTGGCGGCGCGCAGGGCGCCCTGGCCGTCGGTTCGCAGTTCGAAGCCCTCGCCTCGCGGGTCCTTGCGTCCGGCGTTGTCTTCGATGCGCGTGATGTGGCCCAGGCCGAGTTGACTGTGCTGGTGGTCGCTTTTGAGTTGCGCCTGGATCTTCTCGGCCGTGTCGTCCAGCACCAGATGGTTGCTGCGCCCGGCCGCGCTGTTGCCGCCGTCCTTTTCCAGTTCCCTCGAACGCAGGCCGGAGAGCGCGCTCTGCCCCGGCAGCGCCCACGGCGGCAGGTTGTTCTGGTTGTGCAGCCGCCCCGTGACGACCGGCAGGTCCGGGTCGCCGTCGAGGAAGCTGACGATGACTTCCTGGCCGATGCGCGGCACGTGAACACCGCCCAACTGGTTGCCCGCCCATTCGCTGGAGACCCGAACCCAGCAGGTCGAATGCTGGTTCTTCTCGCCGAGTCGGTCCCAGGGGAACTGCACCTTGATGCGGCCGTACTGGTCGGTCCAGAGGTTCTGGCCCTCGGGGCCGACGACCAAGGCCGACTGCGGCCCGCGCACGTAGGGCTTGGGCTGGGTCAACGCCGGGCGCAGCGGCTCGGTGACGGGATGCGCGGTGAAGTCCACCTCGACCTTCCACTGCTGCTTGCGCCCGGGCGCGGCGTCCTTGATCTGGCTGTCCTGGGCCACGTCCTCGATCAGGAAAGTGGTGTCGAGGATGAGGTACTCGGCATTGGCCTTCTGGCGCGGGTGCTTCGCCAGCTTGAAGGTGCAGCCGGGCACCATGCCGCGCAGGTTGCCGCTGGCCCTGGCCCTGGCGCCGTGGGTGCGCAGGGCCTGCATGCGCAGCAGCGCCAGCTGGCGGCCTTCGTCCTGCGGGTCGTTGGCCTCGGCGCTGCCGGCTCTGGGCTGGGCGTAGTGGCTGCCGCCCCGGCCGGCGTGCCACTGGTAGACCTCGCCGTCGGCCTGGCCGGTGGGACGCGGGTCGCTGCGCGATTGGGTGAGGTCGGCACGCGGGCGGGTGTAGTCGTAGTCCCGGGTGGTGTAGCGCCCGCTGGTGAGCTGGTGCTCGGGCACGAAGCTGTGGAGGTATTCGGCATCGATCTTCCAGCCGGGTGCGTGGTACTCGACCTGCCGATAAGCCTCGCTGTCGTTTTCGCGGTAGGCGGCCATGGCGTCGCTGAGCACCAGCCGGTGCTTGCCCTCGCTGTGCTCGAAGTGGTAGCTGATGCCCCATTCCTGGCACAGGCGGATGAAGAACTCGAGGTCGCTCTCGTTGTGCTGGGTCTGGTAGTCGCGCGGGGGGTAGGTGTCGAACAGGCGCTTGTCGACCGAAAAGGGGTAGGCGCCGAGCAGTTCATCGAGGATGTCGACGACGGTCTTGTTCTGGAAGATTTTGCAATCGGTGTTTTGGTCCAGCAGATGCAGCCAGGGGCGCAGCGTGAGCTTGTACTGGAGGTGCCGCCCCTCCTCGCCCCAGAAGGCGGCGACCGCGATCACGGCGTTGATCTGGCGGGTGCCGGCGCCCATGCGATCGACGCTGGCGCCGACCGCGCCGGGAATGAACTCGCCCGAGCCGTCGAGCTCGATGCTGCAGCTGATCTCGCGCCCGATGAAGTCGTCGAGATCGAAGTCGGCCGCGCCGCTGGCGCCGAGGTTCAAGGCATCGGGCGTCTTGAGCAGAAGCTCGTATTCGAAGAGGCTGTTGAGACCCTCGCGGCCCGACAGGCGCACGGGCTCCAGCGCCGGGCGGCCCAGGACGACCGGGATCGCCGGGGATTCGATGGACAGGGTGTGGTTGCTCGACATGATGGGTCTCCTCTACGTGATGGCGCCGCGGTGCCGCCGGTCTACTTTTCTCGCACGCCCCACAGCTCCATGCGCAGGCCCGGGATCTCGCCGGCGATGTGCAGCGCGAGACCGCCGTGCTTGAGCAGGTGTTCCCACAAAGGCCCGCGCGAATCGATCTGGAAATAGACGAAGCCGGCGTTGAACGGGATCTGCCGCGGCGGCACCGGCAACGCCTGCAGCGGGATCCCGGGCAGGTGCGAGCGGATGAGCTCAGGCAGGCGGTCGCTGGGGCCGACCTTGCAGCGCGCGGGAAACTGGCTGGCAAGCACATCGGGCGGCGCATGGGCCGCGACGGCAAACACCAGGCTCGCGAAGCCTTGCAGCTCGCCGGGGTCGACGCTTGCCACGCGCACGCCATTGGGGCGATCCGCCAGCGGGATGCTTTGCGCGCTGCGCACCAGCACGTCGTTGAGCAGCGCCTGAACGTCGCCCACCAGGCCCTTGAAGGAGAGGTGCGGGTCCATGTGCTGGTAGGCCGGATGCTCTTTGGGCCGGCGCGTGCTGGCCCTGACGAAGGTGGCGAGTTCGCCGCTCAGGGTGCGCAGCGCGATGTAGAGCGCCTCGGGCGAGGTCTCGCGCACCCGCAGCCAATGCGCCAGCATCGGCTCGTAGCGATTGAGGATCTGCAGCAGCAAGAAGTCCGACACCTCGGCCGCCTCGCTGGACTTGCCGTCGCTGCCGCTGAGCCGCGCCGCCAGCGATTCGGCACGCAGGCGGCACAGGCCATGCAGGTTGGTGATCCAGTCGGCCAGCAGCGAACTCGCGCCATAGCCGGCGACAGGCGGGATCAGCTGCGCATCGAGCGTGATGCTGCCGTCCGAGCGCAAGGTGGTCACGCGGGTCAGCGGCAGGCCGATCCAGGCGTCGGTCATCTCGCGCTGCGGCAACAGGCGAAGGCGCAGGCGCGACAGCTGCACGGTCTTCGGGCCCTGCCCGACGGAGTTGGCATCGCGAAGCTCGGTGTCGAACACCGAGAAGCGCGCGAGCGACGCGCTCGACACCGCGGCATCGTCGAAGGTGGTTTCCTCGCCGTTGGGCGTGCGAATCGGCACCGCGAGGTAGATGAGTTGCTCCAGATGCTCAGGCAGGATCGTGAGCGGCGCGGGCGGCAGCGTCTGGCCGGGCGTGTCGAAGGGCGTCCCATCGGAAAAGATGCCGCTCGCACTCGCCAGCACCACCTTGCCCAGCGCCAGCGATTCGACATCGATGGCATAGCGACCGAAGCCCCAATAGAACGGGCTCAGCGCGGCGGCGCGTTTGTGCGCCAGGTGTTCCAGGTAGCGCTCTTGCTGCTGGAACAGCTGCGGCCGCAGAAAAAGGCCTTCGCTCCAGGCGACCTTGTTGTACCAACTCATGGTGTCGTTGCTTCCGCTCGCAGGCAGTGGGGATCAATCAATGGAGGGGCGTGAGCCGAACGCCCTGGGCCTGGAGCTCGATCTGCAGCCTGACCTTCTGGGCCGGCAGCACGGTCCGGTACCAGGCGGCCTCGGGCGCGGGTTCGACCTTCTGCACCGCGCGCCAGTCGGCGTGGGCCAGGTCGCGGTAGCCCGCCAGCACGCCGATGGCGGCCAGGTCGGGATGCGATTTGCGGCGGATGGTCTTGACGTCGCCGGGCCGCATGATGAATTCCTCGCGCACCAGCAGGTCGCTGCCGATCAGCGCCTTGTCGTGCTGCTGGAGCGAGAAGAAGTCGGCCGACTCGAAGCCGGCTTCGGAGCGCAGTTCGTAGATGCGCACCAGGATCGGCGCCGCCCTGCCCTTGTCGTCCGGGTTCAGGTCACTGGCCGCCGTGAGCCTGATGTCGAGCTTGGTCTGCTCCCGCGGATACGAGAACGGGGTCGAGAACGAGGACGGTGCAGCGAAGGATGGTACCGAGGGCAAGGATGGAGGCTCGACGGACACCGAGATCTGCGCCTGCGCCGTCAGGGCAATCGCCGCCAGCGCGCAGGCGATCGCGATGCGCCAGGGATCTGACAAGTGGAGGGCCATGCTGAACTTGGTGAGGATCGGAAAAAGAAAAGGAGCCCGCCCGGCCGCGCGCGATGCGGGCATGCATTCGCGGCCGGAGGCGCGGTTCCTCGAAGGGCCCGGCATGCCGGGCCCTCGGCATCAGGACTCCTTGTTGCCCTTGATGTCGTAGCCGGCCGTGATGGCGCCGGCGCTGCCGCCCTGGGCGTTCTGCACCGCGTACTCCTGCTTGACCTTCGAGAAGGACAGGCGCACGGTCTCGCGCACGCGCGATTCGTCGCTGTTGGAACCCTTCGGCGCGACGCTGGTGATGATCACGTCGGTGAAGGTGAACTTGAGGTACTCGAGCGGATTGCCGCCGGCCTTGCGGACCGTGAGCTTGGCTTCGGCCACGTGCTTGCCGGTCAGGCAGTACTTCATGAGGTTGGGGCTCGACCGGTCGACGAAGTGGTCGAACTCCAGGTCATCCACCGTGGCCTTGCCGGCGCCGCCGCCCGAACCGGCGTGCATCATCGATTCCTGCGCGACCTTCCAGTTGAAGGACAGCACTTCGATCTCGTTCTTGTGGGCCGCGTCGGGCGCCTCGCCTTCGATGCCGTTGAGTTTCAGAAAGATATCTTGAGACATGAGAATTCCCTGAGCAGTAATTGCTTCTTTATGAGTTGATTGGCCGCCGCGAGCGCGGATGCGCCTCGGCGCTTCTTCGTCGGGCGACGTCTGCGCGCCGCTTCATCAATGCTTGAAGACGCAGTCGGTCAGGCCGCTTCCTTGAGCGAAGGCAGCTTCGCAACCAGGCGCAGCGAGACCGTGAGGCCTTCGAGCTGGAAGTGCGGACGCAGGAAGAACTTCGCGCTGTAGTAGCCCGGGTTGCCCTCGATGTCTTCGACGACCACCTCGGCCGCCGCGAGCGGACGCCGCGCCTTGGTTTCCTGGGACGAGTTGGCTGGGTCGGCATCGACGTATTCCATGATCCATTCGTTGAGCCAGCGCTGCATCTCGTCGCGCTCCTTGAAGGTGCCGATCTTGTCGCGCACGATGCACTTGAGGTAGTGCGCAAAGCGGGTGCTCGCGAACAGGTACGGCAGCCGTGCCGACAGGTTGGCATTAGCGGTCGCGTCCGGGTCCATGTACTCCTGCGGCTTCTGCATCGACTGCGCGCCGATGAAGGCCGCGTGGTCGGTGTTCTTGCGATGCACCAGCGGGATCAGGCCGGCCTTGGCGAGTTCGGCTTCGCGCCGGTCGGAGATCGCGATCTCGGTCGGGCACTTCATGTCGAAGCCGCCGTCGTCGGTCGGGAAGGTGTGGCAGGGCAGGTTCTCGACCGTGCCGCCCGATTCGACGCCGCGGATCATGGTGCACCAGCCGTAGAGCTTGAAGCTGCGGTTGATGTTGACGGCCATGGCGTAGGCCGCATTGCTCCACACGTAGTTGCGGTGGTCCGCGCCTTCGGTTTCTTCCTCGAAGTCGAACTCGTCGACCGGGTTGGTCTTCACGCCGTAGGGCAGGCGCGCCAGGAAGCGCGGCATGGCCAGGCCCACATAGCGCGAGTCCTCGGTCTCGCGCAGCGAATTCCACGGCGCATGTTCGAGGTTCGAGGTGATCTTGGCCAGGTCGCGCGGGTTGGCGAGTTCCTGCCACGACTCCATGCCGAGCAGCGCAGGCGACGAGCCCGCAATGAAAGGCGCATGCGATGCGGCCGAGATCTTGGCGATGGCGGCCAGCAATTCGACGTCGGCCGGCGTGTGGTCGAAGTAGTAGTCGGCGACCAGGCAGCCGTAGGGCTCGCCGCCCAATTGCCCGTATTCTTCTTCGTAGACGCGCTTGAAGATCGGGCTCTGGTCCCAGGCGATGCCCTTGTGGCGGCGCATGGTGCGGCGCATCTCGTCCTTCGAGATGTCCATGAAGCGGATCTTGAGCTTCTCGTCGGTCTCGGTGTTGTGGACGAGGTGGTGCATGCCGCGCCAGGCGGACTCGAGCTTCTGGAACTCTTCCTTGTGCATCACGAGATTGATCTGCTCGGACAGCTTGCGGTCGATCTCGGCGATGACCGCCTCGATGTTGCTGTAGGCGTCGTCGGTCATCGTGGCCGCGTTGACCAGCGCCTGCTCGGCCAGGGTACGGACCGCAGCCTCGACGGCATCGCGGGCCTCTTCGGTCTTCGGCT
The DNA here is from genome assembly GCF_056403395.1 of Variovorax sp. P2_H12. Classification (NCBI taxonomy): domain Bacteria; kingdom Pseudomonadati; phylum Pseudomonadota; class Betaproteobacteria; order Burkholderiales; family Comamonadaceae; genus Variovorax; species Variovorax sp. P2_H12. The sequence continues at coordinate 113,382 of NZ_JBFUFO010000009.1, read as the reverse complement.
TGAATTCCTTGTCGAGCAAGGACGAGAAATCGGAAATCTCGGCGAATGGGGTCGCGGCGCCGGCGGCCTGCTTGGTATTTGGCTTCATGGGTTTCTCCCTGTCAGACTGGATGTGAATCGGCGCGGTATCAGGCAGTGGCGGCTTCGGCGCCGCTCTCGTCTGCTGCCTTGGGCTTCGGTGCCGCGGCGAGCGACTTCATCAGCGCCGGGTCCTGCATGAGCTTGTTGATCAGGCTCTCGGCCCCGGCCTTGCCATCCATGTAGGTCTGCAGGTTCGACAGTTGCGTGCGGGCGTCGAGCAACTGCTTGAGCGGACCGACCTTGCGCGCCACCGCGGCCGGCGAGAAGTCGTCGATGCTCTCGAAGCTCATGTCGACCATCAGGCGGCCTTCGCCAGTCAGGGTGTTGGCCACCGAGAACGCGACGCGCGGCTGGATCGCCTTCATGCGCTCGTCGAAGTTGTCGATGTCGATGTCGAGGAACTTGCGCTCGCTCACCGTGGGCAGCGGCTCGACCGGCTTGCCCGACAGGTCGGCCAGAACGCCCATGACGAAGGGCAACTCGATCTTTTTCTCCGAGCCGTAGATCTCGACGTCGTATTCGATCTGCACGCGCGGCGCTCGGTTGCGAGCGATGAATTTCTGGCTGTTCTGGTAGCTCATAAAGACTCCGGGGGGTGGATGAAATGAAATAAAGGGGAGTGAAGGGTCGGGTTGCGATGTCTTCAGCCGTACTCGACTTCGCAGGCGAAGTCTTCGTTCGACATGTCAACGGCCAGCCGAAGGATCCGTCGCCGCTCCTGCAAGGCACCCAGCCAATGCCGCGAAAGCACCGGCAACAGGTTCTGCTCGATGAAGCCGATCAGGCGGCGCGCGCCTGTCTCGTGAGTGCCGCACTGGTCGATGACGTGCTTGACCAGCGCCGGCGGGTAGCTCAGCGCGATGCCGTGCTGCGCCTGCATGCGGTCGACCACGCGATTCAGGTGCAGCATGACGATGTCGCCCAGCGTGCTCTCGGCCAGCGGCAGATACGGCACGACTGTCAGCCGCCCGATGAAGGCCGCCGGAAACACCTGCCGCAGTGCCGGCTGCAGGGCTTCGCGCAGCGCGGCTGCGTCAGGAATCAGCGCCGGGTCTTCGCACAGGGATGAGATCAGCTCGGAGCCGGTGTTGCTGGTGAGCAGGATGGTGCAGTTGCGGAAGTCGATGCGGCGCCCTTCCCCGTCTTCCATCCAGCCCTTGTCGAAGACCTGGAAGAAGATCTCGTGCACGTCGGGGTGGGCCTTCTCGACTTCGTCGAGCAGGATCACGCTGTAGGGCTTGCGGCGCACGGCCTCGGTCAGCACGCCGCCCTCGCCAAAGCCCACGTAGCCCGGCGGCGCGCCCTTGAGCGTCGACACGGTGTGGGACTCCTGGAACTCGCTCATGTTGATGGTGATGAGGTTCTGCTCGCCGCCATACATCGCCTCGGCCAGCGCCAGTGCGGTTTCGGTCTTGCCCACGCCCGATGGACCTACCAGGAGAAACACGCCCACCGGCTTGTCGGGATCGGTCAGGCGCGCGCGGGCCGTCTGGACCCGCTCGGTGATCACCTTGAGCGCGTCGCCCTGTCCGATGACGCGGCGGTCGAGCGTCGCGTGCAGCTGAAACACGGCGGCCACATCGTCCTTCACCATGCGGCCGACCGGGATGCCCGTCCAGTCGGCGACGATGGCGGCGACCACGTCTTCGTCGACCTGCGGGAAGATCAGCGGCGCATCCTGCTGGCGGTCCGCGAGTTCGGCTTCGAGCGCCGTCAGTTCGGCGGACGGCGCCGGCACGGCGTCGGCCGCATGCTCGGCACGCAGGGCCTGGATCTTTCGGACCATGGCGAGCTCGTCCTGCCAGCGTTGTTCCTGCGCCGACAGTGCGTCGGTCTCGCGAGCTTGCTCCGCCTGGATGGCGGCGATGCGTGCCGAACGGGCTTCCCGGCCCTGGGCGACCACGCCTTCTTTGTCGAGCAGGTCGAGTTCGGTCCGCAAGGCCGCGATGCGCTGGCGCAGATGCTCCACCGCGGCCGGCGGCGTCTGCAGCGACATGGCGACACGGGCGCAGGCGGTGTCGAGCAGGCTGATGGCCTTGTCGGGCAGTTGGCGCGCCGGGATGTAGCGATGCGACAGCAGCACGGCGGCGCGCACGGCTTCGTCGAGCACGGTGACGCCGTGGTGCGCGGTGAAGGTCACGACCAGACCGCGCACCATCTCGATGGCGGAGGTTTCTTCAGGCTCCGCGACCTGCAGCACCTGGAAGCGGCGTGTGAGCGCCGGGTCTTTTTCGATGTGCCGCTTGTATTCGCTCCACGTGGTCGCGCCGATGGTGCGCAAGGTGCCGCGCGCCAACGCCGGCTTGAGCAGATTGGCCGCATCGCCGGTGCCGGCCTGGCCGCCGGCGCCGATCAAGGTATGCACTTCGTCGACGAACAGGATCACGGGCTGCGGCGAGCGGCTCGCTTCCTCGAGCAGGCTCTTGAGGCGCGACTCGAATTCGCCGCGCAGGCTGGCACCGGCCAGCAGCGCGCCGACGTCGAGGCTCAGCAGGCGGACCTCGCGCAGGCTGGCCGGCACTTCGGCGCGAGCGATGGCCAGCGCCAGCCCCTCCACCACCGCGGTCTTGCCGACGCCCGCCTCGCCGGTCAGCAGGGGGTTGTTCTGCCGACGGCGCAGCAGGATGTCGACCATGGTGCGGATCTCGTGCTCGCGACCGATCACGGGATCGATCTCGTTGGCTCGTGCCCGCTGCGTCAGGTCGACGCAGTATTTGGCCAGCGCCGAACTTCCGTCGGCTTCCTGTGCAATGGCGCCACTGGCTTCGCCGGGCATGGCCGATGCCAGCCCTGAGCCATCGTGAGGCCCTTCGTTCGATTCCGGCGATCCTGCGATGAGAGACGCCAGCGACTCGGTGAGCTGCTCGGCCGGTATCTTCTTGAAGACGGGCGAGATGGTCAGCAGCACGCCGCGCAGCTCGGGGGTTTGCAGCAATGCGGCAAGCAGCCAGGCGCTGCGGACGCAGTGGCCGCCGAACTCAAGACTGGACAGGACCCAGGCCCGTTCGATCGCGGCGCCGATGTGATGCGAAAAATCGCTGAGCGACGAAGCCCCGGAGGGCAGCGCGGCCAGCGCCGATGCCAGGTCGCGCTCGACCGATTGCGGCTCGATCTGATAGTGGCGGCAGATCCGGTGCAGGTCGCTGTCGCTGAGCTGCCAGAGCTGATGCAGCCAGTGCGTCAGCTCGACATAGGGATTGCCTCGAAGCTTGGCGAATGCCGTGGCCGATTCGATGGCGCGGAACAGGGTCAGGTCGAGCTTGCCGAACAAGGCTCGTCGCGAAATCGCCATGCGCGGCCCCTAGCGTGCGCAGCGAGACAGCGAGGGGGTGCGGCTACAGCCGTCGCAGCAGCGTGCCGAGGCAACGGCTCTCAAGTGTGTCTTCATTGGCACCGGCTCCCACCCTCACGTTCGTTCTTGTCGATGCACACTCTAGGTGCGCAAGACAGACACGTCAGTAGGTTCAGTCCGGAACCCGGCGCCGAAACATCGAGCACATGCAGAGAAATATCTGCATGCGTACGTTCAGCGGAAGATCAGCAGCCCAGCAGATCCGCCAGCGCCCCGATGTCCCGTGCGTGCAGCGTGTTGTCGGGCCGCGGCGAGACATCCTTCGGCCGCCCGGGGCCGAACTCCAGGGGCCGCTCGATGTAGCCGGTGCGCAGGCCGCAGGCACGGGCCGCCGCCAGGTCGTCGTGGTGCGCGGCCGCCAGCATCACCTGCCCTGGCGTGACATCGAACACCGCGGCCACGCCGATGTAGGTGCGCGGGTCGGGCTTGTAGGCCTTGAATACTTCCGCCGACAGCACGCAGTCCCAGGGCAGGCCGGCGCGCTTGGCCATCTCGGTCAGCAGACCGATGTTGCCGTTGGAGAGCGTGCAGATCGTGTACTTGCGCTTGAGCCGGGCCAGGCCCTCGACCGCATCGGGCCATGCCGGCAGCCGGTGCCAGGCCTTGTTGAGTTCGCGCTTCGTGCCGGCGTCGAGATCGGCGGCGCCGAATTCGCGCAGCACATCGCCGAGGATGCCCATGTGCAGCTCGTCGAGCAGCGTGAAGCCGCCCTCGCCGGCCGCCAGCCGTTCCATCACGCCCTGCATCGCGGGCTGGTAGCCGGCGCGCCAGGCCAGTGCGAAGGCGCCGCCATCGACACCGGGCAGCAGCCGCTCGGCCTCGGCGGCAATGCCGGAATACCAGTCGACCACGGTGCCGAAGACGTCGAAGGCGATGACCTTCAGTTCGCTGCCGTCCAGGATGTCTCCCATGCCCGGGCCCTCAGCGCGCCAGCTGGCAGGCCTCGCGCGCGAGCGCCTCGATGCGGCCCCAGTCGCCGGCGGCGATGGCATCGGTCGGCACGATCCACGAGCCGCCGACGCAGGCCACGTTGGACAGCGCGAGGAACTCGTGCGCATTGCCGGCGTGGACGCCGCCCGTGGGGCAGAACCTGACGTCGCCGAAGGGCCCTTGCCAGGCCTTGAGCATCGCCAGGCCGCCGGCCTGCACGGCAGGGAAGAACTTGAGCTCGGTCAGGCCGTCTTCCTGGGCCATCATGATCTCGCTGCCGGTCGCGACGCCGGGCAGGAGCGGCAGTCCGAGGTCGTGGCAGGCCTTGCCGACCGCGCGCGTGTAGCCCGGGCTGACGCCGAATTTCGCGCCGGCCAGCGCCGAGGCCTGGGCATCGGCGGCGCTGCGGATGGTGCCGGCGCCGGCCACGGCCTCGGGCACTTCCTTGGCGATGAGCTCGATGCACTCGAGCGCCTCGCGGGTGCGCAGCGTGACCTCGAGCATGCGGATGCCGCCGGCCACCAGTGCGCGCGCCAGCGGCACCGCGTCCTTGACGTCGTGGAGCACGATGACCGGAATCACCGGGGCGTCGCGCATCACGTCGAGCGCGGACAACGAATCTTTCACAGCCATGAGCAGGCTCCTTCTTCAGCAGTCAATGCATTGCGCCGCATGCCGGCGAACAGGTCGCGGCCCAGGCCGCGGCCGTTGGCGGCACGCGCCTCGTCGGGCATGGTCGCGGTTTCGCGCGCCGCCCATTCGTCCTCGGGCAGCAGCACGGTGAGGGTGCCGGCCACGCCATCGAGCCGGATCAGGTCGCCGTCGCGCACCTTGGCCAGCGGCCCGCCGGCGGCGGCCTCGGGCGAGACGTGGATCGCGGCCGGCACCTTGCCGGACGCACCGCTCATGCGGCCATCGGTCACCAGCGCCACCCGGAAGCCCTTGCCCTGCAGCACCGACAGCGGCGGCGTGAGCTTGTGCAGCTCGGGCATGCCGTTGGCCTGCGGGCCCTGCCAGCGCACCACGCAGACCACGTCGCGCTCGAGTTCGCCCGCAGTGAAGGCCTGCTGCAGCGCGGCCTGCGAATCGAAGACCCGCGCGGGCGCCTCGATCACGTGGCGGTCGGTCGGCACCGAGGACACCTTGATCACGCTGCGGCCCAGGTTGCCCTGCAACAGCTTCAGCCCGCCGGTGGCGCTGAAGGGCGCCGAGACCGGCCGCGCGATGCTGTCGTCCTTCGATGGCGCGGCGGCCTCCCACTTGAGCGAGCGTTCGGCCGAAGGAGCCCCGGCGAGTTGCGGAATGCCGGCGAATTCGCGGATGCCGCCGGCCCGCACGCTGAGCACGTCGGCATGCATCAGGCCGGCGTCGAGCAGTTCGCCGATCACGAAGCCCGGCCCCCCCGCGGCCTGGAAACCGTTGACGTCGGCGCTGCCGTTGGGATAGACCCGCGCCAGCAACGGCACCACTTCCGACAGCTCGGCGAAATCGTTCCAGTCGATCAGGATGCCGGCGGCGCGCGCCACGGCGACCCAGTGGATCAGGTGGTTGGTCGAGCCGCCGGTGGCGAGCAGCGCCGCCATGGCGTTGACGATCACGCGCTCGTCGACCAGTTCGCCGATCGGCGGCACCGCGAAGGCGGCGTCCGTTGCCCGGCCCAGCACGGTGCGCACCGCCTCGCGCGTGAGCGCCTCGCGCATGTCGTCGCCGGGCTGGATGAAGGCCGAGCCCGGCACGTGCAGGCCCATGGCCTCGAGCAGCATCTGGTTGCTGTTGGCGGTGCCGTAGAAGGTGCAGGTGCCCTGCGCGTGGTAGGCCTGCATCTCGGCGTCGAGCAGGCCCTGGCGCCCGACCAGCCCCTGGGCCGCTTGCTCGCGCACCTTCGACTTGGCGGTGTTCGACAGGCCCGAGGGCATCGGCCCGGCGGGCACGAAGACGGTCGGCAGGTGGCCGAAATGCAGCGCGCCGATCAAGAGGCCCGGCACGATCTTGTCGCAGACGCCGAGCAGCAGCGCGGCATCGAACATGTCGTGCGTGAGCGCCACCGCGGTGCCCATCGCGATGACGTCGCGGCTGAACAGGCTCAGCTCCATGCCGGGCGTGCCCTGGGTAACGCCGTCGCACATCGCGGGCACGCCGCCGGCCACCTGGGCGGTGGCGCCGAGGCGGCGCGCCTCGTGCTTGACGATGTCGGGGTAGCCCTGGTACGGCGCATGGGCCGAGAGCATGTCGTTGTAGGCGGTGACGATGCCGATGTTGGGCGCCCGCTCGCTCACGACCTTGAACTTGTCGTTGGCCGGGATGCCGGCCACGGCGTGCGCGACGTTGGCGCAGCCCATCCGGTCGGAGCCGCGGTCGCGGCTTCGGGTTTCGGCCAGGTCCTGCAGGTAGGCGCTGCGCAGGCTCTGGCTGCGCGCGCGGATGCGCTCGGTGACAGCGCGGACGGTGGGATGTGTGGTCATGGGGTGTGTCGCTCTGCCGGAGAGCCGCGACGCGGCGGCTCGGAAGTGCATGGTATCAAGTCCAAATGAAAAAGCCCGGACGCGCCCGGGCTTTGCATGGCTGCGAACGCGCTGGCGCTCAATCCAGCAACTTGACTTCGACCCGGCGGGCTTCGGCGTTGTTCCCCGTTCCGGACGTGACGGCCGGCTTCTCGAGCTCGACCTTGTCGGCCGGGACGCCGAGGCCGGTCAGGACGTCGCGCACGGTCTCGGCGCGCTTCTTCGCCAGGGCCTCGTTGATCGCGGCGTCGCCGGTGGTGTCATGGAAGCCCGAAATCACCGCCTTGCGGCCGCTCTCGACGCCCTTGATGACCACGGCCAGGGCCTCGGCGGCGCCCGGCGCCAGGTCGGCGCTGGCGGTGGCGAAATAGAAGTTCACGACCCCGCCGATGACGCGGATGCTGGCGCCGTCGGGAATCACGACCGTCACGGTCTCGGTCACGACCGCCAGCGTGGTCACCGGCACGGCCGCGGCCACCGGGGGCGTCGCCGGAGCCGGCGCATGGCTGCGGGTGTAGAGCACGATCCCGATCACGAACAGGATCACGAGGGCGATCAGGCCGAGCAGGAAGGCGAGGATGAAGTTCTGCTGGCTTTCGTCATCACTGTTGGCTGACATGGGCGGGGCTCCGTAGTTGAGGGGTCGGTAAATAATGGTGCGGTGAACCATGACCGCCAAATTGTAGGTGCCGCCTCCGACGGCCCGGTCGGCGACCCCGGGCCGCCCGGCCTGGGCCCGCTGCCGAAGCCCTTGCGCGATCCCAAGCCGATGCTCGACCGCGTGATCGCCGAATGGGGCGGCCACGAGGACCTCTGGCTGTTCGGCTACGGTTCCTTGATCTGGCGGCCGGATTTCGGCTTCGTCGAGCGGCATCCGGCCCGGGTCCACGGCTGGCACCGCGCGCTCAAGATGTGGAGCCGGGTCAACCGCGGCACGGTCGAGAACCCCGGACTGGTGTTCGGCCTGTTGTCGGGCGGCAGCTGCCGCGGCATGGTGTTCCGCGTGCCTGCCGCCCACGGGCTCGAAACCCTGGGCCGGCTCTGGCTGCGCGAGATGCCGACCGGCGTCTACGATCCGCGCTGGCTCGAGTGCGCGACGCCCCATTCGACGGCGCGTGCGCTGGCCTTCACCCTGTCGCGGCACAGCCCCAACTTCACCGGGGAGTTGAGCGACGAGCGCTACGCCCGGATCTTCAAGACCGCGGTCGGCCGCTACGGCAGCTCGCTGGACTATGCGCACCAGACCCTGCTCGAGCTGCGGCGCCATGCGATCCACGATGCCGCGCTGGCACGGCTGGTCAGGCTGGCGGATTCGCGCCTGTCGGCATCGGCCGACAGCGGCGAGCCTGCCGCTGCGATGTACCCTTCAGCGTCAACCCGGAAAACCAAGGAGTAACTTGATCATGCGCCCTCGCCACATCGTCCCTGCCCTCGCCGTCGTCGCGGCCGGCCTGCTCGCGGCCTGCGGCACCCTGGGCCCCAAGGCCGGCGCCACCGCCGAGCTCGCGCCGACCGGCGCGATCTCGCCGAATCCGACCGTGGGCAAGGTGACATTCACGGCGCTCGACCACGGCGTGCGCGTCAAGGGCGAGGTCCGTGGCTTTGCGCCGGGCACCGAGCACGGCTTCCACATCCACGAAAAGGGCGACTGCGGCGACAACGGCAATGCCTCGGGCGGCCACTTCAATCCGGCCGGCGGCACGCACGGCAAGTTCGCCGCGCCCGGCAGCCATGCGGGCGAGCTGCCGAGCCTGGTGGCCGACGCCGCCGGCGTGGCGCGTTTCAGCGTCGACGTGCACAACATCTCGATGACCGAAGGCGCCGCCAACAACGTGATCGGCCGGGCGCTGGTGGTGCACCGCGACCGCGACGACTTCACGACCCAGCCGGCCGGCAACTCCGGCCCGCGCGTCGCCTGCGGGATCATCGCCCGGAGCTAGCTAGCCCCCACGCTCCCCCACTGCGTGTGGGTCGCTGCCCCCCGAGGGGGCCGCAGGCCGCCTTGGGGCGGCCCGGCGCCGGCCTGGATGGCCCCCACGCTCCCCCACTGCGTGTGGGTCGCTGCCCCCCGAGGGGGCCGCAGGCCGCCTTGGGGCGGCCCGGCGCCGGCCTGGATGGCCCCCACGCTCCCCCACTTCGTGTGGGTCGCTGCCCCCCGAGGGGGCCGCAGGCCGCCTTGGGGCGGCCCGGCGCCGGCCTGAAGCGTTAGCCAAGCCGCGCCTTGATCAAGGCCTCGGCGCGCGCGAGTTCTTCGGGGGTGTCGATGTCGGTCACGACACCGATGTCGTCGACCTCGATGTCGGCCACCTGCCCTGCCGCCCTGAGCGCACGCAGCACGGGGGCAGCACCCTGGTTGCCCGACAGCTGCGAAAGCGGGTCGAAGCAGCTGGCGGCGAAGCCCACCGGATGGCCGCGCTGGCCGCCGTAGTGCGGCTGTGCCGCCTGCACCGCCGGACCCAGCGCACGCGCCACGCCTGCAGCTTGTGGCCGGCGCCGCCGGCGGCGCGGAAGCGCTCGCCGCGTCCGGAGGCGAGGACGATGACAGTCGGTGGTCGAATTTCGGGCACGGCGTTCATGGCCCGCAGTATCTCCGCTTCGCTTGCGCAACAATGGCGCCATGAGTTCAACCCACGAATCGCTGGCCGCGCTGCGCAAAAGCTACGAGCGCGCCGAGCTCGACGAAACCAGCAGCGCCGCCGACCCGCTCGACCTGTTCGAGCGCTGGCTGGCCGAGGCGATCGACGCCCAGGTGCCCGAACCCAACGCGATGACCCTGGCCACCGTCGGCGGCGACCTGCGCCCCTCCACCCGGATCGTGCTGATCAAGGGCTACGGCGCCCGCGGCATCGTCTGGTACACCAACTACCAGAGCCGCAAGGGCCAGGAGCTGGCCGGCAATCCCTATGCGGCGCTGCAGTTCCACTGGGTCGAGCTCGAGCGCGTGGTGCGCATCGAGGGTCGGGTCCGCAAGGTCGACGCCGCCGAGAGCGACGCCTACTTCGCGAGCCGCCCGCTCGACTCCCGCATCGGCGCCTGGGCCAGCCCGCAGAGCGAGGTCATCAGCGGGCGCGACGTGCTCGTGAAGAACGCCGCGGTGCAGGCCGCGAAGCACCTGTTCTCGCCGCCGCGGCCGCCGCACTGGGGCGGCTTCCGGCTGGAACCCGACCGCTGGGAGTTCTGGCAGGGCCGCAAGAGCCGGCTGCACGACCGGCTGCGCTATCGCCGCGAAGGTGGCGACTGGGTGCGCGAACGGCTGGCGCCCTGAACTCCGATCGGAGTCAGAGCCGGCCCGCGACCGCCATCACCGCCGAGAGCGTCGCCAGCGCCATGACCGTCGAAACCACCACGCTCGCGGTGATCAGCGCTTCCGAGGTCCGGTAGCGCTGCGCGAACAGGAACACGTTGGCGCCGATCGGCAGCGCGGCGGCCACCACCATCACGGTCAGCGGCAGGCCGCGCAGGCCGAAGGCCCAGCCGAGCACGGCCACCAGCGCCGGATGCACCAGGTTCTTGACCAGCGCCTGGGTCAGCGCGTTGCGCCAGTGCAGGCCCACCGGCGTCAGCGCCAGCGTGATGCCGACGAGCACCAGGGCCACCGGGCTGAAGGCCTGCCCGAGCAAGGCGATCGGCTTGTCCAGCGGCTCGGGAATCGCGAGCCCGGTCTGCGCGAACAGCAGGCCCAGCAGGATCGGCGCCTGCACCGGATGGATGATCGCGTTGCGCAGCGCGCGCGCCACGGCGCGTGCCATCGCGCGCCGCCCTTGCCCGCCCGGCGCGTGGCGCTGCGCGTCCTCGCGCGCCACCGCGAGTTCGAGGAACACGGTGGCGCTGGTCAGGAGCACCAGCGAATGCAGCGAGATCAGCGTCAGCAGCACCACCATGCCCTCGGGCCCGTAGGCCAGGCCCACCAGCGCAATGCCGATCATGACGGTGTTGCTGTAGGTGTTGGCGAGCGCCAGCACGACGCCGGTGCGGTTGAAGCCGCGCCACGCCAGCGTGGCCGCGAAGATCAGGCCGGCGGCGACGAAATAGGCCGCCACCGGCTTCAGGCTCAGTTGCTCCAGGCGCACCGTGCTCATCGAGCGGAACAGCAGCGGCGGCGCCAGCAGCAGGAACACCAGGTTCGACAGGTCCTTGACCGCACCGCCCTGGATCCAGCGAAGCCTCCCCGCCAGGTAGCCGGCCGCGATGAGGAACACCACGGGCAGCAGCGAGGAAACGACGGGACCATTCATGCCCGTCGAGAATAGCCGAGGCCCAGGCCTGCGCCGGGGCCGACCCGAGGCGGCGGCTGCCCCCTCGAGGGCTGCGGCGCACGAAGCGAGGCTAGAACGTCGCCCGCAGGCCCACCTTCAGGCTGCGCCCCGGCAGCGGCGCATTGGGGTACACCGTGGTCGTCAGGATCGAGGTCGCGCTATAGGCCAGCGTGTTGCCGATGTTGTCGACGCGCGCATACCAGGTGAGATTGGCGCGCTGCACCCGCATCTGGTAGCTGACCGACGCGGTCCAGAGCGTGTAGGCCTCGGTCGCGCGGTCGCCCAGCGGCGGCACTCGGTTCTGCGCCGCGTAGTAGTCGAAGCCCAGGCGCGCGGTCCAGGGGCCGTTGCCGTAGGCCAGCGTGCTGCCGATGCGCCACGGCGCGATGCGCGGCAGCGGCTCGTTGGTGTCGGTGTTGGTGGCGCGCACCAGGTCGCCGCGCCACTCGAGGTCGAGCGTGGAGCCGTCGCCCGGGCGCGAGAAGCCGTCGGCCCCGAGCAGTTGCAGGTTGCCGTTGGCCTCGAGGCCGGTGAAGCGGGCTCGCACCCCGTGGTAGACGTAGTCGGCAAACACCTCGGGGAACAGCAATTGCCCGTCCGCCGTCTCGATCGGCGGTGGATTGAGTTCGCCGTCGGCACTGCGCACGTTGCCGGTGGCGCTGAGCCCGATGTAGTTGCTGAAGCGGGTCGCGTAGGCGTTCACCTTGGCCGTGTGGGCGCCGGACTTCCATTGGGCGCCCAGGTCCAGGCCGGTCGACTTCTCCACCTTGAGGTTCGGGTCGCCGGTCTCCCAGGCCGCGGTCGCCAGGTGGGGGCCGTTGGCGAACAGCTCGTAGTCCTTCGGCGCCCGCTGGGTGTAGGCGAGGTTCGAGGTCAGCTGCCATTGCGGCGACAGGTTCACCAGCGCACCGAAGGCGGCGCTGCTCGGGTGGAAGTCACGCTCGCCGACGAAGAAGCGCGTGACCTCCGGGTTGGACGGATCCCCGAGCGATTGCACCTTGACCTCCTCGGTGCGGGCGCCGAAGCTCAGCCGCCCCCACGAGGTGCCGAGCTCCTCGTGCAGGAACAGCGCATTGGCCTTGGTGCGGCTGTTCGGCGCGAAGGCCTCCTCGCCATTGGCCGAGAAACGGCCGCTCTCGCTGGTGAAGCCGACCATGCCCTCGAGATCGCCGATCTTGCGGTGCCGCGCCTCGATGCGCAGGTCGTTGCTGTCGTTGGTGAAGGTGGTGCCGGGCAACGGGCCTTCGTACTCGGTGTGGCGGTACTCGGTGCGGCTGAACTTGGCATGGACGCTGCTGAAGAAGCCGCCGGGCCGCCATTCGCCCTCGAGCGCGTAGCGGTCGGACTTCATGCCGATCGTGACGTCGGGCTCGGCCACGGTGCCGTAGCTGCTGCGGTAGGTGCTGGCCGAGGCGCCGATCCAGCCCTGGTCGAAGAACAGCGTGCCGCCGAAGGCGCCGCCGTCGGCCTGGTTGGCCGAGTTGCAGATCTTGCGCGCGAAGCCGAGATGCCCGGGCTTCTCGCAGCCCAGTTCGATCGGCACCGAGACGTCGTCGGAATCGCGCCGGAAGGCATCGACGTGCAGCGCATAGCGGTCGGTGCCGCCTTCGAGCACCACGCCGCCCGCCTTCTCGCGATTGCCGGTGGCGTAGCCCAGGTCGGCGCGGCCGCCGAAGCCCTCGATCGGTTCGGTCGGGATGCGGTTGTCGATCACGTTGACCACGCCGCCGACCGCACTCCCGCCGTACTGCAGCGCGGCCGGTCCGCGCAGCACCTCGAGCCGGTCTGTCACCAGCGCATCGACCGGCACGGCGTGGTCGTAGCTCAGGGCCGAGGCGTCGGGCGCGCTGCCGCCGTTCTGCAGGATGCGGATGCGGTCGCCGTCCTGGCCGCGGATCGTGGGCCGGCTCGCGTTGGGACCGAAGTAGGTGCTGTTGACGCCCGGCAGGCCGTTCAGCGTCTCGCCGAGGGTGGACTGGGAACGCAGCAGCAGGGCCTCGTTCGCGAGCGACGTGGTCGGCGCGATCAGGTCGCTGGCGCCGAGCGGATTGCCGGTGACGGTGATCTCGCCGAGCGAGGGCGCCGGTGCGCCAGGAGAGGCTTGCGCCCAGGCGCCGCCGGCGGCGCAGGACAGGAAGGACAGCACCGCGGCGCCAACGCCATGGCGATGAAAAAGGAAAGTCATGAAGGAACACTCGTTGAATCGATGAACAGCCGGCCGCGCCCCGCCAGGCGGGGTCGGCAACCGGAAGGCAGGGGGATTCAGCGAGCGGAAGGCGGACCGCGCGCGTCGAACAGCGCGATCCAGCGGGCGAAGACTTCGCCCTCGAGCCAGACGAAGCTGGCGGCCGGCAGCAGCACCGGCAGGAAGACCGGGGGCACGCAAGGCGCGGCCGACCCGTGGGACAACTGGTCGTAGAGCCGGCACTCGGCCTCGGTGTGGACACCGAAGAGCGCGGACAGGCCGTGCGAGGCCGCGGCCTCGTCGACCTGCGCGGAGACAGCGGTCGACGGTGCCGGCGGCGAACCGTGCAGCGTGCGGTGCAGCAGGCCCAGCGTGGTCGCGGCCCACAGCGCGAATGCCAGCGCGCACAACAGGGTGCGGCTGCGGAGGGTGCGCTGGGCAAAAGGCATCTTTAGTCAGTCGAGGACAGAGCAAAAACTGCTTCGCAGTTTCTTGGTCTGTCCCGCGAAGTTTCAGGTTGGTCGAGGACAGAGCAAAAACTGCTTCGCAGTTTCTTGGTCTGTCCCGCGAGGTTTCAAGCTTTCACGCGGGCCGCGAAGGTCTGCTGGAACTTCTCGACCTTGGGCCCGACCACGAAGGCGCAGTAGCCCTGGTCCGGGTGGTTCAGGAAGTAGTCCTGGTGGTAGGCCTCGGCGGTCGAGTAGTTGGCCAGCGGCGCGACCTCGGTCACGATCGGCGAGCGGTAGGTTCCGCCGTCGGCGATCTCGCGGATCACCTCCTCGGCCACTTGCTTCTGCGCCTCGTCGGTGTAGTAGATGCCGCTGCGATACTGGGTGCCGGCGTCGTTGCCCTGGCGGTTGAGGGTGGTCGGGTCGTGCACCACGAAGAAGATCTCGAGGATCTCGCGCAAAGTGATCTGCGACGGGTCGAAAGCCACCTTGACGACTTCGGCATGCCCGGTGCGGCCGGTGCAGACCTGGTCGTAGCTCGGGTTCACGACTTGTCCGTTGCTGTAGCCGGACTCCACATCCAGCACGCCCTGCACGCGGTCGAACACCGCTTCGGTGCACCAGAAGCAGCCACCGCCGAGGATGATGGTTTCGGTTGGCGAGGATGGCGATGGCATGGCAACTCCGGCGAAGGTCGAGACGAACCCCGCATTGTGCCGGCTTGACGCCCCGCACCGGCCTCACTACATTACTAACCCGTCAGTCATTAATTCACATGCCCGCTCCCCGATTCCTCAAGGACAAGTTGTGTCCCGTGAGCGCCAAGCGCGAGCGGCGCAAGGAGGCCCGTCCGGGCGAGTTGCTGGAGGCGGCGCTGGACCTGTTCGTCGAGAAAGGCTTCGCCGCCACCCGCTCGGAGGAGGTCGCGGTCCGCGCCGGCGTCTCCAAGGGCACCCTCTTCCTTTACTTCCAGAGCAAGGAAGAGCTGTTCAAGGCCGTCGTGATCGAGAACCTGGCCGGCCGCTTCACCGAGTGGAACCGCGAGTTCGACGAGTACGAAGGCAGCACCGCCGACATGCTGCGCTATTGCATGCGGGTCTGGTGGGAACGCGTCGGCTCGACCAAGGCCTCGGGCCTGACGAAGCTGATGATGAGCGAGGGCCGGAACTTTCCCGAGCTGGCCGAGTTCTATCGCCGCGAAGTGGTGCAGCCGGGCCACAAGCTGCTGCGGCGCATCGTCCAGCGCGGCATCGACAGTGGCGAGTTCGCACCGGTCGACGTCGACCTCGCGATCTACACCGTCGTCGCGCCGATGATCTTCCTGATGCTCACCAAGCATTCGCCGGCCATCTGCTTCGACGAGAAATCCGACATCGACCCCGAGAAATACCTGGCGCTCCAGGCCGAGACCGTGCTGCACGGCCTCAGCCTGCCGCCGAAGGCTGCCGCATGAAAAGAACGATGAAGTGGGCCGTCGCGGCGCTGATCCTGGTGCTGCTCGTAGGCGGCGCGCTGCGCGCCCTTGGCGCGCGCAAGGCGCAGCAGGCAAAGCTGGCAGCCGGTGCGCCCGCGGCCGAGACCGTGGTGGAACTCTCGCCGGCCGACGTGGTGCGGGTCGCGCGCCGCGAGCTCGCCGAGACGCTGCCGGTCTCGGGCACGCTCAGGGCGGTCGATTCGGCACAGGTCAAGGCCCGTGTCGCCGGCGAGCTGATCGGGCTCGCGGTGCGCGAGGGCGACACGGTCGCGGCGGGCCAGGTGATCGCGCGCATCGACCCGATCGAATATCAGTCGCGCCTGCGCCAGGCCCAGGAGCAGGCCGATTCGGCCCGCGCCCAGGCCGAGGTGGCGCAGCGCACCTTCGACAACAACAAGGCGCTGGTCGATCAGGGCTTCATCTCCCGGACCGCGCTCGAGACCTCGCAGTCGAACCTCAATTCGGCGCTGTCGACCCACCGCGCCGCGCTGGCGGCGGTCGAGATGACCCGCAAGTCGCTCGACGACACCGTGCTCAAGAGCCCGATCGCGGGCCAGGTGGCGCAGCGCTTCGCGCAATCGGGCGAGCGCGTCGGGGTCGATGCCAAGATCATCGAAGTGGTGGACCTGAGCCGCATCGAGGTCGAGGCCACGCTGGCCGCGGCCGACTCGGTGGCGGTGCGCGTCGGCCAGCGCGCCAGCCTGCAGATCGAGGGCAGCGGCGCGACCGACCCGAAGGGCGGCGAACGCAGCGTCGGCGCCAGCGTGGTGCGCGTCAATCCGAGCGCGCAGGCGGGCAGCCGCAGCGTGCTGGTCTACCTGCGGCTCGACCGCTCCACCGGTTTCCGCCAGGGGCTGTTCGCGCAGGGCACGATCGACGTCGGCCGCACCGAAACGCTGGCCCTGCCGCTGAGCGCGGTGCGCACCGACAAGCCGGCGCCCTACGTGCAGATGGTGGTCGACGGACGCATCGTGCACCGTCCGGTCGAGACCGGCCTGCGCGGCCAGTTCGACGGCCAGACGATGGTCTCGGTGCGCGGCATCGACGACGGCGCGGTGGTGGTGGCCGGCAGCCTCGGCCCGCTGCGCCAGGGCACGGCGGTGCGGCTGACACCGGTGGCCGCCGGCACGGCGCCGGCCGCCGTTCCTTCAGCGCGCAGCGCGCCCTGAGGCTGGCACGGCATGTGGTTCACCCGCGTCAGCCTCAAGAACCCGGTCTTCGCGACCATGTTGATGCTCGCCCTGGTGGTGCTGGGCGCCTTCTCCTACCAGCGGCTGCAGGTCGACCAGTTTCCGAACATCGATTTCCCGGTGGTGGTGGTGATCACCGAGTACCCCGGCGCCTCGCCCGAGATCGTCGAGAGCGAGGTCACCAAGAAGATCGAGGAAGGCGTCAACTCGATCGCCGGCATCAACGCGCTGACCTCGCGCAGCTACGAGGGCCAGTCGGTCGTCATCATCGAGTTCCAGCTCTACGTCGATGGCCGCAAGGCGGCCGAGGACGTGCGCGAGAAGGTGGCCGGCGTGCGGCCGCTGTTCCGCGACGAGGTGAAGGACCCGCGCGTGCTGCGCTTCGACCCGGCCTCGCGCGCCGTCTGGTCGGTGGCGGTGCTGCCCGAAGGGCCGAAGGAGCAGCAACCCAGCGCGGTCGAACTCACCAACTGGGCCGACCAGGTGCTCAAGAAGCGCCTGGAGAACGTGCGCGGCGTCGGCTCGGTGACGCTGGTCGGCGGCACCAAGCGCGAGATCAACATCTACCTCAATCCGCAGGCGATGGAGGCCTTCGGCGTCAGCGCCAGCCAGGTGGTCGATGCGGTGCGCAGCGAGAACCAGGCGCTGCCGGTCGGCTCGGTGCGCTCGCTCGAACAGGACCGCGTGGTCCAGATCGACGCCCGCATGGAGCGACCCGAGGACTTCGGCCGCATCATCGTCGCCCGCAAGGGCGGTGCGCCGATCCGGGTCGACCAGGTCGCGACCGTGCGCGACGGCGCCCAGGAGATCGACAGCCTGGCCCTCTACAACGGCCAGCGCACGCTGCTGCTGTCGGTGCAGAAGGCGCAGGACGAGAACACCATCCAGGTGGTCGACGGGCTCGTGAAGGCGATCGCCGAGATCAAGCCGCAGCTGCCGCCGGGCGTGCGGCTCGAACCCATCGGGGACGCCTCGCGCCCGATCCGGGTCGCGGTCGAGAACGTGCGCCAGACGCTGATCGAAGGCGCCCTGCTCACGGTGCTGATCGTGTTCCTGTTCCTGAACTCGTGGCGCTCGACCGTGATCACCGGCCTGACGCTGCCGATCGCGCTGATCGGCACCTTCTGGTTCATGGCGATGTTCGGCTTCACGATCAACATGATCACGCTGATGGCGCTGTCGCTGTGCGTGGGCCTCCTGATCGACGACGCGATCGTGGTGCGCGAGAACATCGTGCGCCACGTGCAGATGGGCAAGGGGCCCTACCGCGCCTCGCTCGACGGCACCCAGGAGATCGGCCTGGCGGTGCTGGCGACCACGCTGTCGATCGTGGCGGTGTTCCTGCCGATCGGCTTCATGGAAGGCATCATCGGCAAGTTCTTCCACGAGTTCGGCATCACGATCGTGGCGGCCGTGATGATCTCGATGTTCGTGAGCTTCACGCTCGACCCGATGCTGTCGAGCATCTGGCACGACCCGGCGATCGACAAGCATGGCAAGAACGAGGCCCCCGCCACCTTCTACGACAGGACCATCGGCCGCGTCACCGGCTGGTTCGACCGCGCCACCGAGCGCCTCGCCGAGGGCTATCAGGGCATCCTGCGCTGGGCGCTGGTGCACAAGCTGGCCACCGTGCTGGCGGCCCTGGGCATCTTCATCGCCAGCATCTTCATGGTGCCGCTGCTGGGCACCGAATTCGTGCCCAAGGCCGACTTCTCCGAAACCTCGATCAGTTTCTACACCCCGGTCGGCTCCTCGCTCGAGGTGACCGAGGCCAAGGCGCGCCAGGTCGAGGCGGTGCTGCGCGAGATGCCCGAGGTGCGCTACACGCTCACCACCATCAACAGCGGCGACGCGCAGGGCAAGATCTACGCGAGCATCTACGTGCGGCTGGTCGATCGCCGCTCGCGCAGCCGCAGCGTCGACCAGATGTCCACGGTGCTGCGCGAGCGGCTGCGATCGATTCCCGGCATCACGGTCACGCACGTCGGCCTGCGCGACTCGGTCGGCGGCAACAAGCCGATCGAGTTCTCGCTCCAGGGCCCGGACCTCAAGGAACTCGAGCGCCTCACCCGAAAAGTGATGGAGTCGATCCGCCCGATCCCCGGCCTGGTCGACCTCGACTCCAGCCTGAAACCCGACAAGCCGACGGTCAGCGTGGTGATCCGGCGCGATGCCGCCTCCGATCTCGGCCTCGGCGTGGCGCCGATCGCGGCCGCGCTGCGCACGCTGGTGGCCGGCACCACGGTGGGCAACTGGCGTGCGCCCGACGACCAGACCTACGACGTCAACGTGCGGCTGGCACCCGAGGTGCGCAATTCGCCGGCCGACCTGGCCCGCCTGCCCTTCCTGAGCACCGCGGTGGGCGCCAACGCCGACGGCTCGAGCCGCATCGTGCGCCTGGCGCAGGTGGCCGAGGTGCGCGAATCCGCCGGCCCGAACCAGATCAACCGCCGCGCGCTGGCGCGCGAGGTGAGCATCAACGCCAACGTCGACGGCCGCTCGGCCGGCGAGATCTCGGCCGACGTCCGCGCCGCGCTGGCCGGCATCGCGTTTCCGCCGGGCTACGGCTGGCAGTTCAGCGGCTCGACCAAGAACATGCAGGAGTCCTTCGGCTATGCGGTCTCGGCGCTGGCGCTGGCGGTGATCTTCATCTACATGATCCTGGCCAGCCAGTTCAGGAGCTTCCTGCAGCCGCTGGCGCTCATGACCGCGCTGCCGCTGACCCTGATCGGCGTCGTGCTGGCGCTCCTGATCTTCCGCTCGACGCTGTCGATGTTCTCGATCATCGGCGTCGTCATGCTGATGGGCCTGGTGACCAAGAACGCAATTCTGCTGGTCGACTTCGCGATCCGCTCGCGCGAGCCCGGCGTCGCCGAGGACGGCACGCCGATCCCGGGGCTGCCGCGCGCCGAGGCCCTGCTGCTGGCGGCCCGCGTGCGGCTGCGCCCGATCCTCATGACCACGCTGGCGATGATCTTCGGCATGGTGCCGCTGGCCTTCGCCGTGAGCGAGGGTTCCGAGCAGCGCGCGCCGATGGGCCAGGCCGTGATCGGCGGCGTCATCACCTCGTCGCTGCTGACGCTGGTGGTGGTGCCGGTCGTCTATTGCTACATGGACGACCTGGCCAACTGGGCCAGGCGCCGCTGGGCCGGCAAGCCCAAGGCGGCGGCCGAAGAAGCCGCCGGTCCGGCGCCTAAAATCGAAAGTTTGTCCTGAGTCCCCGAGGAGAGACCCCATGAACCCCACCCCGACACTGGAGCGCCTGCGCTTCAACATGATCGAACAGCAGATCCGACCCTGGGACGTGCTCGATCTCGAAATTCTCGACCTGCTGGCCCAGATCCGGCGCGAGGACTATGTGCCCGAAGCGCACCGCGCCCTGGCCTTCTTCGACATGGAGATCCCGCTCGAAGGCGCAAGCACGGCCAGGGAACCCGGCCAGTGCATGCTCTCGCCCAAGGTCGAGGCGCGCATGCTGCAGGACCTGCACATCCAGAAGCATGAAACCGTGCTCGAGATCGGCACTGGCTCCGGCTTCATGGCCGCCCTGCTGGCCCACCGCGCGGCCCAGGTGCTGACGCTGGAGATCGATCCCGGCCTGGCCGCCGGCGCCGCCCAGAACCTGCGTCGCAATGGCGTGTTGAACGTCGAGGTGCGCCATGCCGACGGCGCCACGCCGCTGCCGAGCGGCCCGACCTTCGACGTCATCGTGCTGAGCGGCTCGGTGGCCCGCATTCCGCAAGGCCTGCTGGGCTCGCTGAACATGGGCGGCCGGCTGGCGGCCGTGGTCGGCGACGAACCCATGATGCGCGCCCATTTCGTGACCCGCACCGGCGAAGGCAAGTGGGACGTGCTTCAGCCGTGGGACACGGTCGCGCCGCGCCTGCTGAACTTCCCCGCGCCCTCGCGCTTCAACTTCTGAACCCCAACTCCTGTCTTTCATGATCGATCAAATCCGCCCGGCCGAGCTTGCCGACTGGTTCGCCAGGAACCCGAACGCGAGGCCGGTGGTGCTCGACGTGCGCGAGCCGTGGGAGCTCAAGACCGCAAGCGTGGTGCCACAGGGCTTCACCCTGGCGACGATCCCGATGAACGAGATCCCGGCGCGCGTCAGCGAACTCGACCCGGGCCAGCGCATCGCCTGCCTGTGCCACCACGGCGGGCGCAGCCAGCGCGTGGCCGCCTTCCTGGCACAGAACGGTTTCGACGAGGTGGCGAACATCGCCGGCGGCATCGATGCCTGGTCGGCCCAGCAGGATCCGGCCATCCCCCGGTACTAGATGAAACACCCCCGAAGCGCCTGCGGCGCCTCCCCCTCAAGGGGGCGATACCAGCGGCCCGTCAAAGCCGGTTCCGCGGTATCTCTGGAATTGGGCTGCGCCGGTTTGATGCGTTGCGGGCAGCGCTGAGTTCTCGCCACCGAGTCATCAATTTTGAATCTCCAAGGACGCTTCATGCCCGTGCCCAGGCCTCTTCCTCTATCGGCAGCGCTCGCGACGGTGTTCGCAGCGGCATTCGCGCTGCCGGCCCATGGCCAGAGCCTGATCGAACTCTACGACGCGGCACGCGGCTATGACGCCACCTACCAGGGGGCACGGGCGCAGTACGACGCCAACCTGGCACGGGCCGCGCAGGCCAAGGCCGGCATCCTGCCGGCGGTGGGGCTGTCGGGCAACGCCACGGCCACCCATCAGGAACTCTCGACCGACAACGCCTTTCTCAACCGCGGCATCCCGACGCAGGCCGCCGGCATCAACGCCACGCAGCCGCTCTACCGGCCCGCCAACTGGGCCGCCTACGAGCAGAGCAAGCGCCAGGTCACGATCGCCGAGGACGTCCTCAAGATCGCCGAGCAGGACCTGGTGGTGCGGGTGAGCCAGGCCTACTTCGACGTTCTCTCGAGCCAGGACAGCCTGGCGCTGGTTCGGGCGCAGAAGATCGGCGTCGCCGAGCAGCTGGCCTCGGCCAAGCGCAACTTCGAGGTCGGCACTTCGACCATCACCGACACGCGCGAGGCCCAGGCCCGCTACGACCTGGTCCTGGCCCAGGAGATCGCGGCCGAGAACGACCTGCAGGTCAGGAAGATCGTGCTCGACCAGCTGGTCGGCCGCCCCGGCACCCAGCCGATCCCGCTGGCCGCACCGGTGGCGCTGCCGACGGTGCTGCCGGCCGACATCAATGCCTGGGTCACCCAGGCCGAAGACGCGCATCCGGCCATCGACCAGGCACGGCTGGGCCTCGAAGTGGCGAAGCTCGAGGTCGACAAGGCCCAGGCCGGCCACAAGCCCACGCTCGATGCGCAGCTGGGCTACAACGTCACGAACAACCCGAACGGCACCACCACCAGCACGACCACCGGCAAGGTACGCGTGAACGCCGCGAGCATCGCGGTGGTGTTCAACATGCCGCTGTTCGCGGGTTTCGCGACCGAGAACCGCGTGAAGGAAACGCTGGCGCTCGAAGAGAACTCGCGCCAGACGCTGGAGTCGACCCGCCGCAGCGTCTCGCAGGCCACGCGCTCGGCCTACCTGGGGCTGATCTCGGGTGCGGGCCAGGTGAAGGCGCTGGAAGCTGCAGAGGCCTCCAGCCAGAGCGCACTCGACGCCAACCGGCTCGGCTACCAGGTGGGCGTGCGCATCAACATCGACGTGCTCAACTCCCAGGCCCAGCTGTTCCAGACCAAGCGCGACCTCGCGGTGGCGCGCTACAACGTGCTGGTGGGCAACCTCAAGCTGCGCCAGGCCAACGGCACGCTGAGCGCCGACGACTTGAAGGCGATCAACGACACGCTCGCGATCGGCGGCCGCGCCAGCGTCCAGAGCGAGGCCTCGCCGACCCAGCCGTCGGCCGCCACGCGCAGCCCGGTGCCGGTGCCGCCCTCCTCGCTGCCGACGCCGGTGCCGTCGGCCATTCCCGTGATTCCGCCCGTGATCACGCCGCCCTTCAATCCCCAGCCGCCGACGATGCCGGTGCCGCCCCCGCCGCCCGAGATCGTCCTGCCTCCGCAGCCTGCGCGCTAGGCCGGCGCCGGGCCGCCAGCGCGGCGAAGTCCGCGCTTCGCGCTGACGGGCGGCCTGCTGACCCCCCTCGGGGGGCAGCGACCCACACGCAGTGGGGGAGCGTGGGGGCTCTCAAGCCTGCATCATGTCGCGGACCAGGCTCGTGAACGCAAGCGCCGCCGGCGACAGCGTGCGATTGGCGAGCATCACGATGCTGTAGTGCGTCTGCATGCGGGTCAGCCGCTTGATCGGCAGCCGCAGCAGCGATTCGGTGCCGTGGTTGAGTCCCGCCGTGTCGGGCGCGAGGATCACCGCGCTGGCGGTCAGCGCCAGATGCCTGAGCGTCCCCAGGTCGTCGCAGACGATGTTGAACACGGGGCGATCGATGCGCTTCACCTGCTTGTCGAAATGCGCGTTCACGCCCAGCGGCAGGTTGGGACTGGCCACCGGATAGTCCATCGCCTGGTCGAGCGTCACCTCCCCGAGCGCCAGCAGCGGGTGCTTCGGCCGCACGAAGAAGGACACCGACACGTTGGGCAGCCGCTTCATCTGCAGCCCCGGCTGCTTCTTCAGGTCGCGCGTATCGGCGACGAACAGGTCGAGCTGGCGCCGGTGCAGCCGATCGCACAGTGAATTGGGATCGGCCACCTCGATGCGCACCACGAGCTGCGGATAGCGCTGCGTCATCAGCGACAGGGCCGGCCGGCCCAGCATGCCGGCGGCGAAGGGGCCGAGCCCCACCTGCAGGCTGCCGGTCGACAGGCCCTGCAGCAGCAGGACGTCGCGCCGCACCTGCGCGGCATCGGCCATGAGCTCCCTGGCGCGTGCCAGCACCAGCTCGCCCGCGGCGGTGAAGCGCACCTGGCCGTAGGCACGGTCGACCAACCGCGCCTGCAGGTCTTCCTCGAGCTTGTCGATGCTGCGCGACAGCGCGGGCTGCGACAGGTGCACCGCCTCGGCGGCGCGGCCGAAGCTGCCCTGCTCGGCGAGCGCGATCAGGTGCTGAAGCTGGCGCAGCTGCATTTTGCGCTCCAGTACAAATTGAAAGCCCTATTTTGCATTGGCTATCAGATTCTCCATTGCCCAGAATAGGCGCCATTCAAGCAATGAAGGAGACGCGATGAAGACGGCATTCAAGTGGCGGCTGGCCGGCCTCCTGCTGGCGGGCCTCGGCTGGCAGGCGCAGGCCCAGTCGCCGGACTATCCGCGCAAGGCCGTGACGATGGTCGTGCCCTATGCGGCCGGCGGTGGCACGGACGTGGTCGCGCGCTCGCTGGCCGAGCAGATGACGCGGCAGCTCGGCCAGCCGGTGATCATCGACAACAAGCCCGGCGCCGGCGGCATCCTCGGCACCACGGCGGTGGCCAAGGCGGCGCCGGACGGCTACACGGTGCTGGTCGGGCTCACGCAGTCGCTCCTGACCAACCAGTTCCTCTACGAGAAGCTGCCCTACGACCCACGCAAGGAACTGGCCCTGGTGACGCAGATCGCCACCGCGCCGCTGATGCTGCTGGTGCCGGCAGCGTCGCGGATCCAGAACGTCGCCGACCTGCAGCGCGAGATGCGCGGCTCGGCCGCCGGCGGCAACTGCGGCTCGTGGGGCGCGGGCTCGTACCCGCACCTGGCCTGCGCGCACATGGCGCAGTTCTGGAAGGCCGGCATCACGCACATCGCCTACAAGGGCGAGGCGCCGATGCTGCAGGACCTGGTCGGCGGCCAGCTCAGCTTCACCTTCGCGAGCATCGTCTCGGCCAAGCCCTACCTCGACGGCGGCAAGCTGCGCGCGCTCGCGATCACCGGCGAGCAGCGCATGCTCCAGATGCCGAACCTGCCGACCTTCGCCGAAGCGGGCTTCGCCGATGCCGAGTACCGGATGTCGGGCTGGCTCGCGCTGGCGGTGCCGCACGGCACGCCGAAGCCGGTGGTCGCGCGGCTGCAGCAGGCCGCGCAGCAGGCGCTGGCCTCGCCCGAGCTGGTCAAGCGCTTCGAGATGCTGGGCATGGCGCCGATGGGCAGCACACCCGAGCAGTTCCATCAGAGCTATGACGCCGCCTGGCCGGTCTGGGAACGTCTGGTGAAGGTTTCGGGAGCCAGATTGGACTGACCCCCAGGTTGGCTCACTTCGTGTAGCCGCCCACCCCTTCCAGGGGGCAATACCAGCGGCCCGGCAAAGCCGGTTGCGCGGCATTCCCCGCATTGCGGGGCCCTTCACTTGGACCTTGAGACAACGATGCAGACGAACAACGCTTTCCTCGACGACGTCGAGCTCGAAGACCCCACCACCCGCGGCTTCGTCGCGACCTGGCCGAACGCCGAGATCCGCGACGCCGCCGGGCGCGTCGTCTGGACCCTGGCCGGCTACGAGTTCCTCGCAGCGGAAGAGCCGGCCCCGACCGTCCATCCCGGTCTCTGGCAGCAGGCCCGCCGCAACATGACGCACGGCCTGTTCGAGGTGTGCGAGCGCATCTACCAGGTGCGCGGCTTCGACCTCGCCAACATGACGATCATCGAGGGCGAGCGCGGCGTCATCATCATCGACCCGCTGACCTGCGCCGAGACCGCGGCGGCGGCGCTCAGGCTGTACCGCGAGCAGCGCGGCGACCGGCCCGTCACGGCCGTGATCTACAGCCACAGCCATGTCGACCATTTCGGAGGCGTGCGCGGCGTCATCGACGAGCAGGAGGCGATTCGCCTGGGCGTGCCGATCATCGCGCCGGCCGGTTTCCTCTGGCACACCGTGGCCGAGAACATGATCGCCGGCAATGCGATGTCGCGGCGCTCGCAGTTCCAGTTCGGCCACACGCTGCAGCGCGGCGTCTGCGGCCAGGTCGACTGCGGCCTGGGCAAGAGCCTGCCGCACGGCACCGTGACCCTGATCCCGCCCACCCGCACGATCGAAAAGGAGCGCGAACGCCACGTGGTCGACGGCGTCGAGATCGTCTTCGCGCTGGCGCCCGAGAGCGAGGCGCCATCGGAGATGTTCTTCTTCTTTCCGCAGCTGCGGGCGCTGAACCTCGCCGAGCTGGGCCAGCACACCATGCACAACCTGTGTCCGCTGCGCGGCGCCCAGGTGCGTGATGCGCGCCTGTGGTCGCGCTACCTCGACGAGGCGCTGCACGAGTTCGCGCCGCATTCGGACGTGGTCTTCGCGCAGCACAACTGGCCCACCTGGGGCAACGACACGCTGACGCGCTTCATCGCCCGGCAGCGCGACCTCTACAAGTATGTGCACGACCAGACCGTGCGGCTCATGAACAAGGGCCAGACCGCGATCGAGATCGCGGAAGCGCTGCGGCTGCCGCCCGAGCTGGTCGACGTCGAGCATGCGCAGGGCTACTACGGCACGCTGGTGCACAACGTCAAGGCGGTGGTGCAGCACTACCTGGGCTGGTACGACGGCAACCCGTCGCGGCTGCATGCGCTGCCGCCGGTCGAGGCCGGCACGCGCTACGTGGCCTACATGGGCGGTGCTGCCGCGCTGCTCGAACGCGCGCAGGCCGACTTCCAGCGCGGCGAGCACCGCTGGGTCGCCGAGGTCACGAGCCATCTGGTGTTCGCCGAGCCCGGCAACCAGGCCGCGCGCGCGCTCTGTGCGGCGTCGCTCGAGGCGCTGGGCTTCGCCAGCGAATCGGCGACCTGGCGCAACGCCTACCTGCTGGCGGCGCGCGAGCTGCGCCTGGGCGTGCCGGCGGCGAAGCGCCGCAGCCTGAGCTACGACCTGCTGAAGGCGGTGCCGATGGAGATGTTCCTCGACTGCCTGGCGATCCGGCTGGTCGCCGAACGCGCGAGCGGCCACCACCTGGGCCTCGCCTGGCACATCGTCGACGCCGGCGAGTCCTGGATGCTGACGCTGGCCAACGCCGCCCTGACCTACCGGCGCTGCGAGCCCGGCGCCGCCGCCGACGCCTCCATCGCGGTGAGCCGCGACCGGCTCGCCGGCCTGCTCGCCGATGAGTCCGGCATCGCGGCCGCGATCGCGAGCGGCATCGAGGCCGGCCAGATCGCGGTGGAGGGCGAGGCGTCGCGGGTCTACGCGCTGCTCGGCATGCTCGACGAGTTCGAACCGATGTTCAACGTCGTCGAACCCTGAGACCGCGGGCGGCAGGCCGCTACTTGGCCAGCTCGCTCAGGTTTACCGGCTTGATCTTGCCGCCTTCCACGGTGGCGACCAGCGGGTCGACGATGGTGCCGCCGACGGCGTCGACGCCCTTGAACTCGCCGGCGTTGGTTTCCTTCGCCATCTTGGTGAGCGCCTCGCCGATCTTGGCGCGGATCGCGGCCGCATCGGTGGTGGTGCCGGCGAGCTTCATGGCGCTGGCCAGTGCGTGCGTCAACGTGTAGTTGTAGGAAGACTCGGTGGTCGGGTCCTTGTCGGCGCCATAGGCCTTGCGGTAGGCCGCGGCGAAAGTCTTCGGGCCGACCCGCTCGTCATACGAGACCGGCAACACGCCGATCGAACCCTCGAGCGGCGCCAGGCCACCGGTGACCTTCGCCATCTCGTCCAGCTTGGCCTGGTCCATGATCAGGAAGCCGCCCTTGAAACCCAGCTCGCGCGCCTGCTTGACCACCAGCGCGGTCGGCTCCGACGGGCCGCCGACGAACAGCACGTCGGGCTTCTCGGCCAGCACGCGGCTCACGCCGCTGTAGAAATCGGCCGAGCGGTTGTAGGACATCGGGTTGTTGGAGGCGATCGCGCCGCCGGCCTTTTCCCAGGCCGGGCCGAAGAGCTGGGTCCAGTTCTTGGCGTACTCGTGGTCGCCCGGCAGCATGCCGACCTTCTTGCCGAACTTCTTCATCTCGTAGCTCGTGAAGGGCTCGATGTAGGAGTTGAAGGTCGGCGGGATGCGGATCGTGAGCTTGTTGCCGGTCTCGGTGATCTTCGGCGTGCTCGAGTACGCCATCACGATGAACTTCTCCTGCTCGTTGAAGGCCTGCATCGCGTAGATGCCGCCCGAGTGCGGCACGAACACCGCCGGGCTCTGGTACTGCTGCACCAGGCGCCGGGCGTTGATCGCGGCCTCGGCCGGCGCGTACTTGTCGTCCAGCGCCACCAGCTCGAGCTTGACCTTCTTGCCGGCGACCTCGAGGCCCGCGGCGTTGATCTCCTTGATGGCCATCTCCATGCCGTTGACCACGTTCTTGCCGTACAGCGCGGCGCCGCCGCTCAAGGGGCCGGTGAACCCGATCTTGACGGTTTCCTGCGCCAACGCGGCGCCCGCGCCGAAGGCAGCCGCGAGTGCGACGACGAGGGGCAAGGCAGTTCTTTTGATACTCATACGGGTGGCTCCAGGTGGTTGAACAATTTGATCAGTTGAGGACAGAGCAAGAACTGCTGCGCAGTTTCTTGGTCTGTCCCGCAAAGCCTCAGCAAGTCGAGGACAGAGCAAAAACTGCTGCGCAGTTTCTTGGTCTGTCCCGCAAGGTCTCAGGCTCCGATATAGGCAGCGCGCACCGCCTCGTTGTGCAGCAGCGAGTCGCGGTCGCCTTCGAGCGCGATGCGGCCGCGCTCGATCACGTAGGCGCGGTGCGCGATGGCCAGCGCCGAGTACGCGTTCTGCTCGGCCAGCAGCACCGTGGTGCCGGCCTGGTTGATGCGCTGGATGACCTCGAACACCTGCTTGACGATCAGCGGCGCGAGGCCCAGCGAGGGCTCGTCGAGCAGCAGCAGCTTCGGTCGGCCGAGCAAGGCGCGGCCGATCGCCACCATCTGCTGCTGGCCGCCCGAGAGCGAGCCGGCCGGATGGTCCTGCTTCTGCGCGAGGACCGGGAACAGCTCGAACACCTCGTCGAGCGAGCGCTGGATGCCGGCCGTGTCGCGCCGGTGCACGTAGGCGCCGAGCACGAGGTTCTTCTTCACCGACATCATCGCAAACAGCTTGCGGCCCTCGGGACAATGCACCAGCCCCGAGGCGACGATCTGCGCCGGCCGCTGCCCGACCAGCTCGCGCTCGCCGAAGCGGATGCTGCCGGCGCTCGGCTTGTGGATGCCGCTGGCGGCCATGAAGATCGAGGTCTTGCCGGCGCCGTTGGCGCCCAGCAGCACCACCAGCTCGCCCGGTGCCGCGTGCAGCGTCACGCCGGAGAGCGCGCGGAAGCTGCCGTAGTGCAGGTCGACGCCGTCAAACCGCAACATGGTCGGCTCCCAGGTAGGCTTCGATCACCTGCGGGTCGCGCCGGATCTGGTCCGGCGTGCCTTCGGCGATCTTGGCGCCGTTGTTGAGCACGACGATCTTGTCGGCCAGTCGCATGATCATGTCCATCTTGTGCTCGATCAGGCAGACCGTCTTGCCGTGGTCCACCAGCTTGCGGATCAGGGCCGCGAGGCCCACGGTCTCCTCGGGGTTCACGCCGCCGGCCGGCTCGTCGAGCAGCAGCAGCTCCGGGTCGGTGGCCAGCGCCAGCGCGAAGGCGACGCGCTTGCGCTCCTCCTGCGTGATGTCGGCCGCGATGCGGTGGGCGACATGCGACAGGCCGACGAAGTCGAGCGCCTCCTGCGCCCTGTCGCGGCACAGGCGCTCTTCCTGCTGCAGCCGGCGCGTGTTGGCGAGCACGTCCCACAGGCCCGACTTCGTGCGCAGGCGGTGGCCGACGATCAGGTTGTCGAGCACGGTGGCGTGGTCGAACAGGTGGGTGGTCTGGAAGGTGCGCGCGATGCCCAGCCGTGCCACGTGATCGGGCCGCATGCCGGTCACGTCCTGGCCGTTGAAGCGGATGCGCCCCGAGCTCGGCTTGTGCGTGCCCGCCACCAGGTTGAAGAAGGTGGTCTTGCCGGCGCCGTTGGGTCCGATGATGGCGCTCACCTGGCCCCGTTCGAAGCGGGTCGACACGTTGTCGACCGCGGTGAGCCCGAAGAACTGCTTGGTCAGCGATTCGATTTCAAGCATGGGTCTGTGCCTCCTGGGCGACCGCGCCCGTGCGGGCCGCCTGGGCGACCTTCGCCGCATCCGCGCGCTGGGCCCGGCGCTTGAGCCAGGTGCCGACGATGCCGTCCGGCAGGAAGATGATCAGGGCGATCAGCACCGGGCCGAACACCACCATGCGGTAGTCCTGCAGGAACTGAAGGCTCTGCGTCAGCCAGGTGACCAGGAAGGTGCCGAGCAGCGGCCCGAGCAGCGTGCCGATGCCGCCGACCAGCACGAACATGACGAGATCGAAGGTCACGGCTTCGCTCGCCAGGTCGGGGCCGAGGAAGCGCACCTGGCCCGCATACAGCGCGCCGGCGAAGCCGGCATAGACCACCGACAGCACGAAGGACAGCGTCTTGGTGCGCATCAGGTCGATGCCCAGCGCCTCGGCCAGGTCGTCGCTGTTGCGCACCGCCATGAAGCTGCGGCCCAGCAGCGAGCGCACGATGCGCGCCATGATCCAGAGCCCCAGCACCAGGAAGGCCAGCACCAGGTAGTACTGCGACAGCGGCGTGCCGAACTGCAGCGGCCCGATGCCGGTCGGCGCCGGGATGCCCATGATGCCGACCGGCCCGTGGGTCAGGCTCTCCCACTTCTCGATCAGCAGGAACATGATGTAGCTCACGCACAGCGTGAAGATCGAGAAGTAGTGGCCCTTGAGCCGCAGCGACAGCAGGCCGATGAAGAAGCCCAGCACCGCGGTCACCAGTCCGGCCGCCATGAAGGCGATCCAGAACGGCACCTGGTGGTCGACCGTCAGGATGCCCACCGTGTAGGCGCCGACCGCCATGAAGGCGCCGTGCGCCAGATTGAACTGCCCGGTGTAGCCGGTGATGAGGTTCAGCCCCAGCGCGGCGATGGCCATGATGAAGGCCTGCGTCGCCACCGAGATCAGGTAGTTGTTCTGCGCGAACAGCGGGAACACGAGCGCCGCCGCGGCCAGCAGGGCCCAGCCGGTCTTTCCTTGGAGCCAGTTCATCAGCGCGCTCCTTTCGCGGTGAACAGGCCCTGCGGGCGGAACGACAGGATCACCACCAGCAGCACGAAGGCGATGATGTCCTTGTAGTCGGTCGAGAAGTAGAAGCCGCCGAAGCTCTCGGCCATGCCGATGATCAGCCCGCCGACGATGGCCCCCGGGAAGCTGCCCATGCCGCCCAGGATGATGATCACGAAGGCCTTGGTGATCACCAGGTTGCCCATCGCCGGGTACACCAGGTTGATCGGCGCATAGAGCACCGCGGCGACCGCGGCCAGCGCACCCGAGATCGCGAACACCAGCAGCGTCACGCGCGTGGCGTCGATGCCGACGAGCGCGGCGCCGTCGCGGTTCTGCGCCATCGCGATGATGGTCGAGCCGATCACCGTGTGGTTCAGGAACAGGTGCAGCAGCACCATGAGGCCGAAGGCGCCGGCGATGATCAGCAGCCGCTGCAGGGGCGCCGTGAGGCCGAAGACCTCGACAACCTGCCCGTAGGGCGTGGGCATGCGGTGGAAGTCGGCCCCGAACAGGGCCTGCGCACCGGCCTCGAGGAACAGCAGCACGCCGATGGCCGCGATCATGTCGTGCAGCTCCGGCGCGTTGCGCAGCGGATGGAACACCAGCCGCTGCGTCAGCATCGAGATCGCCGCCACGATGGCCGCCGCGCCGGCCATCGCCAGCCAGTAGTTGAGGCCCAGTTTGGCCATCAGGTAGTAGCCCGCGAAGGCGCCCGACATGTAGAACGCGCCATGGGCGAAGTTCGGTACGTGCAGGATGCCGTAGACCAGCGTCAGGCCCAGCGCCACCAGGCTGTAGACGCCCCCGACGGTGAGGCCGTTCAGGAGTTGCTGAAAGAACATTTCCACATGATTCCTCGGTGTGACCCAGGCGATGCAGCCGCGGCGGCATCGAACGCGCCGGGCCATTGTGTGAGGGAGTGCGAGGACGCCGACTAAGGTTTCTCCGGGGTCCGCGTCGCCTTGGAGACTCGCGCTCCTACCCGGCGGTAGGGAGCAGAATGCGGCGCCAGGAGGCTTCCATGACACGCACCATTGCCGACAAACGCACCGACTTTCGCGCCCTCCACGCCCAGGGCTTCTTCGTGCTGCCCAATCCCTGGGACGTGGGCAGCGCGCGCTATCTCGAAGGCCTGGGATTCAAGGCGCTGGCGACCACCAGCTCGGGCTGTGCCTGGTCGCAGGGCCGTCCCGACGGCGCCCTCTCGCGCGACGCGGTGCTGGCCCATCTGCGGGACATCGTGGCGGCGACCGACCTGCCCGTGAACGCCGACTTCGAGAGCGGTTTCGGCGCCGATCCGCAAGGCGTTGCAGAGAGCGTCCGGATGGCGGCGGCCACCGGCGTGGCGGGCCTCTCGATCGAGGACTCGACCGGCGACCCCGCCCATCCGCTGCATGACATCGATGTCGCGGTCGCGCGCATGCGCGCCGCGCGCGCGGCCATCGACGAGGCCGGCGGCGATGTGCTGCTGGTGGGGCGGGCGGAGAACTTCTTCGCCGGACGCCCCGACCTGGACGACGCCATCGCCCGCCTGAAGGCCTATGCGGAGGCCGGCGCCGATTGCCTCTACGCGCCGGGCATTCGCACGCGCGAGCAGATCGCCGCCGTGGTGGCCGCGGTGGCGCCGAAGCCGGTCAACCTGCTGGTCGGAGCGGCCAGCGACTTCACGCTGCAGGACATCGAAGCGCTCGGCGTGCGCAGGGTCAGCGTCGGCGGCGCCATGGCGCGCTCGGCCTGGGGCGGGTTCATTCGGGCCGCGCGCGGCATCGCCGAGCAGGGGCGCTTCGACGGCTTCGCCGACGCCGCATCCGGCAACGAACTCAACGCGTTCTTCAAGAGCGCGGACCGGCAGCCTTGAGGCGAAGGGCCTGACGCGCCCTTCAGCATTCGGGCGGGATGCCGATAAGGTTCTCATGAACACCTATCCGACCTCCAGCCAGGCGACCGGCGTCGCCCGCACGCTGAGCAAGCGCTTTCCAGGCACCATCGTGGTCTACCAGACCTCCGAGCGGGAGTTCGTGACGGCCCGTTCCAACGACCGGGTCAGCGGCCTGGTCCAGGGCCTCTACCGCGACGGCTACCTGCTGCCGCCGGCACACCGGCCGGAATCGCTCAGGCGCTGATTTCCACCCGATTGCCGCGTGCCTTGCGCGATCCATGAGACGCGGCTGAAACTCGAAAGGGGCGTTCGGGGTTCGGCGCGCGTGCCGAGGCCACCGACGGACGAGCGCCCCTTGACGCCCGACACGGGTGAAAGGTGGTCAAATGACGACGCTCCCGCGGAGGCGAAGTCGATATGGATGCCTTGTCCGAGGTCTTGAAGATCCTGCAGTTCAACAGCGCGATCTTCTTCAACGCCAGATTCACCGCACCCTGGTGTTTTGCTTCGCCGGAAGCGGACGCGGTGGCCAAGCAGGTCAATGCGGGATCCGAGCGCCTGCTTTTCTACCATTTCTTCGTGGACGGTTCGTGCACCGTGAAGCTCGACGGCATGCCGCCGCTGGACCTGCAAGCCGGCGACATCATCCTGTTTCCGCATGGCGATGCCCACACGATGGCCTCGTCAGGGCGGGCCGGGCCCGGGCCGCTGCTCGACGTGCGTGCGCTGTTGCGCGAGAGGCCCGACGAACTGCAGCTGGGCGGCGGCGGCGAGCCGACCCGCTTCATCTGCGGCTATCTGTCATGCGATCCAATCCTTTGCCGACCGGTCCTGGCGGCGCTGCCCAGGGTGTTGACGGTCAGGCTCAGGAACGACGAAAAGACCGACTGGGTGGAGCGTTCCTTTGTCTACGCGGTGGCGGAGGCCGCTTCCACGCAACCCGGTGGCGAAGGCGTGCTGGCCAAATTGTCCGAGGTGCTGGTGGTCGAGACATTGCGCCGATACATCTCCCAGATGCCCGAGGGCCAGACCGGTTGGCTCGCGGGCTTGCGCGATCGCACCGTCGGCAAGTGCCTCGCCCTCATGCACGAGAAGCCGGCGAGCCAGTGGACGCTCGAGAGCCTTGCACGCGAGGCCGGGACATCACGGTCGGTTCTCGCCGAGAAATTCACTCACTTCGTCGGACAACCCCCCATCCAGTATCTCGGCAAGTGGCGCATGGCGCTCGCCTCGAACCTGCTTCGACGCAGCGCCTTGAGCATGATGCACATCGCGCTGGAAGTCGGCTATGAAACCGATACCGCCTTCAGCCGCGCCTTCAGGCGCGAATTCGGCATGCCCCCGGCATCCTGGCGCCGCGAGCACAACCTCAAGGGTCCGTCTGAACTCAACGACCGAAAGCGATCCATGCGATCAGCGCACCGAAGCTGAGGAACTGAACGAAGAACAACGTGAAGCGCACCGACACCACCCGATCCGTCTGGGCCAAGCAGACGTGGACCAGCGACTGGGGGATCCGCGTCGCCAGGATGACCACGCACAGCGCATCCACCGCGGGATCGGCGATGCCGAAGGCGCGCAACGCAAAGACCAGTACCGCGAACACCGGCAGGTTCTCGACGCAGTTCGCATGCGCGCGCATGGCGCGCACGTACCAGTCCTGCCCCTCGACATGATCGGCCCGGAAATCGCCCATTCCCGCCCGACCACGGAAGACCCGGCTCAACCGGTAGGCGCCCACGGTCGTGAGCAGGAGGATCAGGGTCCAGGCGGCGAAGCCCATCAGCATCAATTCCGGCAGCATCTCGGTCTCCTGTTGTGGACCCTGATGGGCATGGCGACGCCCTACTGGGGAAGCGCCGCGGACGATGGAGTGGGCATCGCGTAGAGCAGCGGCCCGAGCGCATCCGTCACCCTGGCAACCTGCCGGTCATCGAGAACGCTGAAGAGCACCTTCTGGAAGCGCGGCGCCGTCACGCCCGACACGATGTACTGCCAGCGATACGCCTTCAGGATCCCCTCGCCGATGGCGGTTCGTTGCGCATCCGCGTAGTGCTTGCCCGCCATCGACTCGAAGTAGTTCGCATCGGCGCGAGCCTGAGCCTGGAGAATGCCGTCGACCGCCACGACCAGGTCGATCAGGTCGCCGACGGCCGCGTCGCGTTCGGCGGCGTTCAGGCGCGCGTCCTCGCGAAGGAACTCGAGTTCGTCCAGCACGGCGTGCTGCGACTCCTCTTTCCAGTGGGCCAGGAAGACGTCTTTCCACAGTTCGCACAGGTCGTCCCGCGGTTCGATGCTGGCGCGATAGTGAGCCAGCGTGAAGAGCTCGATGTCCAGAGTCAGTGCAAGGACCGACCAGCTGCTCTTGCTCAGCACGGCTGTCGCGACGGCATTGGGATCGGCCGTTGCCACGTATCCCGCCGGCATGTCGGCGGCCATCATCGTTTCCATGCGCCGGAACAACTCCTGGTGCTTCAGTTCCTCGTCGGCCATGCGGACCAGGGCCTCGAGGGCCATTTGGTCGCCGAGCGCGTGCTGCCGGCTGATCTCGAGCACCTTGGCGCCGATGAAGCGCTCCACCAGGCCGAAGATGTAGGCGTAGCTTCGACCCTGCACCTGGCTCAGCAAACGCTGGGCATCGGGCGTCATGAAATCCAGCTCGTTCACCAGCGACAGGCCGGCCGGCAGGAACGTCTTCTCGAAATCGAATCGCCGGCCACGAATGACGTCGTTGTCGATGTCCCAGCGGATGCGTTTGGAATTCGCGATGACCTTCGAGTACTGGTTCGCGGAGGTGACGGTTTCCATGATGGCCTCTTTCAAAGTCGTTGAAGGAGCCTCCATGATCGAAGCGCGACGTGAAGCAAGTCGGGCCACGCGTCCGCAAATCTTGCCCGTTGATCCGGGCGCGCCGGTGCCAAGTCCGCGCCGGACCCATCGCACGCCGTCGGCGCGAGCCCGCCCCGATGCCCCACAGTCCCGCGGTGACTCAGCCCTACTCCAGCCGCGGCTCCGCCCGCTCCTCGCCGACCGGCGAGGCGGCCTCCGCGATCACCAGCAGCGCGGTCGCGGTGCGCTCGGCCGCACCTCGGTTCGCATTGGCGAAGGCCAGCGCGGCTTGCGCCATCGCCTCGCGGCGCTCGGGGTTCTCGGTCAGCTTGAGCGCCGCCGTCACCGCGTGTTCCATGTCGGCAACGCGCTGCGAGGCGCCGGCCGCGAGCGAGAGTTCGGCGGCTTCGGCGAAATTGAAGGTGGACGGTCCCATGATCACCGGGCAGCCGCAGGCGGCGGCCTCGATCAGGTTCTGCCCGCCCAGCGGCTCGAAGCTGCCGCCCAGCAGCGCGACATCGGCCAGGCCGTAGTAGAGCGCCATCTCGCCCAGCGAATCGCCGAGCCAGATCTCGGCTTCGGTCGGCGCCCCCGCGGCACTGCGGCGCGCGACCGCGAAGCCGTGCGATTCGACCAGCGCCGCGACCTCGTCGAAGCGCTGCGGATGCCGCGGCACGATCATCCACTGCACATCGTGCACGCGCCGCGCGATCGACTGGATCGCCTCCTGTTCGGGCGGCACCGGCGCCAGGGCGCCGAAGCGCTTGAGCACCTCGAGCAATTGCCGCTCCTCGCCGTCGCGCGAGCTCGCAAAGACCACGATCGGCCGCGGCAACTGCGTGCGCAGCTTGGCCGCCGCGTTGAGCTGCCGCAGATCCGGCGTGGCATCGAACTTGAGGTTGCCGAACACGCCCGAGACCTTGGCACCCAGCGACACCAGGCGATGCGAATCGGCTTCGGTCTGGGCCCACACGGCCGCCAGCGCCGAGTAGGCGGGCCGCGCCAGCCAGGCGAGCCGCTCGGCCCCGGCCAGCGACTTCTCGTTCAGGCGCGCGTTGGCCAGCACCAGCGGAATGCCGCGCTCGGTGCAGGCGGCGGTCATCTCGGGCCAGACCTCGGTCTCCATCAGCACGCCGATGCGCGGGCGAAAGCGATCGAGGAAGCGCGCCACCGCACCCGGCGCATCCCACGGCTGCCAGACCTGCAGGTCGCCGGGCTCCAGCAGCTTGGCGCCCTCCTCGCGGCCGGTCGCCGTGCCGTTGGTGAGCAGGATCGGAATGCCCGGGTATTGCCGGCGCAGCTCGGTGATCAGGATGCCGGCGGCGCGCGCCTCGCCGAGCGAGACCGCATGGATCCAGCACCAGCCGGTGCCGACCGCCGCCTCGTCGTAGTGGCCGAAGCGCTCCTCGACCGCATGGGCATAGCCCGGTTCGGCCACGGCGCGGCGGCGCAGCTTGCGCCGTACCAGCGGCTGGGCCAGGGTGGTGAAGGCGCCGTAGAGGCGCAAGAGCAGGGAACGCACGTTGTCCGTATCGATGTCAGTACTTCATCAGGCGGTCGCCTGACCCACGACGCATGAAACCGGCGCAGTCAAAGGCCAGGAACACCGCGGAACCGGCTTTGCCGGGCCGCTGGTGTTGCCCCCTCGAGGGGGCGGCGCCGCAAGGCGCTTCGGGGGTGAGCGTCATCTCAGTGCGCGGCCGCGGCGAGTTTCGCCTCGGGCTTGGCGCTGCGCAGCAGCGCCAGCATCTCGCCCTCGATGCGATGCAGCGCGGCCTCGGTCTGGCCTTCGAAGCGCAGCACCAGCACCGGCGTGGTGTTCGATGCGCGAACCAGGCCGAAGCCGTCGGGCCAGTCGACCCGCACGCCGTCGATGGTCGAGACCCGCGCCGGCGGCGCGAACTTCGCGCTCTCGACCAGTTGGGCGACCACGGCGTGGGGCTCGCCCTCGGCGCAGGCGACGTTGAGTTCGGGGGTCGAGAAGCTGGTCGGCAAGGCATTGAGCACATCGCTCGCATTCGGGCTATTGCTGAGGATCTCGAGCAGGCGGCAGCCGGCATAGGTGCCGTCGTCGAAGCCGAACCAGCGCTCCTTGAAGAAGATGTGGCCGCTCATCTCGCCGCCCAGCGGCGAGTCGATCTCCTTCATCTTGGCCTTGATCAGCGAATGCCCGGTCTTGTAGATCAGCGGCTTGCCGCCCGCGGCCTCGATCGCCGGGCCCAGGCGCTGCGAGCACTTGACGTCGTAGACGATGGTGGCGCCCGGCACCCGCGACAGCACGTCCTGCGCGAACAGCATCATCTGGCGGTCGGGATAGATGTTGCTGCCGTCCTTCGTGACGATGCCCAGGCGGTCGCCGTCGCCGTCGAAGGCCAGGCCCAGTTCGGCATCGCCCGACTGCAGCGCGGCGATCAGATCCTTCAGGTTCTCGGGCTTGCTCGGATCGGGATGGTGGTTGGGGAAATCGCCGTCGACCTCGCTGAACAGCTCGGTCACTTCGCAGCCGATGGCGCGCAGGATGGCGGGGGCCGAAGCGCCCGCGATGCCGTTGCCGGAATCGACCACGATCTTCAGCGGCCGCGCCAGCTTGATGTCGCCGACGATGCGCTGCGTGTAGGCCTCGGTCACATCGACCTTGCGCACGCTGCCGCCGGGCGCGAGTTTCGCGCTGCCGGCTTCCATGACCCGGCGAAGGCCCTGGATCTCGTCGCCGTAGATCGCGCGGCCGGCCAGCACCATCTTGAAGCCGTTGTAGTCTTTCGGGTTGTGGCTGCCGGTGACCTGGATGCCGCTGCGGCACAGCGTGTGCGCAGCGAAATACAGCATCGGCGTGGTGACCGCGCCGACGTCGATCACCTCGATGCCGGTGGCGACCAGCCCTTCGATCAGCGACTCGACCAGTGCCGGCCCCGACAGCCGGCCGTCGCGGCCGACGGCCACCGCCTTCTCGCCCGCCGCGCGGGCGGCGCTGCCGAAGGCCCTGCCGAGCGCTTCGGCGACTTTCGCGTCGAGCGTGGCGGGCACCACGCCGCGAATGTCGTAGGCCTTGAAGATCGATGCGCTGAGCTGCATGAAAGCTATCCCCTGAAAGTTCCAAAAACGTAGAACATTGTAGGCATGCCCTCAGGGAGCCAGATGTCCGGAAATGGCTACTCTTGCACAGGTGCGGCCGTATCATCGTTGCATGCCAGCCGCCCCCGCCTTCACCGCCGGACCCGAAAGCGACGCCTGCTACCTGGCCCTGAAGGCCCGCGACGCACGCTTCGACGGCTCCTTCTTCACCGGCGTGACCTCCACCGGCATCTACTGCCGTCCGGTCTGCCGCGTCAAGCTGCCGCGGCGCGAGAACTGCTGCTTTTTCCGCCACGCGGCGCAGGCCGAGGCCGCGGGCTTCAGGCCCTGCCTGCGCTGCCGACCCGAACTGGCGCCGCGGGCCGCGAGCTGGTCGACCGAGGATGCCTCGCGCATCCTGGCGCTGCAGGCCGCGCGCCTGATCGACGAGCCCGATGCCTGGGGCGATGACGGGCCCGGCGCGGCCCGCATCGCCGAGCGGCTCGGCGTCAGCGACCGCCACCTGCGCCGCATCTTCGAAAACCAGTTCGGCGTCTCGCCGCTGCAGTACCTGCAGACCCGCCGCCTGCTGGCCGCCAAGCAGCTGATCGCCGACACCCGGCTGCCGATGACGCAGGTCGCGCTGGCCAGCGGCTTTGCGAGCGTGCGCCGCTTCAACGCCGCCTTCCTCACGCACTACGGCCTGAATCCGAGCGCCCTGCGCCGCGCCGGCGCCGCGAGCGGCGGCCGCGAGGGCGAATCGGTCGACGTGCGGCTGGGCTTTCGTCCGCCCTACGACAGCCAGGCGATGCTGGGATTCTTCGCTCGCCGGGCGCTGCGCGGCGTCGAGCTGTCGACCGACCCGGGCGGCAGGCCGCAACTCGCGCGCACACTGCGCGTGACGCAGGGCGGCCGCAGCCTCGCGGGCTGGCTGCAGCTGCGCTTCGACCCCGAGCGCGAACAGCTCCTGCTGCGCGTGGGCGATTCGCTCGCCGCGGTGCTGCCAACCGTGATCAGCCGCGTGCGTGCAATGCTCGACCTGGACGCCGAGCCGATGGCGATCAACAGCGCGCTGCATGCCAGCTTCCCCGACGGCGACGGGCTGCGCGTGCCGGGCACGGTCGACGGCTTCGAGCTCGCGGTGCGCGCCGTGCTGGGCCAGCAGATCACGGTGGCCGCGGCACGCACGCTGGGCTCGCGGCTGGTCGAGGCCTTCGGCGAGCCGATCGCGACGCCGATCGACGGGCTGGACCGCCTGTTCCCGACGCCCGCGGCCATCGCCGGCGCCAGCGGCGATGCACTGGGCCGGCTCGGCATCGTGCGCCAGCGGCAGGCCGCGCTGCTGGCCGTGGCGCACGAGGTGCTCGGAGGCCGGCTCACGTTGCACCCCGGGGCCGACGTCCCCGCCACCCTCGCGGCGCTGCAGGCGCTGCCCGGCATCGGCGACTGGACCGCGCAGTACATCGCGATGCGCGCGCTGCGCTGGCCCGACGCCTTCCCGGCCGGCGACGTGGCGCTGCAGAAAGCGCTCGGCGTCGGTTCGGCGCGCGCCGCGGCCGAGGCCTCGCTGGCCTGGCGGCCCTGGCGCGGCTATGCCGTGCTGCGCGCCTGGCAGCGTCCCGCTCCCTCCCCGACGGTCGATGCGACCGCCGATTCCCGAACCCGCACCGGCGCCATCGCCTGAATGCCATGAAGTTCAAGACCGCGACGCTCTACAGCACCCACATCGACAGCCCGCTCGGCGGCATCACGCTGGCCGCCACCGACCAGGGCCTGGCCGGCGCCTGGTTCGACCGCCAGCGCCACTGGCCCGACACGAGCGGCTGGCAGGCCGACCCTGCGCACCCGGTGCTGCGCGAAGCCGCGGCACAGCTGGGCGACTACTTCGCCGGCCGGCGCGAACACTTCGACCTGCCGCTGGACCTGTCCCACGGCACCGCGTTCCAGCAGTCGGTGTGGCAGGCGCTGCTCGCCATCCCGGCCGGCCAGACCACCAGCTACGGCGCCTTGAGCGCCGGCGTCGGCAATCCGGCCGCGGTGCGCGCGGTGGGCGCGGCGGTCGGGCGCAACCCGATCAGCGTGATCGTGCCCTGTCACCGCGTGCTCGGCGCCGACGGCTCCCTGACCGGCTATGCCGGCGGGCTCGATCGCAAGGCGGCACTGCTGGAACTGGAAGGCGCGCTGTGAGCGAAGGCGAATGCAGCGCAGCCGCGCCCGAGCGATCCACGACGGCCTCGCCTGCCCCTTCCGCCAGCCGGGCCTGGCTGTTCGACCTGGTGCTGCTCGGCGCGCTGTGGGGCTCTTCGTTCCTCTTCATGCGCATCGGCGCGGCCGAGTTCGGCGCCCTCCCGACCGCCGCGGTGCGGGTCGCGATCGCGATGCTGTTCCTGCTGCCGCTGCTGTTCCTGCGCGGCCAGTGGTCCGCCTTCAGGCAGCACTGGAAGCCCGCGCTCGGCATCGGCATCCTGAACTCCGGCCTGCCCTTCGCCTTCTTCTCCTTCGCCCTGCTGACCATCAACAGCGGGCTCGCGGCGGTCCTCAACGCCACGGTGCCGATGTTCGGCGCCCTGGTCGCCTGGGCCTGGTTCAAGGACCGGCCCGACCGCTCGCGCATCCTCGGCCTGGTGATCGGCTTCGCCGGCGTGGCAATGCTGGCCGGGCGCAGCGCCGGCTTCCATTCGGGCGCGGACGAGAGCGCCGCGCTGTGGGCCATCGGGGCCTGCCTGGCGGCCTGCATCTGCTATGCCTTCTCGGCCAACCTGACGCGCAAGCACCTGGCCGGCGTGCCGGCGATGGCGACCGCGACCGGCAGCCAGATCGGGGCCACGCTGGCGCTGGCGCTGCCCGCCGCCTGGCTGTGGCCCGCCCAGATGCCCAGCCTGAAGGCCTGGCTGGCGCTGGTGGCGGTGGGCACCGCCTGCACCGGCCTGGCCTACATCCTGTTCTTCCGGCTGATCGAGCGGGCCGGACCGGCGCGCGCGCTCACCGTGACCTTCCTGGTGCCGGTGTTCGCGCTGTTCTACGGCGCGGTGTTCCTGGGCGAGCAGATCACGCAGTGGATGCTGATCTGCGCGCTGGTGATCGTCTGCGGCGTCGCGCTATCGACAGGACTGGTCAAGCTGGGCCGCCGCGGCACCGCTGCCGGCTGAGCCGCCACCCGGACTGCCCTGCATCGAGGACGCCACGACATTGATGGACAGCGCGAGCACCAGCATGTTGAAGGCGAAGGACAGCACGCCGTGCACCAGCGTGATGCGCCGCATCTCGCGCGAGGTGACCTGCACGTCAGACACCTGCGAGGTCATGCCGACCACGAAGGAGTGATAGAGGAAGTCGAAGTAGTCCGGCTCCAGCTTGCCCGGGAACTTGAGCCCCGGTCCCTGCGGCCTGGGCTCCATTTCCGCCTGGTAGAAGCGGTGCGCGTAATGAAAGGCGTAGATCGTGTGGATCATGAGCCACGAGCCCGTGAGCGCCACGAGGCCGAGCGCGACGTGGCCGATGCGCTGCGCGCCGCACAGCTGCGGCACCCGCTGCAGCAGCATCGCGATGACCACCATGCTGACGCCGACGACGCTCACCATGATGGCCAGGATCAGCGCATTCGGCTGGTCCTGGGACTGGGCGCGCGAACGGGTACGCTCGGGATTGCAGGTCTCGGCCAGCCACCAGGCAGGCAACAGGTAGACAGCGGCCCCGCTGCACCAGCCCAGCAGTCCGCGCGTCACGCCGTCGAGCGGCCCGGGCAGCAGCCCGAGGCCAAGGCCGACGCCCAGGCCGACCACGGCGCCGAACAGCAGCCGCAGCCAGCCGGGCGTCTGGAGGAATCGGGACCGCATGAGGCGACTTTAGCCGGTCGCCGCGCAACTGATCCGATCGATTCGCGTCACACTGCGCCTGTTCTTTTCATCACCGATCGCCGACAGTCGATGGTTAAAAAAAAATTTCGCCACGCATGAAACCTCTCCGCCTCCTGCAGACCCTGCTGCTCGCCGCCTGGAGCCTTGCTGCACCGGCCGCCCCGGCGCCGATGCACGTCCCCGACACCATCGAGCAGCGCGCCGCCGCCTGCATCGCCTGCCACGGGCGCGAGGGCGCCAGCATCGACGGCGGCTACTTCCCTCGCCTGTCGGGCAAGCCCGAGGGCTATCTGTTCAACCAGTTGCAGAGTTTCCGGGACGGCCGCCGCTTCAACTCCGACATGACGCACATGGTGCAGCACCTGTCGGACGCCTACCTGCGCGAACTCGCGGCCTATTTCGCCGGCCTCGATCTGCCGTATCCGCCGGTTCGCGCCACCACCGATGCCACGCCCGAGATGCTGGCGCGCGGCAAGGCGCTGGTGTTCCAGGGCGATGCGGCACGCGGCATTCCGGCCTGCGCCCAATGCCACGGCCAGGCGCTCACGGGCGTGCAGCCGGGCATTCCGGGGCTGGTCGGCCTGCCGCGCCTCTATCTGTCCTCCCAGCTCGGTGCCTGGCTCACCAACGATCGCCACGCGCGGGCGCCCGACTGCATGGCCGAGGTGGGCAAGAAACTCACCACCGCCGACATCAACGCCGTGACCAGCTGGCTGGCGCTGCAGCCCGTGCCCGCGGACACCCGTCCCCTGGCCGCGCTGCCCGGCCCGCTGCCCACGCCCTGCAGCGCCATGAACCGCTGATCCGCCATGCGACGCTTCTTCTATTTCCTGGCCTCCCTGGCCATCCTCGTGCTGCTGGCCGCCGTGGCCATCGTGGCGCTCAACCTGCGCGGCGAGGACACGCTGCCCGACATCGCGGCAACGCCCGTCACCCCGACCGCGGCGCAGATCGAGCGCGGCCGCTACCTGGCGCTGGCGGGCAACTGCGCCGGCTGCCACACGACGCGCGGCGGCGCCGCGTACGCGGGCGGCGTCGGCATCGAGACGCCCTTCGGCACCGTGTTCTCGGGCAATCTCACGCCGGACCCGAAGGCCGGCATCGGCAGCTGGAGCCCGGCGCACTTCTGGCGCGCCATGCACAACGGCCGCTCGAAGGACGGGCGGCTGCTCTACCCGGCCTTTCCGTACCCGAGCTTCACGCGGGTGACGCGCGAGGATTCGGACGCGATCTTCGCCTACCTGCAGAGCATCCCGCCGGCACCGGCGCCCAACCTCGCGCACAAGCTGCGCTTCCCCTACGACACCCAGGCCGCGCTGGCGGTCTGGCGCGCGCTGTCGTTCGCGCCGGGCACCTTCGTCCCCGAACCGGCCAAGCCGGCCGAATGGAACCGCGGCGCCTACCTGGTCGAGGGCCTCGGCCACTGCATCGCCTGCCACGGCACGCGCAACGTGCTCGGCGCGACCGAAGAGAAACTCGGCCTGTCGGGCGGGCTGATCCCGGTCGAGAACTGGTACGCGCCCTCGCTGACCTCGCGGCGGGAAGCCGGCGTCGCCGACTGGAATCCGCTCGACATCGTGGCGCTGCTGAAGACCGGCCACTCGCCGCGCGGCTCGGTCATGGGCCCGATGGCCGACGTGGTGTTCCGCAGCACCCAGTACCTGGACCCGGCCGACCTGCACGCCATGGCGCTGTACCTGAAGGCGCTGCCGGAGGCGGACCCGCCGCCGGCCACACCGGCCGCGCCGTCCGTGCGCCGCGACGCCCGCGTGATGGAACGCGGCGCGAAGATCTACGACCAGCGTTGCGCCTACTGCCACGGCGACGTGGGCCAGGGCGCCCAGGACGCCTATCCCGCGCTCGCCGGCAACCGGGCCGTGCTGATGGATTCCACGGCCAACCTGATCCAGATCGTGCGCCACGGCGGCTTCCTGCCCGCCACCGCAGGCAATCCGCGTCCCTACGGCATGCCGCCTTTCAATCAGGTGCTCGACGACAGCGACGTCGCGGCCGTGCTGACCTTCGTGCGCGCCTCCTGGGGCAACGACGCGCCGGCGCTTTCGGCGCGCGACATGATGCGCCGGTGACCCGGCGCCTTCAGAACGAGCCGGGAGGCGGATTCGCGAAGCGGCGCAAGCGACCGATGGGCGCCATGATCCGCGACAGGGAAGCAAGCCCCGCGCCGATCGCCCTGCCGATCGGCGCCTTGATCCCATCCGAAACGGCGGACTCGCCCGGGTAGGCCGGCGACAGCCCGCACTTGCGCAACACCCGGTTGAGCTGGTGCACGCGCGCCGCCTTGCGCGTGGCCGAGGTATAGAAGGTCACTCCGATCGAGATCGCGACGCCGTCGCCCGGCTTGGTCCAGTCGGGATCCGAGCGCGTCATGTGCGGCGACGTGCTCGGGAAGTAGATGCCATCGCCCGCCTGGGTGTCGAACTGGTGGCTGCGCGACCTGAACTCTTCCTTGAGCCGGACGTTTCGCAGCGAACCGCTGACGATGAAGTCCTCCACCTCGGGCGCCGGCACCACGACCCGGTCGGTCGCTTCCCAGACGTTCATGACCTTGCGTCCGCGCAACTGCA
Organism: Variovorax sp. P2_H12; assembly: GCF_056403395.1. Classification (NCBI taxonomy): domain Bacteria; kingdom Pseudomonadati; phylum Pseudomonadota; class Betaproteobacteria; order Burkholderiales; family Comamonadaceae; genus Variovorax; species Variovorax sp. P2_H12. Next base: position 68,859 of record NZ_JBFUFO010000009.1, on the reverse strand, counting down.
GCCAGAAATTGTTCTCGCGGTCGATGTGGAACGGCGTCACCGACGGCGGGGCGGAAATGAAGATGAAGCCGGTCACCAGGAAGATGCCCGGCTGCTCGCGCTCGACGATCTCGCGCATCGGGTCCAGGATGCCGTCGAGCAGGGCCTGGTAGCGCGGAACGACTTCGACATCGTAGAGCGCGATCCACGAACCCGGCTCCTCGATGCGCCTGAAGACGTCCTCGATGCCGCGCCCGTCGGGGTGCTCGCTGGCGTGCGCGAAGGCAGATGCCTGCGTCACGCCCTGCCTGACGAAGCGGCATTGCTTCAAGGGCATCAACTCCTTGGCCAACGCCTCGAGTTCAGGCAGCTGAAACAGCGGATGCCGGTGGTAGTTGTGGTGGAACCTGCCCACCTTGCGGGTCGTGAAGCCGGCAGGGTCGTCCACCCATATGCGGCAGTCGGTGGTCGTGGACATCATCTGTTCGATCTCGCTCGCGCCCATGGCTGGCATCTCCTTACCCAGCGCAGCATAAACCATGTAACAACAAATTACTAACTTTCGACCGAAGTATGGCAAACGGACGGTGCACGGAACGCGCTTGACCCTCCCATGATGGGAAGGTTGATACTTCCTTCATTCCTCGTTCATCGAGGTTCGATAGACAGGAGCAATCAATGAACAACAGCCTGGCGCTATCGCCTGGCGCAGCCGGCTTCCAGGAGTTTTCGCTGCCGATCGAAGGAATGACTTGCGCGTCCTGCGTCGCCCGCGTCGAGCGTTCCCTGGCGGCCGTGCCCGGCGTGACGGAAGCCAGCGTCAACCTCGCAACCGAAGCGGCCAACGTGCGCGCCGACGGCTCCGTCGCGCTCGGCGCCCTGCGTAGCGCCGTCGAGAAGGCCGGCTACAGCGTCGGCGAGGAAGAAGCCCCATCGTCCGCAGGCCCCGCCGCTTCCGAAGCAGCAGCGGCCAGGCCCGACCGCCGCAACGATGCCTGGCCCGTGATCGCGGCTGCGCTCCTCTCCACGCCCCTGGTGCTGCCGATGCTCGGACTGATGTTCGGCAAGGCGTGGATGCTCGACGGCTGGGTGCAACTCGCGCTGGCCACGCCGGTGCAGTTCTGGCTGGGCGCGCGCTTCTACCGTTCGGGATGGAAGGCCCTGAAGGCCCGCGCCGGCAACATGGACCTGCTCGTGGCGCTCGGAACGACGGCCGCCTACGGACTCAGCGTGTACCTGCTGCTCGCGCACGCTGCCCATGGCATGCCGCACCTCTACTTCGAAGCCTCGGCGGTGGTCATCACGCTGGTGCTGCTGGGCAAGTGGCTCGAGACGCGGGCCAAGCGCCAGACCACCGAGGCGATCCGCGCACTCCATGCGCTGCGGCCCGACCGGGCCCGCGTGCGCCGCGACGGCATCGACCAGGACCTGCCGCTGGCGCAAGTCCGGATCGACGACCTGGTCGTGATCCGGCCGGGCGAGCGCGTGCCGGTCGACGCCCTGGTGATCGAGGGCATGAGCGAGGTCGACGAATCGCTCATCACCGGCGAGAGCCTGCCGGTCGCCAAACAGGCGGCCGACGCGGTGACCGGCGGCTCGGTCAACGGCGAAGGCCTGCTGCTGGTCCGCACCACCGCGGTCGGCGCCGAATCGACGCTCGCGCGCATCGTGCGGCTGGTGGAATCGGCGCAGGCGAAGAAAGCGCCGATCCAGCGCCTGGTCGACCGCGTGAGCAGCGTGTTCGTGCCGGTGGTGATCGGCATCGCGCTGCTGACCTTCCTGGGCTGGGGCCTCGGCACCGGCCAATGGGAAACCGCGATCCTCAACGCGGTCGCGGTGCTCGTGATCGCCTGCCCTTGCGCACTGGGCCTGGCGACGCCGACCGCGATCATGGCCGGCACCGGCGTCGCCGCCCGGCATGGCGTGCTGATCAAGGACGCCGAGGCGCTCGAGGTGGCGCACGGCGTCGGGATCGTCGCCTTCGACAAGACCGGAACACTGACCGAGGGCCGCCCCGAACTGGTGGCCTGCGAGGCGGTCGACGGCGATGCGCAGGCCCTGCTGCGCGCCAGCGCCACCCTGCAGGCGGGCAGCGAGCATCCGCTCGCCCGCGCGGTGCTGGGCGCCGCGCACCAGGCCGGCGTCGCGATCGGCCAGGCCAGCGGGGTGCGGGCGGTGGCGGGACGCGGCGTGTCGGCCATCGTCGACGGCCGCGCGCTGCGCCTGGGCAGCAGTCGCTTCATGCGCGAGCTGTCGGTGCCGCTGGGCGGGCTCGGCGAGCGTGCCCTGCAGCTGGAGTCCGAAGGGCGCACGGTCTCGTGGCTGGCCGACCTGAGCGCCCGCCCCACCCTGGTCGGCCTGCTCGCGTTCGGCGACCAGCCCAAGCCCGGCGCCGCGGCAGCCATCGAGCGGCTGCATGCGCAGGGCATCCGCACCGCACTGGTCTCGGGCGACAACCGCGGCAGCGCCGAGGCGGTGGCCCGCCTGCTGAAGATCGACACGGTCCGGGCCGAAGTGCTGCCCGAGGACAAGGCGGCAATCATCGGGCAGCTGAAGGCGGACGGCGTCCGCGTCGCGATGGTCGGCGACGGCATCAACGATGCGCCGGCGCTGGCCGCGGCCGATGTCGGCATCGCGATGTCCACCGGCACCGACGTCGCCATGCATGCGGCCGGCATCACGCTGATGCGCGGCGACCCGGCCCTGGTCAGCGACGCGATCGACATCTCGCGCCGCACTTACGCCAAGATCCGCCAGAACCTGTTCTGGGCCTTCGCCTACAACGTGGTCGGGATTCCGCTGGCGGCCTTCGGGCTGCTGAGCCCGGTGATCGCCGGCGCAGCGATGGCCTTCAGCAGCGTGAGCGTGGTGAGCAATGCACTGCTGCTGCGGCGCTGGAAAGGACAGGCACGATGAACGCATCACACGGCACGGAGATGGATCGATGAGCACGGAACCCTTCAACATCGGCCAGGCCGCGGCCCTCTCGGGCGTCTCGGCCAAGATGGTGCGCCACTACGAATCGCTGGGCCTGCTGCCGGAGGTCGCGCGCACCGACGCGGGCTACCGGCAATACACCGAGAGCAACGTCCACACGTTGCGCTTCATCCGGCGCGCGCGCGACCTTGGGTTCAGCATGGCCGAGATCGCGGAACTGCTGAAGCTGTGGCAGAACAAGGGCCGCGCCAGCGCGGACGTCAAGCGCATCGCGCTCACGCACGCGGCCGACCTGCACCGCCGGATCGAGGAGATGAGCGCGATGAAGCGGACGCTGGAGCGGCTGGCCGACTGCTGCCACGGCGACCACCGGCCGGATTGCCCTATTCTCGAAGAACTGGGCTCGCTGAGGTGAGCTCGCCCCCAGGTCGGGCTCACTGCGTGTAGCCCTCCCACCCCCTACCGGGGGCAACACCAGCGGCCCGGCGAAGCCGGTTCCGCGGTGTTTCACCAACGGCCTGGCTGCGCCGGCCAAGCCATCAGGCTGTGTTTTTTCTGCGGCTGCGCGCAGCGCGCCTGTTCGTGGGCAGTCGCGGAACCGGCTTCGCCGGGCCGCTGACTGCGCCCCCGGTAGGGGGTGGGCGCCCCGACACGAAGTGCGGGGCAACCTGGGGGCGAGCCAAGTTCACCGATTTTCGAAGCGGTTCAGGTCCAGGATGCCGGCCTGGATCGGCTGGTCGCGGCGATAGCGCTCGACCAGCGCATCGCTCACGGCCCAGAAGCCGGGGTCGGTGCGGCGCACCGCGAAGCGCTCCGAGAAGGCCGCGTAGTCCGCCTCGGACTTCAGCTTCCGAATGGCGTCGGCCATGGCCGGCAACTGGTCCGGACTGATCCGGTAGAAGGCATTGGGATAGGCGCCGATCACGCCGGGCACGAGGGTCAGCGTGTTCTCGTCGGGCCGCAGTTCGCGGCGCTCGTCCAGCAGGTGCGAGACGCTGGCATGCCCGGTGTCGCGCAGCAGGCTGAAGGTGGCCGGCGCGGCGCCCGGCGCCTGCACCACCAGCGCGGCATCCTCGGGCAGCCATTGCAGCGATGCGCCGCGCACGGCACCGAGTTCACGCAGCGGCGCCTGCAATGCGGGCGCCGCGCGATTCAGCTCGAACTCCGAGGGCAGCACCCGCGCCAGCCGGGTCTTCATCATCTGCAGCAGTTCGAGCCGGGCGTCGCCGGTGCGGTAGCGGATGCCGCTGTCGATCGAGAGCGTGGTGGACGGCCCGCCGTACACCTGCTCGCGCGTGGCCTGGCTGTCGGCGCGGTACCAGAGGTCGCGCGTCGCGATGCGCTGCGCCTTGGGCAGCAGCGTGAGGAAGTTGAACTCGCCCTCCATCCGCAGGAAGTCCATGTAGAGGCGCGAATTGAGCTGGTGCCCCACATTGCCGAAGACGTCGTAGTCGGCCACCAGCAGATAGTGGATGCGCTCGAGCAGCGGATAGCCGATGACCCAGGCGGTCTTGGGCGCGTCGCCGACCATGCCCTTGACCACGCTGGCGCTGTCGAAGTGCCTGAAGACGGTCAGCGCGGCGTTGTCGTTGCGGCCGTCGCCGTCCCACATCAGGCGCAGGTCGAGGTTCTCCGGCCCGCCCAGGCTCTGGGCGAGATGCTCCGACTTGGCACGCAGGTATTCGTTCTCGAGCCGTGCGTATTCGAGCCACGGCGTGACCACCGCCTCGTCGCTGCTGCCGGTGGGCAGGCGCAGCAGGTTGGCATCGCGGGCCAGCAGGTCGGCCTGCGCCTGGTCGTTGCGCTGCGAAGGCGCGAGGAAGACCACCCAGAAACGGTCCTCGATGACATCGAGCGCCATCTGGCCGCGGCACACCGGGCCCTTGATGAAGCCCATGATCGTGAACTCGGCCTCGTCGAGCATGAAGCGGTAGCGCGCGTTCACCGGCAAAGCCGCGAAGGTGGCGAAGGGATTGGCCGCGGTCTCGGCGCTGTAGCCCGGCAGGCGATCGACCGCATAAGGCACATCGAGGAACAGCGCGCGCCAGCGGGCCATGCGCCCGGCGCCCAGCGCGTAGGGCATGTGGGTCTTGGCGACGATGGTCTCGCGCTCGGGCACGATGCGGTAGTAGACGCGCTCGACGCCGGGATCGTCGACCGGCCGGCGGCTGGCGATCAGTTGCACCGGCTGGCCCGGCGGCGTGGCCGAGCGCACCAGCTTGAAGTACCGGCGCTCCGGGTCGTCGTCGAAGTAGAGGTGGGCAAGGAACAGGTGTTCGTAGGCATAGCGGCTGAAGAGCCGCTCTTTCAGCGAATCGCCGTTGAGGAAGCGCTCCCACAGCGCGATGCGCTGCAGCCCCAGCGGCGTCGGTGCCGGGGGCCCCTCGTAGGGCGCGCCGCGCTCGATCCAGCGGGTCAGCACGCCCAGCTCGGACGGGCTCAGGCCCGGCAGTCCGAAGGGCATGCCACCGAGCGGCATCTTGCGCTCGTAGTCGTCGATCTCGGCGCCGGCCGGGCACATCGCCTCGCGGCCGACCGAGAAATCGAGCCCTCCCCCGACGATGCCGCGGGTCGGCAGCGGATGCTTCTCCTTCTGCATCAGCAGCCGGTGCATCAGTCCGGCGGCGCGGTTGGCCTCGGGCGTGGGCGCATGTTCGTTGAGCACCGGGAAGAAGCCTCTCTCGCGCCATTGCGAGGGCTGCTCGGCATCGACGAAGAGCCGCGTCGGCGTCGCCGCGAGCAGCCGCGAGGCGTCATAGACCGGCGTCTTGCTGGCGCCGCGCGCCAGTCCTTCCCAGGCCGTGGCCTTGAGCTGGCAGGGCGCGTCGTAGCAGGCATGGCAGACCACGCAGCGCCGGTCGAGGATCGGCTGGATGGTCTGGGCGTAGGACTCGCCCGCAGGCGGTGCCAGCGGGTGGTCGAAGCGCTTCGGGTCGGCCGGCCCGTAGAGTTCATCGAAGCGGTGGAGGGCCACCGTTGTACATGCGGCGACCAGGAGGATCAGGATCAGGGATGCGACACGACGCATGCGAATTGCTCTCGACTTCGGCTGTGGATCGAGAAATGTACCCGCGCAGAGGCAGCGACCACACGAAGTGAGGGAGCGTGGGGGCTCAGGCCGGCGCCGGGCCGCCCCAAGGCGGCCTGCGGCCCCCTTGGGGGGCAGCGACCACACGAAGTGAGGGAGCGTGGGGGCCACTAATCGCAGCGGGCGGCAATCCATTGCCGCCACTGCGCCGCCGCGACGCTGCGCACGGCGACATCGGCGCCGTTCGGGTCGTAGGCGCCGAGCGAGCACCACACGCTGGCCCAGTCGGCGACGTCCGGCAGCGTCGGCACCACGGCCTGCAGCACCGCGAAGGCGCGCTGCCGGGTCAGCGGCAGCGGCGCGATCACCGACAGCGCTTCGGCGCCACGTGCGATCAGCACGTAGGTGGCGAGTGTGTGCGGCGCACGCAGCAGGTCGGGATGGTCATCGAAGGTCCGGGCGAGCGCGTCCAGCGAATCGGGCGCGCCGATCGCCGCCAGCGCCTGGGCGGCGCGCCCACGCACCAGCGGGTCGCAGTCGGCGACCGCGGCACGCAGGGCGTCGGTGGCCGCCGGATCGGCGATCTCCGCCAACCCCTGCGCCGCTTTTTCGCGCACCCCGGCGTCGCCGTGGTGGAGTGCGCGCAGCAGCACCGGCGTCGATGCCCGGCCGGCCACCACCAGCGTGGCGAGCGCGCGGCCGCGATCGGTGGCATCGGCCGCATCGAGCCCGCCGAGATCGCCTGGCGCCATGCTCATGGTCCTCTCGACACCGGCGCCGGCCGCTCCGATGCATGTTCCAGCGAATCCGCTTCGCGCCCCACCCCGCGTGGCAGGAAGCGCGGCACGCCGGCGCGTGGCGTCCCGGGCTGTCGTTCCATCGCATGTCTCATCGCATGGCTCCTTGCTCGGCATCATCCCCCTGCATTCGCGTCAGGACAACGTGCCGATGGGCCGCGCTTCATGGCGCGCCCGCGCCGAGGCCGATGGAGTGGCTGGCTCAAACGGCGAGCGCCTTCCGGTTCCACGGCATCTTCAGGAGAACCCGCGCCATTCCGCAAAAGCCCGAGACGCCTGCGAACACCAGGCCTGCGCCGACGAAACCGGACAGCAGATGGAACCAGGGCGAAACGGTCGCGCCCAGCACCGCCCCGGCCACGATCAGGGAGCCCGCGGCGATCTGCACCTGCCGCGCCAGTTCGAGCGGCTGCGATGCGTCGCAGACGACCGGAAGGCCGGCTTTCTTCCAGCCGTCGAGCCCGCCTTCGAGCACGTAGGCATCGCCCGGCGCGCAGGCACCGAGCGCCACGGCATTGATCCGGGTCCGGTTGCCCGAACGGCAGTAGAAGATGACGGCGCGGCTGTCACCGGCCGGCAATTGGCGGGCCGCAAGCTGCGCCATCGGGATGTGGCGCGCCTGCCCGATGTGCTCGCGCGCGAACTCGTCGGCGGCACGGATATCGACCAGCAAGGCGCCCTCGGCAACGCGTTCGCGGGCAACTTCGGGCGTGAGGGTTTCGATGGCCATGGTGTGTTTTCCTTGGTGGGGTGGATTCAGGGGCAGAAGATGGTCTTGAGCGTCGCGACCAGTTTTTCCACATCGGGGTTCTCGATGCGGTAGTGCAGCGTCTGGGCTTCGCGCCGGAAGCTCACCAGGCCTTCGTCCCGCATCTTGGCCAGGTGCTGGGACAGGGCCGACTGGCTCAGCTCGACCCGCTCCAGCAGCTCGCTCACGCTCATCTCGCCATGCTCGATGAGCAGGCACAGCACCAGCAGGCGATGCTCGTTGCCCACGGCGCGCAAGAGGCTCGCAGCCTTCGCCGCCCCTTCCTGGAGAAACAAACGGTCTTTCCTGCTCAGTGCCATGGTGGGATTATATTAGTATTCTCTAATTTAGCAATATCTAATATGATCAGTGCCATCGAATGATCCGACAGGAGTCCTCCATGACCGCACAGGCCGACATCCGGGCCTTCTTCGACGCCGCGACCCAGACGGTCACCTACCTGGTCTCCGAACCCGGCAGCCGCCAGGCGGCAGTGATCGACCCGGTGCTCGACTACGACCATCGCAGCGGCAAGGCCTCCACCGTTTCAGCGGATCGCCTGCTCGAGGCCGCGCGCGAGGCGGATCTGCGCATCGCCTGGGTACTCGAGACCCATGCACATGCCGACCACCTGAGCGCTGCGCCCCATCTGCAGCGGCACACCGGCGCCTCGATCGGCATCGGCGAGCACATCCGGGAGGTGCAGAAGATCTTCGGCCCGGCATTCAACCTGACGCAGGTGTCGGGCGACGGCAGCGAGTTCGACCGGCTGCTGCGAGACGGCGATCGGCTACCGCTCGGCGCGCTCGACATCGAGGTCATCCACACGCCCGGCCACACGCCGGCGTGCGTGTCCTACCGCATCGGCGACGCGGTCTTCGTCGGCGACACCCTGTTCATGCCGGACTACGGCACGGCGCGGGCCGACTTCCCCGGCGGCAGCGCGCGCACGCTGTACCACTCGATCCGCCGCCTGCTGGCCCTGCCGCCGCAGACGCGGCTCTTCATGTGCCACGACTACAAGGCGCCGGGGCGCGACGACTACCGCTGGGAGACCACGGTGCAGGCGCAGCGCGCGCACAGCGTCCACGTCCACGACGGGGTCGCCGAGGATGACTTCGTCGCCATGCGGCAGCAGCGCGATGCCACCCTGCCGGCGCCGACGCTGCTGCTGCCGTCGATCCAGCTGAACATCCGCGCCGGCCGCTTGCCCGAGGCAGAATCCAACGGCGTGCGCTACCTCAAGATCCCGCTGCAGATCGCGGGTCCGAAAGACACGGAATGAAAGGCAGACACGGATGACACGACAGCTCCCGATCGCGAAGCGAAGCGCCTGCGTCCTTCTTGCCGCGCTGGCGGCCAGCCTGCATGCCGAACCCGCGCACTGGCGCGGCGACTTCGTCTATTTCGCCGATGCCGCCTTGTTCACCGACTGCGCGAGCGGCAAGCGCTGGCCGGTGGCAATGACCGCGGACGCCGTGGCGCTGCAGCGCAGCTACCTCGCGTGGCGCAAGGAACCCGCCGCGCCGCTGCTGGTCAACTTCGACGGCCGGCTCGAAGTCCGCGAGTCGATGGAAGGGCCGCCGCGCGAGCATCTGGTGATCGAGAGATTCCGTTCGGTCGAGCCGGGGAACACGTGCGCGACGGTGGCGGCGGTCAAGGGCAAGTGACCCGACTGCCGATGCTGGCCAGCGGGGCTTGCTGCACGATCTGGCGGACCCGCCCCAAGGCGGCCTGCGGCCCCTAGTTGACGACCACCGTGAGCGTCGTCCCGGCCGGCACGCGGACGGTCTCCGCGTAGTTGCCCGACACGTTGGGACGCGCCACCGGGAAGCTGCCCAGCTTGTGCAGCAGGTCCGGCACCGCCTGCGGCAGCGCCCGGCTGCTGCGGCCCAGGTTCGACGGGTCGATCGCCGGCAGGCTGAAGCCGCCTTCGCTGCGCGCCGGCATGCTGTACTCGGCGATGCCCGCGCCGAGCGGAATGACGCCGGCCGCGGTCGCCGAGAAGCGGCGCAGTTCCTCGCCCACGCCGGAGCCCGGCCGTTTCGACTTGATGGCAGCATCCAGCATCGCGATCGAGTCCTCGCTGCCCGTGCTGTTCAGCAGCGCCTTGTAGAAATCGAGGCCGAACTGGCGATTCAGGAAGCCGCCGAACGAGCCGGTCAGCGCGTAGCTCTCGCAGCTGGCGCCCATCGGCGTCCACTCGGACAGCGTGCAGTTGTAGCTGCCGGATCCGTTGTAGGCCAGGTAGTACGGGAAGCGCGAATCGCGGATGGCGTTGTGGCTGGCATCGATGCTGAAGCTCGCCCAGTCCTCCATCATCAGCGCCGACATCTCCTCGAGCCAGACATCGAAGGTGTATTTCGACCCCATCTTCACGCCGCGGCGGTAGAAGTTCTGCATGTGCATGCCTTCGTGCGCCATCGTGGTTGCAATCTGCTTCACACCGGTCTCGCCGTCCAGGTAGAGCGATTCGGAATCGAGATAGAGGCTCAGCGACTCATTGGTGTAGGCCAGGTCGCCCGCGCCCTTCTTGAAGTTGTTCAGGCCCCAGAAGTAGCCGATGAGTCCATACGGCTTGCCGTTGGAGTCGAAATTGACGAAGTAGATGTCGATGGGTTGGCCGCTTCCCGGCACCATCTCGCTGAAGGCGTGCCCGCCCCAGAGCGGGCCGCCGGTGCGCACCAGCATGTCGTAGATGCCGCCGGGCGCGGCGAACTTGTCTTCCATGCGCTGGGCGAGCTCGGCCGTGATGCGCGACGGGCTCAGTTCGCTGGCTTCGACCCACAGGTTGATCAGCGTACCGTCGCTCGCGGCGCGCTGGACGGCCAGCTTCACGGTGCGCTGCGAGCGGTCGTGGAGGTAGATGCTGCGCTGATCATTGACGGCATAGGCGGCCGACGGCGCGATCGACTTGGAGACCTGGGACTGAGTCTTCGACGCCGGGCCCAGCAGCTGACCGAAGCCCGCGCGGTTGAACTCGCCGATCGCCAGCTTTTGCGCTTCGATGCTGTCGCTGGCGTTATCGCCCTGCACCATCGCCTTGCTCGGCGCGATGCTGCGTTCGGCGTTGGAACGCAGCACCATCCCGGCCAGCGTCTGGTTCTGCGCGCTCTCGTTCGTCAACACCAGCGTCACGGTCTGGCCGGCGAGACCGGAGATCGACAGCGGGATGTCGGTGGGGGCCTGGGACTTGTTGATGCCCTGCCAGACGCCGGTACCCGAACCCGCGTAGGTGCTGACGACGACTGCGCCGCACGACGTGCAGGAGCTCGTGATCGCAACACCGTCCGCCGCTTTCACCTCCGCGGGCGGCGGCGCCGCGGCGGCGGGCGCCGCGATGACGCCGCCACCGCCACCGCCACCTCCGCCACCACCTCCGCCGCCACCGCAGGCCGAGAGCGACACGGCGACCGCCACCATGGCGGCCGCGCCCCGAAACAATTCCACTCGTGACCTGCAGCGCATCTTTCTCTTCCTCGTTCGACCGTTGGGCGGCGTGGAATCGAAGGCCGGCTCCACGCTGCACAGCCCGGAGGAATGCGCGACAGATCGGCATTCGGAAACTCGGGTTGCCAGTGCTTATCGGCCGATGCGGAGAAATATTCAGGGCGCGGTTCGGTCGCCGGCGTCACGGCGCGACGCAGCGCACGTGTATGCCGCGCCACCGACGCTGCGCAGGGCGCGAGCGGAAACAAGAAAAGCCGTCGCAAGTCCCGGACCCGCAACGGCTTTTCGTATTCACGGTGGCGCGTCCGCCGCGCCTGCGCCTCCTAGAGCCGCATGAGCTCCGAGATCCTTTGCCCGACGATGCGGGCCCGGCTGCGCGGTGCCGCCGCAGCCCGGCGATAGTCGGCCAGCGACTCGAGCGCCTGGGCGACCGTGTCCGCGCGATCCTCGTCTTCCCCCGCCCGGCTGCGCCAGTTCTTGGCGATCTCGCTCAACTCGTCGACGCTCAAGGGCTCCGGCGGGTCATTGACGGTTCGCGCCGGCCGCGGCGCCTGGACCGTCCGGCCTGCCTGCGGGCCGCCTGAGGGCAAGCTGGCTCGAAGAATGCCCAGCAGCCCTTTGGTGGACCACTGCAGTTGGGGTGAGCGGGTGGAGTGCATGTAAGGCATTATGACTAATAATACTTTTGGTTACAAGCCCTCCAAATGGACTAGCCGTTTCGCGTCGCCACCCGGACGGCCGCCAGGCCTGCTGCCGCTGGGGATCGAAGTCTCTGGTATAATTCGCCCTCCCCGAAATGCCTTGGCCTCTTTCGGTTGCCTGCGCAGGCAAGCCGCATCTCACGCCGGCGCGTCGAAGCCACCACGACGAGAAAAACGACAGGTGACTTCCGCAAGTGAACATTTGCCGTAACGTGGGTCGCGTAAGTGCCCACGGCCACATTCCCGAAAGCCCGCCACGAGCGGGCTTTTTCATTCCCACGCCTCGCGCAGCGTACCCCCTCTTCGCCGGCAAATCCCCAAATCGTTTGAATTCAAATGATTTTGATAAGATCAAGATCATGGAGAACACCTCTTCCGAACTGCATCACCGCATCGGCATCCGCCTGGTCGGGCTCGCCCGGCGATGGCGCCAGGCGCTGGATGCCCGCCTTTCGTCCGCCGGACTGAGCGACGCCACCTGGGCACCCCTGGTCCATCTGCACGAACTCGGCGACGGTATCTCGCAGAGCGAACTGGCCGCGGCGGTCGGACTCGACGGCTCCAGCCTGGTCCGCTTGCTCGACATCCTGGTCGAACAGGACTTGATCGAGCGGCGCCCCCACGCGGTCGACCGCCGCGTCAAGCTGGTGCACCTGACGGCGGCCGGGCGCCGGACCGTGGCCGCCATTCGCAAACGACTGAGAGCCATCGAAAGCGAATTGCTGGCCGACGTCGACGATGGGGATGCGCAAGCCTTGCTGCGCGCCTTCGAGAAGATCGAAGCCCGGATTGCCGCAGCGGGCTGAAGGACACCCATGACCACCCGCCGCGCGTCCATCCGCCATCTGCTGGCAGCCGCCCGCATCCGCGAGAGTTTCACCCTCGCGACCCCGCCCTCGCTGCGCAACGCCGCCGTGGCCGGCATGCAGACGTCCCTGGCGGTGTTGATCGCCGTGACTGCGACCCACCTGTCGCCCTGGGCGCAGCTCGAGGGCTTTCCCGCGCTGGGCGCCCTGGCCGCGCTCTTCGGCCGCTTCGCACCGGGCCGACGGCGCCTGGCGATCGTCGCCACGTCGGGCGTGCTGCTCACCGCATCGGTCGGACTGCTTTCGCTGGTCGCGCAGGCAGGCGCCGCGCCCGCGACGATGCTGCTGTGCCTGGCGGTGCTGGCGGGGATCCTGAGCGCACTGGTGGGCCGATGGCGGATCGGCGCCCCCGGGGCCGTCATCTTCGTCTTCGCGGCCTGCGCCGCGGTCGGGCCCGCAGAGAGCTGGCGCACCGTGGCCGAACGCACGATCTTCACGGCGGCCGGCGCGGCCATCGCCTGGCTGGTCTGCCGCCTGACGGACCGGCTGCGCTCACAGGCATCGGCGTCCGTCGTCGAGATACCTGAAGCGGCCCCGCCGACGGGACCTCAGCTGATCGCAGCCGCGCGCATCGCGTGCTGCGCGGCCATCGCGGCGCTGCTGGCCCTTGCCGCCGGCTGGTCGCATCCGGCCTGGGCGGCGATCGGCGCGACGGCGGTGCTGCAAGGCAGCCACCTGCACGTCACGATGCATCGCGCCGTGCAGCGCACGATCGGCACCCTCGTCGGTTCGGGCATCGCCTGGGTCATCCTGGCGAACCATCCGTCCTTCTGGCTGGTACTGCTGGCGGTGGTCGTGCTGCAGTTCATCACCGAACTGGTGATCGGCTTCAACTATGTCTTCGGCCTGGTCTGCGTCACGCCGATGGCCCTGCTCATGACCTCTCTCGCGGCGCCTTCGGCCGCCGCCGACATGCCCCTCACGCGCGTGCTCGACACGGCGCTGGGCGCACTGATCGGCGTCGCGTTCGCGGTGGTGTTTTCAACGCTGGCCGACCGGGCCCACCTGGCGGCGCATCATGCCAGGACGCGGCCCGGCTAGAAGGCCTCGAAAGTCATGCAGGTCGGCTCCAGATCAAGCGCTCATGCCGCGGACGAAACAGCGTCAGATCGACGGCTTCATCATCAAGCGCATCGATGTCGACGGGTACGCGGCGAGCATATCTTCAATCTGAATTCGTTCAACTCGTCACCTGCAGGCGCCCTTCCCCTGCATTTCCCGCTACAGCAGCGGCTCGATGATTCGTCGGGCCTGCAGCAGGCAGTCGGCAAACGAGCGCCGGAACCCAATGGCGTCGATGGCATCGAATTCCGCCTCCGCCAGTTCGGACCTCTCATGCAGGCGCATCAGAAACGTTGCACCATGCCTGTGCCTGCTCAAAAATCGCGCAGCGGATTGAATTGCATCGGGCTCCGCGTCAGCCACCGCGCACAAGTCGTAAAGGTCACGGGCCTTTGCGTGATTACCGCGGTCCATCCACACGCCGGGCCTGCCCATGTCAGGCAGCGGTCTCATTGCCAAAGCTCGCGGCTGCTCTTGAGATCGTGGGCCAGTTCGCGCATGTGCTTCCACACCTGCGCACGATCCACCCGCCCCTCCCGATGCAGTTGCTCCACCACGGAAGCCAGCAAGGCGACGGGTGCCTCGTCGAGCAAGGCATGCATGTGGGGAAGAAAACCCTTCGGCACCGAGCCGGTGATCAAGGCATCACGCAACTTGGGCGGGCTCAGGGGTACCTTGTAGCTGACGCTGGCAGTCCGCGCGGCGATGTCCAACGCGTGACTCTTTCCGCCTTCAGCCTGGTTGCTTCTCGAGCGCGGGGCCGTGATCGTCACGGACAATCCGAGTGCTTCAAGCAGCTTGGCGGCCCTCGTCATGCTCAAGTCCTTGATGGTTCCCTTTTCCACCTGGTTGACAGTCGCGCGCGATAGGCCACTGAGCCTGGCCAGGGTCATTTGGGTCAACCCCATGTCAGAGCGGCGGACACGCACGGCAGCGCCGAGTTCGAAGATCGCAGACATGGTCGGAGCCTAGCCATCGCCGTCAACGATGTCAAATATATTTAACTTTCAGACAGATGCAGCGAGACAAGATCGAACGCCCGCTCACGGTGTGATGGCCACCTTGAGCACCCCGTCGCGCTGGTTGGCGAACAGTTCGTAGGCCGCCTCGATGTCGTCGAGCTTGAAGCGATGCGTGACCAGCGGCTTCAGGTCCACGCGCCCCGAACCGACGACGTCCATCAACCGGCGCATGCGCTCCTTGCCGCCGGGGCACAGCGTGCTGACGATCTTCAGATCGCCGAGGCCGGCGGAGAAGGCGCCGAGCGGAATCCGCAGATCGCTCGAATACACGCCCAGGCTGGACAGCGTGCCGCCCGGTCGCAGCACGCGCAGCGACGACTCGAAGGTGCCTTGCGTGCCGAGAGCCTCGATCGCGACATCGACGCCGCGCCCGTCCGTCAACGCCATGATCTGTTCGACCGGATCGCCCTGCTTGAAGTCCACGACGTGGTCGGCGCCGAGGCTGCGGGCCACGTCGAGCCGCGCGCGCACCGTGTCGACGCCGATGATGGTGGTGGCGCCCATCAGCTTCGCACCGGCGACCGCGCACAGGCCGATGGGCCCGAGCGCGAAAACCACGACGGTGTCCCCGATCCTCACCTTGCCGCTTTCGGCGCCGGAGAAGCCCGTGGACATGATGTCCGGGCACATCAGCACCTGTTCGTCCGTGAGGCCATCCGGGATCGGGCTGAGGTTGGCCATGGCGTCCTTGACCAGCACATACTCGGCCTGGCAGCCGTCGATGGTGTTGCCGAACTTCCAGCCGCCCATGGCCTTGAAGCCATGCCTGGTGCCCACGCCGTCCTGCGAACCGCAGCCGCACAGGCAGGCGTAGCTGTGGCCGCTGGGCGTGATGGCGCCGGCGATCACGCGCTGGCCCTCCTCGAAGCCGGCGACCGCCGAACCCAGCTTCTCAATGACACCGACCGGCTCGTGGCCGATGGTCAGGCCGCGCTCGACCGGGTACTCGCCCTTGAGGATGTGAACGTCCGTGCCGCAGATCGTGGTGGTGGTGACGCGGATCAGGGCATCGAGCGGACCGACGTCGGGAATCGGCTTCTCGTCGAGCACGATGCGGCCCTTTTCGACAAAGATGGCGGCTTTCATTTTCTTCATGGCAAGACCCTTTCTTTCAGTCCATCCATTGGACGCCGTGCGCGTGACGCCGGCTTGACCTCGCGCAACAACGACCGAGAAAGACGCCGCCGGCGCCAGGCCCGCACCGAAGCCCTTCAACCCTTCGACGTCATGTAGCCCATCCACGGCCAGTAGGTGAGCGCGAAGACGACCAGCAGCACGGTGGCGGCCGCCGTGATCGCGAGCCCGGTGCGCACGAAGTCGCGCGCCTCGAAGGTGTCGGTGCCGTAGGCGATCATGTTCTGCGGCGCGTTCACCGGCAGGATGAAGCCGAAGCTCACCACGAACTGCAGCAGCATCGTCATGCCCACCACGTTGAGGCCCGGCGTCTGCACCGCCGTGAGCACGCTGATCACGATCGGGATCATGGTCGAGGCGAGCGCCGTGGCGCTCGCGAAGCCGAGGTGGATCACGATCAGGAACAGCGACAGCAGCATCAGGATCGCGAACGCGCCGGCCTGCTGCAGCCCCAGGTGATGGACGATCAGGTTGGCCAGCCAGCCGGCGGCATCGGTCCTGAGCAGCGCGGTGCCGACGCTGATGCCGACCGCGAACAGCACCACCGTGCCCCACGGAAAGCCGCGCTGCGATTCCTTCCAGTCCATCACGCCGATGCGCGGCAGCAGCATCAGCGCGATGGCGGCGATGGTGGTCGACGAGGTGTCGAAATCGTGCAGCACCTTCTCGGTCGACCAGAAGCCCAGCAGCGCGAGCACCAGCACGAGCAGCTTCCATTCGCGGCCCGTCATCGGTCCGATCGCATCGAGCTGCTGGCGGAGCGTGGCCTTGCCGCCGGCGATCTCGGTCATCTCGGGCTTCAGCATCCGGGTCATGATGAAGTAGAGCGCGACGCTGAGCAGGGCCGAGAACGGCGCCCCGGCGATGAACCATTCGGTCCAGGTGATGTTGACGCCGAACTGCTTCTCGATGAAGCCGACCGCCACCATGTTCTGTGCCGCCGCGGTCTTGATGCCGACGTTCCAGACGCTGGCGGTCTGCGCCGCCGTGATCACCAGCAAGGCGGCGAAGCGGCTGCGCTTGTCGACCTTGAAGGCCAGGATGAAGCCCATCATGATCGGCATCAGGCAGGCCACGCGCGCCGTGGTGCTGGGCACGATGAAGGACAGCAGGAAACCCACCGCCATGGCGCCGATCACGATGCGGTTGGTGCGCGCGTCGACCTTCGACAGCACCACCAGCGCAATGCGGCGGTCGAGCCCGGTGGCGGTCATCGCCGCGGCGATGAAGCAGGCCGCCGCCACCAGGGCCACGGCGCTGCTGGCAAAGCCCGACAACGCCAGCCCGAGCGCGGCGGCCGTCCCCATGTCGGCGCCGGCGGGCTTGGCCGCGTCGGGCGCGTAGGCCAGCAGGAAGATCATCAGGGCCCCGATCACCACCGCGCTCACGGCGTAGTCGAGCGCCTCGGTCATCCAGACGATCACGGCGAAGGCCAGGATGGCGAGCATCACCTGTCCGGCCTGGGGCAGGCCCTGGGCCGCGGGCATCCATACGATCGCGAGCAGGGCCGCGAGCGCGGCGACGAGGCCGGCGCGCTTGACGATCGAGACCGGCGCCGGCGCGGCGGCAGGCGTGGGCGGGGCGATGGCGTTCATGGTTCTCCTGGTTCCAGATCCGGTCGATCTTCGGCGCTGGACTGGCGCCGGCCTTTGACATGGATCATCTCAGGTGGACGCGGCCCTGCGCCAGGCCGGCGCCTCAGGTGCTGCGTCGATCGACGCGCATGCGCCGCAGCGGCGCGAGCGGAAGGTCCGTGCCGGGCAACAGGTCGGCCAGCGTGACGCCATCCAGGTGCGCCATGAAATCGTGCAGCGCGCCCTGCAGCACGCCGGCAAGGCGACAGTTGCCGGTCAGCGCGCAATGGTCATTCGTGCCGAAGCACTCGACCAGGTCGAAATCCGGCTCGACGCTGCGCACCACCGCGCCGAGGTTGATGTCCGCGGGCGCATGGGCCAGACGCATGCCGCCGCCCTTGCCGCGCACGGTCTCGATCCAGCCCTGCAGGCCGAGCTGGTGCGTCACCTTCATCAGGTGCGCTTCGGAAACGCCGTGGGCCTGCGCGACCTCGGCGATGGTGCACAGCCGCTGCGGCTGCTGCGCCACGTACATCAACAGGCGCAGCGCGTAGTCGGTCATCATCGTCAGGCGCATGGGGCTTTCCGTTCACTTCGTCGCACGCAGGCGCAGGCCGGGCTTGAGCACCTGCGGCGCGGCCGCCGCGTCGACGCGGGGCCGGATCATCACGGGGAAGAAGCGCCACAGGTACAGCGCGAAGGCGAGCACCCAGGCGCCGGCCGACGCATGCAGCGCGCCGAGCGCCAGGTCCGTCGGCAGCAGGGCCAGCAGGCGCAGCGCGGCGGCGGCGATCACGAGCAGATAGCAAGCCACCAGGGTGCGGTCCGCGCGCAGGGGCCGCCCCAGGTGGCCCAGGGCCGTGCGCGTCACCATGCCGATGATCAGCACCGACAGGCCGGCCACAGCGATCACGTGCACCGGCCAGGCCGCCCGCAGCACCCAGCCCGCCGCGTGCGCGGCCGCCACCAGCAAGCCTGCGCCGAGCGCGGCATAGCCGAGATACAGGACCCAGAGCAGCGGCGCGCGCCGCACCGCCCAGGGCTTCCAGGCCATGACCTGCCGCAGTGCGATGGCACCGGCCACGGCCAGGGCCGCGGCCATGGCGGGCATCTGGCCCAGCAGCCCGAAGCCGATGGCCAGGCCGCCCGCGCCAAGCTGCCAATGACCGCTGCGCGTGTGCATGGGAATCGACAGGCCGGGCAGCGCGCGCATCGCGAAGAACGGAATCACCCGGCGCGCCACCAGCAGTGCGATCACCGCCATGCACAGCAGGCCGGTGTCCAAGCGCTGCATCAGCAGCGCATGGTCGCCCAGCCTAGCCGCGCGCAGGTACAGCGCATCGGCCACGCCGAGAGCCAGCACGAGCGGCGGCACGCCGTAGTTGCGCCGGCTGCGTGCGCCGTAGATGGCACGGCCCAGCGCGGCCGCGGCCCAGCCGAAGAACAGCAGTTCGCAGCACGCGGCCAGCCAGAAGGCGCCCTGCCCCGGCACGAGAAAGCCCACCCGCGCCAACACCCACAGCACGCACAGCACACCCAGGGCGCGCCCCTTCAACGGATTGATCCCGGTCCAGTTGCTGCCCGCCGTGAGGAGGAAGCCCACCGCGATGGTGGCGATGAAGGCCCAGAGCATCTCGTGCGCATGCCAGGCAACGCCGGCCAGCGTGCCGCCGAGCCAGCCTGGCGCAAAGACCCACAAGGCCACCGAGACCGCGGCCCAGAAGCTGCCCGCCAGATAGAGCGGCCGGAACCCGAGCTCGAGGAAGGCCTTCCACTGCGGCGGCGGCGCCCTCGTGCCCGCGGGCTCTTCGATGTGGAGCAGCTCAGCCATGCGACAACTCCGTCGGCAGGGCATCCGGATCGCGGCTTGCCTGGTAGCCCATCCACAGGCTTTGCGCGATGCGCTGCGCCATCGCCTGGGCCTCTTCGGCCATGGCGCGATTGGCTTGCGCGCCGGCGGTCTCGCGGAACAGGTCCAGCCAGCGCTCGAACAGCGCCGCGGTCAGGCCGGGCAGCACCGCGTGCTTGGGCATCGGCGCGCCCGTGAAACGGCCGGTGCGTCGCAGGATGGCCGACCAGAAGTCCACCAGCCTGGCCAGGTGAGGATCCCAGTCGTCGATATGCGTGTCGAAGATCGGGCCCAGGACTTCGTCCTGGCGCACCCGCGCATAGAACGCATGGACCATGCGCGAGATTTCTTCCTCGGTGCACAACTCGGTGGCAGTCAATGTCCGCTCCTTGGCTTGCCGACGGCAAGACTTCATAAGATTTATCTGAAATATATCTTATAGAGACATCATCTACGCATAAACCCCAATATTTCTGTCAATTTCAATACATATAGTCCGTATAACCGGACAACCTGACATTCACGCCTGGACGTCAGCCAGAACGGGAATCCTGAGCCGCCGCGGCGTTGCCCGCGCCAACGAGACCGTGATCGCCCCATGAGCATTTCGCCAACGATCGACCGTGACTCCCCGCTGCCGCTCTACGCGCAGGTCAAGCGCAGCCTGCAGGCCAAGCTCATGTCCTGGCCGGCCGAGGACGACCGCTTCTACACCGACCAGGACCTGCAGCGCATCTTCGGCGTGAGCCGGGCCACCGTGCGCCAGGCGCTGACCGAACTCGAGGGCGAAGGCCTGGTGCGCCGGCGCCGCGGCTTCGGCACCTTCGTCAACCGAGACAAGATCGAGGAGTCCTTCGCCGCGCGCAGCGACTTCTCGGGCCAATGGGCGCAGAGCGGCCGTTCGCTGCAGGTCGCCAACCTGAAGGTCGAACGCACCCCCTGCCCGGCCCATTTCGCGAAGGCGCTGGGCCTGCCCGCGCGCACCGAGGTGCTGAGCATGGAGCGCCTGCGCCTGTCGGGTGAGTTGCGCGTGGCCTGGGACCTGCGCTACATCCCGCTGGCCATCGCAGGCGAGATCGCGCTCAAGGAATTCGAGAACGTCTCGCTGCTGCAGGTGCTGCGGTCCCAGGTCGCGATCGAGCGCGCCGACACCCAGATCGAAGCCGCCCTGGCCGGCGAGGAATATGCCGAGCGACTGAATATCCACCCGGCCGCGCCGGTCCTCGTGCGCGAGATGACCTACTTCGCCGCGGGAGGCACGCCGGCCTTCACCGGCATCTCGGTCTATCGCGCCGACCAGGTCCGCTACAAGTTCAGCGGCCCGCTCGAGATCGATGGCGACATCGGGCGCTCCGATGTCCGCGTCAAGGCCGTCCAGCCCGCCGAGGCATGAAGCGCCCTCCTTCCTTTCCCGCACCGGCCCGCATCCAGGGCCCCAACTTCCACCGTTGTTTCGAGGAGTGTCGTGATGAATCGTGAACTGTTCCCGAAGATGTCTTTGTCGGTGTTGCTGGCGGCGACCCTGTCGTTCGCCGCGACGTCGTCCGCGTTCGCGCAGGCCACCGTGAAGGTCGGCTCGATCCTCTCCGTCACCGGCCCCGCGGCCTTCCTCGGCGAGGACATGAAGGCCGGCATGGAGCTCGCGGTCGAGGAGATCAATGCCAAGGGCGGCGTGGGCGGCAAGAAGATCGATTGGGTGTTCTACGACGCCGAGAGCCAGACCCAGAAGGGCCTGACCGCCACGCGCCGCCTGCTCGACCAGGACAAGGTCGACATGATCGTGGGCGGCGGCAACATGAGCGGCATGGCGATCGCCATGCTCGGGCTCACCGAGAAGGCCTCGGTGCCCTTCATCTCGACCGAGGGCGCGATGGACATCGTGACGCCGGTGGCCGAGCGCCAGTGGACCTTCAAGAGTACGGCCGACGACGAGCAGGTGATGGAGCGGCTCGCCGACTACTACGCCAAGAAGGGCATCAAGAAGATCGCCTTCCTCGGCGACTCGAGCGGCTTCGGCCAGGGCGCCGCGGTCCAGCTCAAGAAGGTGGCGGCGCGCCGCGGGCTCGACGTGATGTACGAGAGCTTCAACCCCTCCGACACCGACCTCACGCCGCAGCTCGGCAAGATCAAGGCCGCCGGCGTGCAGTCGGTCATCTGCTGGACCGTCACGCCGGCCGGCGTGGTGTTCCTCAAGCAGGCGCAGCAGCTGGGCATGGAACAGATGAACCTGATCCACAGCTACGGCTTCGTCGACAAGCGCTACATGGACCTGGCCGGCGATGCGGCCAAGAACGTGCTGCTGGTGTCGGTCAAGTTCCCGATCGGCGCGCAGTTGCCCGACGGCGATCCGCAGAAGGAGCGCATTGCCGCGCTGACCAAGGCCTTCGAGGCCAAGTACAAGCGCAAGCCGAACCAGTTCGCCGCGCAGACCTACGACGCGATCTACCTCGCGCGCACCGCGATCGATCGCGCCGGCGGCGCGGACCGCACCAAGGTCCGCGACGCGTTGGCGGGCATCGACAAATGGCCGGGTGTCGGCGGCGTCTTCAATTTCAGCCCGCAGCGCCACTCGGGGCTGTCGAAGGATGACCTGGTGCTGCTGAGCTACCGCGATGGTGCCTTCCAGCTGGCCGACTACAAGTGATCCATCGCGAGTGAATGCAGCCATGACCAACGCCACCCTTGCGCAGTCCGCGGCGCCCCGGGCCCTGTTCCCCGATGCCGCCACCATCATCGATGTGCCCGAGAGCCGGTTCCCCTTGAAGCTCGGCGTCGAGAACCGGCGCATCCGCGAGCTGTTCCACACCGCGACCCGGATGCAATGGAACCCGGCCACCGACATCGACTGGGACCAGCTCCACCCCGAGCAGTACACCGACGAGCAGCGCCGCGCCGCGCGCATGTACTGGAGCCGGCGCGCCTGGGGAGAGTACGGCGCGATCTCGGAAAGCCCGGCGCTGCAGATCCGCTTCTGCCACGAGCGCTGCCCGCCGGACATGGCGCTGTTCTTCTCGATCCGCTCGCAGGAGGAATCGCGCCATGCCGAGGTCTGCTTTCGCATGGCCGAGGCCCTCGGCGGCTATTTCGACCAGCCGGCCGCGGTCGCGTTCCAGGGTTCGGTGGCCTCGCACGGCATCCGCAAGGTGGCGCTCGATCCGGCGATCTCTCTCGAAGGCACGATCGCGGCCCTGGTCTGCGCGGCCGAGGAAATCGCCTTCGATGTGTTCCGCCATCTGACCGAGATCACGGTGAACCCGGTCGCACGCCAGGTGGTCAAGGCCATCCTGCGCGACGAGGTGCGGCACTGTGCCTTCGGCTGGGCCTTCCTCGAGCAGCGCATGCCGCAGATGAGCGCGCAGGAGAAGGACGTGGTGCGCCAGGCGGTCATCAACATGATCGAGAAGGTGGAGCTCAACGGCTACCACAGCTCCTGGCTCGCGCCCGCCAACCCCTCGTCCACGGCCGAGATGGAGGTCGACGAGATCACCCACCAGGCAGGCCTGGGCGCGACCACCGAGGCCCTCGAAAAGCCGGTGTTCCTCCAATCGATCGCCGCGATGCGCGAACGCATGCGCGACAACTGGGGCATCGAGATCCCGATGTTCCGCCACCCGAAGATCGAGGGGCCGTTCTAGGCGCTGCGCGCCGCTGGCCCATCACAGGCCCCTCATCTTCCGCCGCCCGCCTTCTTCGTCGACCTTGCCAAGGAGCACCGCCGTGCCGCACCCCGATTCCACCGCCGCGTCGCCCGCACGCACCGCCATCCGCATCGAGCGCCGCTTCCCGCTCGACCTGCGCCAGTCCGACCAGGCCATCCGCACGCTCTACGAGGATTCGAAGAAGGCCCGCTGGGCGCCCGAGCTCGACATTCCGTGGGACGCCTTCGATGCCCGCGCGCACGATCCGGCCGCGCTCGACGCCGCACGGCGCGTCTGGAGCCGCCGCGCCTGGCTCGAATACACGGGCCTGGCCGAAACGCCGGCGCTGGTGATCCGCTTCTGCCTCGAGCTCGACCGCGAGGCCGACCCCAAGTACTTCCTGACGGTGCGCAACACCGAGGAGGCCTGGAACGTCGAGTCGTTCCATCGCTATGCCGAGGCCTGCGGCGGCTACCTGGACACGCCCGCCGACCCGCACTGGCAGCCGCTCTTCAACCGCGGGCTGCACCGCGATGCGCTCGACGCCGACCGTTCGCTCGACGGCCACGTGCTGACCCATTGCACCTTCGGCGACGGCCTCGAGCATGCGCTGGCCGGCGCCTGGCTCGCGCAGACCCGCGAGCCCGTCGCCAGGGCGCTGCTGGCGCGCTGCGTCGAGGCGCGCGAGCGTCATGCCCGCTTCGGCTGGCTCTACATCGAGCGGCGCGCGCCGCTGATGTCGAACGAAGAGCGCGCCGCGGCCGTGCAGGCCCTGGTGCAGCACCTGATGCAGGTCGAGCTGGCGGGCTCGCGCTGCGTCGGCCTTGCGACCGCGATCGACGCCTCGGCCGACATCGCCGATCTCGACCGCGTGGCCGCGGCGGGTCTCGGAGCCGCAGGCGCCGAGGCCGAGGTGCAGGTCTTCAGGCAACACCTCGCCGACTGCCGCGACCGCCTCGACGCCATCGGCCTCGAGCTGCCGGCGCTCGACCATCCCCGGCTCGGCCGCCTCTGAACATCGAGCCCCTGGTGGATCAACTGCCCAACCTGCTGCTGTCCGGTATTTCGACCGGCAGCGTCTACGCGCTCGTGGCGCTCGGCTTCAACGTCATCTTCAAGAGCACCGGCGCGATCAACTTCGCGCAGGGCGAGTGGGTGATGATGGGCGGCATGGTCGCCGCCGCGGCCGTCGCGGCCCAGGTGCCGCTGGGCCTTGCGGTGCCCTGCGCGATCGCGGCCGTCGTGCTGCTCGCGCTGCTCAGCGAACGCTTCGTCGTGCGCCGCCTGCCGGTCCAAAGCCCGCTGACGGTCACGCTCGTGATGATCGCAGTGGCGATCTGCTTCAAGAGCCTGGTGATGCTCGTGCTCGGCAAGAACCCGATGAGCCTGCCGGGCTTCTCGGGCAGCACGCCGATCGTGCTCGGCGCCCTGCGCATCCATCCGCAGACCCTGTGGATCGTCGGCACCTGCGCCCTGGTCATGGTCGGCGCGCACTGGTTCTTCGAGCGCACCGTGCTCGGCCGCGCGATGCGCGCGGTCGCGGCCCAGCCCGAGGCCGCGGCGCTCTGCGGCATCGAGCCGCGCATGGCGATGGCGCTGTCCTTCGGCCTGGCGGCGGCCTTCGGCGCCATCGCGGGCATCGTGATCACGCCGCTCACGCTGACCTCTTTCGACCACGGCACCGTGCTCGGCTTCAAGGGCTTCTCGGCCGCCATGCTCGGCGGCCTCGGCAGCCTGCCGGGCGCGCTGGTGGGCGGGCTGCTGCTGGGCCTGCTCGAGGCGCTGTCGGGCGGGCTGCTGTCCTCGCACTTCAAGGATGCGGTCGCCTTCGTCGCGCTGCTGGCGACGCTGTTCCTGCGTCCCTCGGGCCTGCTCGGGCGCCATGCCGTGGAGCGCGTATGAAGCACCCCGCCGCCCTTCCTCTTGCCTCCTCGCCGCTTCGCGAGCGCAGCCTGCGCATCCGGCACGTCGCCGTGGTCTGGCTCCTGTTTGCCGCCTGGCCGCTGGTCGCGGGCAACGACTACGTGCTGAGTCTCGGCATCTTCTTCTTCATCAACCTGCTGCTGCTGGGCGGGCTCAATCTCGTGATGGGCTACGGAGGGCAGATCTCGCTGTGCCAGGCCGGTTTCTTCGGCCTGGGGGCCTATCTGTCGGGCGTGCTCTCGGTACGCTGGGGCGTGCCGCCGGCGATCGGCGCGCTGGCCGCGATGGCCGGCGCGGCGCTGTCGGCCTTCGTGATCGGCCTGCCGGCGCTACGGCTGCGCGGACACTACCTGAGCATGGCGACGCTGGGCTTCAACGCGATCCTGTCGGTGCTGTTCAACGAACTGGTGTCGGTCACCGGCGGGCCCAACGGGCTGTCGGGCGTGCCGCCGATCGCGCTGTTCGGCTTCGCCTTCGACACGCCCGCGCGCTTCTTCTGGCTCGCGTGGCTCGGTGGCCTGGCGGTGATGCTGCTCGTGGCCTCGCTGCTCGCGAGCCGCGCAGGCCGCGCCTTGCGCGCGGTCTCGGGCAGCGAGGTGGCGGCCGACAGCATGGGCATCGACCCGTTCCGCAGCAAGCTCGCGGCCTTCATGGCCTCGGCGGTGGCCGCGGGGCTGGCGGGTGCGCTCTACGTCCACTTCAACCAGTACGCCTCGCCGGAGACCTTCAGCTTCTCGGCCTCGGTGCTGCTGGTGGTCATGGTGGCCATCGGCGGCTGGGGCCGGTTCTGGGGCCCGCTGTTCGGGGCCGCGGTCTTTACCGCGGTGCCCGAGCTGCTGCGCCGCATCCAGGATGCCGAGCTGCTCGTGTTCGGCGCCGGCATGGTGGTGGTGCTGCTGTTCCTGCCCGGCGGCATCGCGAGCCTGGCCGCCCGCCTCGGCCGGCGCAGGAAGACCGTGGTCCCGGAGCCGAAGAAAGAAAAGGTGGCGCGCCATGGCCTTGCCTGAAGCAAGCCTGGAACGCAGGCCCGTCCCCGGCCTCGCCGCCGCGCCCGCGCCGGGCCCCGCGCTCGAGGTGCAGTCGCTGAGCGTGAGCTTCGGCGGCCTGCACGCGGTGGACCAGCTCTCGTTCACGGTCGCGCCCGGCATCATCAAGGGCATCATCGGCCCCAACGGCGCCGGCAAGACCACCCTGTTCAATGCCGTTGCCGGCGTCACGGCGCCCACGCGCGGAAGCGTCAGGCTCGACGGCCGCGACATCACGGCGCTGCGTCCGCACCAGCGCGCGGCGCTCGGCCTCTCGCGCACCTTCCAGAACCTGCAGCTGTTCCCGGCGATGAGCGTGCTCGAGAACGTCATGGTCGGCGCCCATCCGCGCCTGGCCGGCGGCTGGTGGTCGGGCCTGTTCGGCGGCGCGCTGGCCGAGGAGCGCGGTGCCGAGGCCGAGGCCTGGCGCCTGCTCGCGCTGCTCGGGCTCGAGGCGCGCGCCGGCACGCTCGCGGCGGACCTCGGCTTCGCCGATGCCAAGCTGCTCGAGATCGCGCGTGCGATGGCCTCGAGGCCGCGGCTGCTGCTGCTCGACGAACCGATCGCGGGCGTGCCGCTGGCGGAGCAGAACCGCATCCTCGAAGTGATCCGCGCGATCAATGCAGACGGCGTGACCGTGGTGCTGGTCGAGCACAACATGCGGGTCGTGATGAGCGCCTGCGACGAGATCCTGGTGATGAACCACGGCAAGCGGCTCGCCGAGGGCCGGCCCGCGGAAGTCTCGCGCAACCCGGAGGTGATCCGCGCCTACCTGGGTGGGGAGGCGGCGCATGCCACTGCTTGACATCCAGGGCCTGCACGCGGGCTACGGCGCCTCCGACGTGCTGCACGACGTCGCGATCGCGATGGAGCCCGGCTCCTTCCATGCCTTGATCGGCGCCAACGGCGCCGGCAAGTCCACCACGATGAAGGCGCTGTCGGGGCTGCTGCGGCCGGTGCGCGGTTCGATCGCGTTCGCTGGCGAGGACATCGCGCGGCTGCCGGCCGCGCGCATCGTCTCGAAGGGCTTCGCGCTGGTGCCGGAGGGCCGGCGCGTATTCGGTCCGCTGAGCGTGAAGGACAACCTGCAGATGGGCGCCTTCACCGACCTGTTCCCGCGGCGCAAGAACAACCTCGACGATCGGCTGGCCTTCGTGCTGTCGACCTTTCCGCGGCTGGAAGAAAGGCTCGCCCAGGCCGCGGGCACCTTGTCGGGCGGCGAACAGCAAATGCTCGCCATCGGCCGCGCACTGATGTCGGGCCCGCGCCTGCTCGCGCTCGACGAACCGTCGATGGGGCTCGCGCCGGTGATCGTCGAGCAGGTCTTCGCCGCGCTCAAGCAGCTGCAGCGCGGCGGGCTGACGATCCTGGTGTCGGAGCAGAACGCGAGCATCACGCTCGCCCATGCGGACATCGGCCACGTGATGGAAAGCGGCGCGATCACGCTCTCGGGCGCGGCTGCGGCCTTGCGCGACGACGACCGCGTGCGGGAGGCCTACCTTGGACTTTGAGCCCGCCGACCCCCAGCTGTTGCCGCCGGTGGACCCGGCCCTCGAAAGCGAATACGCCCTGCGCTCGCGGCACCCCGAGCGCAATGCGGTCTACGAGCGCCAGGCCCGCGCGAGCGCCGACCTGCGCCGCGCCATGCCAGGGCTCCAGACGCGGCGCTATGCCGCGTCGAGAGGATGCCTGCTCGACTTCCTGCCGACGCCGCATCCGGCCACGGCGGCCGCACCGCTGTTCGTCTTCATCCACGGCGGCTACTGGCGGGCGCTGGAGCGCGGCATCTTCACCTTCCTCGCCGCCCCCTGGCTCCAGCGCGGCGTCCACGCGGCCTTCATCGGCTACGACCTGGCGCCGGCGCTGCGGGTGTCGGACATCGTCGCGGAGGTCGGCGAGGCGATGGCCTGGCTGCGCGGGCACGCGCAGGAGCTCGGCGTCGACAGCGCGCGCATGCTCGTCGCCGGCCATTCCGCGGGCGCGCAACTCGGCGCCTGCGTGCTCGACGGCCCGCAGGGCTGGCAGGCCGCCGCCTTCGTCGGCGTCAGCGGCGTCTATGACCTCGAGCCCTTGCGCCACACCAGCATCAATGCCGACATCCGGCTCGACGAACGCGAGGCGCGCGCGCTCAGTCCGATGGCAGGGCCGGCCGAGCGCGCGACGAAGCACCTCCTGGCCGTCGGCGGCGCCGAGACCGAAGGATTTCGCGGCCAGTCGATCGACTATGCCGAGCATCTGCGGCGCGCGGGCTGCGCGGCGACGCTGCGCATCGTGCCGGAGCGCACCCATTTCGACATCCTCGACGACCTCGGCGATGGCGGCAACGCGCTGTTCCGCGATGCCTTCGCGCTGCTGGCCCCTCCCTGAATCCACACCCTGCATGGCCATGAAAAAACACAACCCTTCCACCATCGCCGCGCCGGCCGGCGCCTATTCGAATGGCGTCTCGGCGCCCGCTGGCGGTCGCTGGCTGCACATTGCCGGCCAGGTCGCGATCGACGTCGACGGCACGGTCCCCGAGAGCTTCGAAGCGCAGGCGCATGTGGCCTGGCGCAACCTGCTCGCCGTGCTGGCCGATGCCGGCATGGGCGTGGCCGACCTGGTCAAGGTGAACCACTTTCTCGTGGACGCCAACGACATGGCCGCCTATGCGGCGGTGCGGGCCGGCTACCTCGGCGAGGCGCGGCCGGCTTCGACGCTGCTGATCGTGCAGGCGCTGGCCCGTCCGGCGTGGCGGGTCGAGATCGATGCCGTGGCCTGGAAGGCGCAAGGCTGAATCGCAGGCGCGGGCAGCCCTTCGCAGACCGCACGACGATGACTCTGCCCTCTTCTCCAGCCACGCATCCGCCGCCCGAACCGCATGCCGCGATGGCGGCGCTTCTCACGCGTCTTGCGGCAGCCCGCGCCGGGCAGCCGAGCCGCTATGCGCTGCCCTTTCCGGAAGCGCGCGCGCAACTGCTGGCCGAGCGCGAGCCCTGGCTCGACGACGGTCCGCCGTGCGCGCTTTCGTCGCGGCGGCTCGAAACGCAAGGCCGCTCGGTCGAGCTGCAGATCGTGACGCCGCGACGCTGCGAAAGCGATCGCGTGGCGGTCTACCTGCACGGCGGCGGCTGGTGCGTGGGCTCGCCGCGCACCCACGAGTCCATTGTGCGGCGGCTGGCCGAGGCCTTGTGCTGCGAGGTCTGGTCCGTCGACTACGCGCTGGCGCCCGAGCATCCGTACCCCGCGGGTCTGCAGGACTGCATCGCGGCAATCGACCAGGCGGCGCGGGAACACCCGGGCGCCCGCCTGATCGTGGCCGGCGATTCGGCCGGCGCCAACCTCGCGCTCGAGGCAACGATCCGACTGCGCGATCGCCAGCGCACCGAGGACCGGCAGACGAATCGCGCCTGGCCCGAGGCGCTGCTGCTGTTCTATGGCGTCTACACGCGGTCGTTCGCGGGCGCGAGCATGGCGGCCTTCGGCGATGGGCGCCATGGCCTGTCGATCGCGGCGCAGGAGCGCTATCTGCGCGCCTACCTGGGCCAGGAACCCGGCCCTGAGGGCGATCCAAACGCTGCAATACCGCCTCACACGGCCTTTGCGCTCGATGGCGGCGTCGACCTCGGCGCCCTTCCCCGTGCCTTCCTGCTGGCGGCCGAGATCGACATCCTTCGCGACCAGACGCTCGCCCTGGCCGCGGCGCTGCGAGCCTCCGGCAATGCCGTCGAAACCATGGAGGTGCCCGGGGTGACCCATGGCTTCCTGGCCTATGGCAAGGCGTTGCCGGGCGAGGTGGATGGCGCGATTTGCGCGGCGGCGGAGTTTGCGCTTCGGGTTAGTTGACGAAGAGGGCTGTTCGGGCAGCAGACGTGCAAGCGCCAGCCTAAGAACTGCCGGATGCTCCGCCGACCCAGTTCTCAACCGCCAGACCCTCCACGCGACGGAACTCACGTTCGTTGTTGGTGACCAGCACCCAACCTTCAGCGCGGGCGTGCGCCGCAATCCAGAGATCGTTGTTGCCGATGGGCGTCCCTGCGCGCTCCAGCACACTGCGAATCTCGCCATAGTGCTGCCCCACGGCATCGGTCAGCGGCGCGACCTGGATCGCGCTTTGCAGCCGTTGCAGCGCGGCCAGGGCCTTGGCACGGGCTTGGCTTTTTTCGGCGCCGTGTCGCAACTCGCCCAGGGTGATGACCGACATGGCCAGTGCATCGGCGCTGAGTCGCTCGAAGCGCGCTCGAACGGCGGGCGGATTGTGCTTGGCGATATAGATGCAGATGTTGGTGTCGAGCAGGAAGCGGATGGCCATTCAAAACGTCTCCCGCTCTTGAGGGGGGCTGTCGTTGCGTCCGTCGGCCATGAAGTCGGCCGGCATGGCGATCAGGGCGTCAAAAATGGCGACGGCGCTGACGGGCCGCTCGCGCAAGACGATGTCGTTGCCTTGGCGAAAGATCTCGACCTGTTCGGAGTTGAACCGGAACTCCTTGGGCAGGCGCACGGCTTGGCTGTTGCCGGATTGGAAGACACGGGCGTAGGTCATGCGGTGTTCCTTCGAAATATATACAAAAAGTATATACATTCAATCCAGGCTGGTCAATGTTGCGCGCAGGGCGTGGCCGCGCCAGGCTACCCGCCGAACTCGCACAGTACGATTCACCTCCATGGAAAACCAAGACCACCCGCTCAGTTCGAGACCTCTGCTGCCGTAGCCCATGAACCTGAGCTACTTCTGCCCCTTCTTCGCCGCGACCATCGCAGGCGTCTTCGTTGCCGGTGGCGTCTGGAAGCAACTGCGCCCCCGCGCGATCGGATGGGATGCGGTGGTCGCGGCCACCCTCTTGACCGGTGTCGCGATTGCCATCATCCGCATTCCGCTGAATCCTTGAACCAGCGACCGACGATGCCTCTACGGCGAGCGATCACCGAGCACGTGGATCATCGATCGAGTTTGAGGAACAGATCGCGATCGGGAGCGAAGTTCGCGTACAACGGCAGCAGCGCGCCGCCGATGGCGCGCGCATCGGCGCCGATCGCGCCGGCCAGCACCTTGGGACGGGCCACGCCTTCCCAGCTGTAGCGGTCGAGCGCGCCGTCGACCGCCGCGAGCACCTCGGCGAGCATCTCGCGGCTGAACGACCCGTCGATGATCGCCCCGTCGAGCTCGAGCAGCGCCGTCGCGCTGTGGATCGCCAGTGCGATCGCCGGGCTCGTCTGCTGCATCCACGCGCGCGTGACCGGCAGCCATGGCGGCGCGACCGCGCGTTCGTCCGCCACGGCACCGACATCGAGCCCGGCCTGTGCGTACAGCGCCTCCAACGTGAACAGCGACGCCACGCTCAGCAACTGGGGCGGCGGTGCGCCGTCGGCGCCACCCAGGCCGAGCGACATCGACCCCACGGCGCCCGCGTTGCCGGCCCCGCCGCTGCGCAAGTGGCTGTCGATCACGAGCCCGCCGCCGATGAAGGTGTCGATGAAGAGGTACAAGAAGCTGCGGATGCTGCGTCCGCGCCCGGCCACCAGTTCGGCCACGCAAGCGGCCGTCGTGTCCTTGACCAGCTCGACCGGCAGCTGGGTCATGGCCGCCACCCGCCCGCGGATGTCGATCGAAGTCCACTTGCCGGCCTGCTCCGGCGCCACGCCGAGCAGCGACTGCCAGCCGCCCAGCGACAGCGGGGCCGCAATGCCGATGCCGTGCAGCAGCTGCGCGCGCTTGGGCCCGAGCGCCTTGCGCAGCGTCGCCAGGCGCGCACGGATCTCGTCGAACAGCGTGTCGGGGTCGGGGAACTCGTAGTCCAGCGTGAGGCGCTCGCGCACCTGGGCGGTGAAATCGACCAGCAGCACGTCGAGGCTGCGCCGGCCGATCTTGATGCCGATCGAGAAGGCGCCATCCGGGTTCAATGCCATCGGCACCGACGGCTGGCCGATCTTGCCGCGCACCGGTGCGTGCTTGAGCACCAGCCCGTCGGCTTCCAGCCGCGCGATGATGATCTGCACCGTCTGGGCCGTGAGGTTGGTCAGGCGCGCGATTTCGGCCTTCGGCAGCGCGCCATGCAGGCGGATCGCCTGCAGCACCACGCGCTCGTTGAACTGGCCCATGCCCACCTGGTTGGAGCCGCGCGGGCGCAGCCGAACTGCAATCTCGCCGCTGTTCATGGCGAAAGTTCGCGAGCGAGCACGCCTTCGAGCGGCTCGGGGCCGAGCCATGGAGGGAGGTTCATTGGCATGTTGGAATGTATCGGGCGCGGGTGTCAGTCAAGGGCTTCGGCGGGCAGTTCGTCGGGACGCATGGCGCCCGTCATGACCGCGACCGTGTCGCTCATGCTGATCTTCTTCGGGTTGACGATGCAGGCGCGCTTGCCGAGCCGCGCGATGTGAATCCGATCGGCGATCTCGAACACATGCGGCATGTTGTGGCTGATCAGGATCACCGGCAGGCCCTTGTCGCGCACGCGCCGGATCAGCTCGAGCACCATGTTTCCCTCCTTCACGCCGAGCGCGGCGGTCGGCTCGTCGAGGATCACCACGTGCCGCGCGAAGGCCGCGCTGCGCGCCACCGCCACGCACTGGCGCTGCCCGCCGGAGAGAGTTTCGACGGCCTGCGTCATCGAGCGGATGCCGACCTTCAGGTCGTTCATCCGCGCGGTGCTTTCGTCGAGCATCTTCTTCTTGTCGATGATGCGCAGCAGGCGAGACAGGAAGCCCGTCTTGATGATCTCGCGGCCGAGAAAGAGGTTCTCCGCAATGGTCATCGCCGGCGCCACGGCCAGGTCCTGGTAGACGGTCTCGATGCCTTCGCGGCGGGCGTCGATCGGCGACTTGAAGTGGATGGTCTTGCCGTCGAGCTTGATCTCGCCTTCGTCGGGAATGGTGGCGCCCGACAGGGCCTTGATCAGCGACGACTTGCCGGCACCGTTGTCGCCGATCACCGCCATGATCTCGCCCGCGCGCAATTCGAAGTCGGCGCCGTCCAGTGCGGTGACGTTGCCGTAGCGCTTGACCAGGCCGCGCGCTTCCATCACGAGCGGCGGCGTGCCTTGGGATGGCGTGTTCATCAACGGGCTCCCTTGCGTGACAGCTGATCGGTCGTGACGGCGAGGATGACGAGCACGCCCGTGATCAGGACCTGGTAGACCGAGGACACGCCCATCAGCGTGAGTCCGTTGCGGAACACGCCGACGATCAGCGCGCCCAGCAGGGTGCCCAGGATGATGCCGCGGCCGCCGAACAGGCTGGTGCCGCCGAGCACCACCGCCGTGATGGCGTCGAGGTTCTCGGTCTGCCCCGCGTTCGGGTCGCCGACACCGGTGCGCGCCACCGACAGCAGCGATGCGATGCCGTAGAACAGGCCCGCCGTCACATACACGCCCAGCAGCACCCGGTCGGTCGCAATGCCGGTCAGGCGCGTGGCCTCGGGGTTGTTGCCCACGGCATAGACGTGGCGGCCCGGTTGGGTGTCGCGCAGGCCCCACCACATGAAGACATACATCGCGATCATGAGCAAGGTGCCGTAGTTGACGGCCGCGCCGCCGAGCGAGATGGTGTTGCCGAAGAAAGTCATCGCCGGCGGCAGGTCGGTGACGGTCTGGGCACCCGAATACAACTGCGTGATCGCGAACGCGATATTCATCGTGCCCAGCGTCACGATGAACGGAGGCAGGCGGATGCGGGTCACGAGCAACCCGTTGAGCAGGCCGAAGGCCATGCACGCGAGCAGCCCGCACAAGATCGCGAGGTATTCGTTCAGGCCGCTGGCCACCGCCAGCTTGGTCATCACGATGCCGCCGAGCGCCATCACCATGCCGCAGCTGAGGTCGATGCCCGCCGTCAGGATGACCAGCGTCTGGCCGATCGCGATCGTGCCCACCACCATCACCTGCTGCAGGATCAGCGAGAAGTTCTGCACCGACAGGAAGCGGTCGCTCTGCGTCGTGAAGAAGACGACCGCCAGCAGCAGCGCGATCAGCGGGCCGAGCGTGGCAATGGGCGGAAGCCTGGAGGACTTGGTCGATGTCATGGCGTCTCCGGATCGTTCGGTGAGCTCGGCAGCCGGCATGTGTGCCTCCTACTTGTTGCCCCAGCACAGTTCGGTGCCGACCTTGGTGTCCTTGCTCTCCACGCCGCCCATCGGCTTGTCGGTGATGAGCGTGACGCCGGTGTCGGTATAGCCCTTGACCTTCTTGCCGTCCTTGGCGTACTGGACGCCGGCCGCGACACCCATCGACGCCATCTTGAGCGGGTATTGCTGCGAGGTGGCCGCGATCACGCCGGCCTTGACGTTCTTCACGCCAGCGCAGCCGCCGTCCACCGAGACGATGACGACGCCCTTTTCCTTGCCCGCCGCCTTCAGCGCCTGGTAGGCGCCCGCCGCCGCGGGTTCGTTGATGGTGTAGACGACGTTGATGTCGGGGTTCTTCTGCAGGCAGTTTTCCATCGCGGTCTGGCCCTTGGCCTGGTCGCCGAAACTGTCGGCCATGCAGACGATCTCCGGGCTCTTCGAGAGTTCGTTGCTCTTCGCATCGGCCGCCTGCAGCCCGAAGCCCGACATGAAGCCGTTGTGCCGCTGCGCGCCGACCGGGTGGCCCGGGAACAGGTCCAGCGTGGCGATCCTGGCCGGCTTGCCGGCCATGGCGGCCTTGGCGTACTGGCCGATAAGCTGGCCGGCCTTGTAGTTGTCGGTGGCGAACAGCGCGTCGGTGGCGTCGACCGGGTCGGCCGGGCTGTCGAGCGCGATGAACATCACACCCTTTTCCTGCGCTTTCTTGATCGCCGGCACGATGGCCTTCGAATCGCTGGGCGTGATGAGAATGGTCTTGGCGCCCCCGGCGATCATGTTCTCGATGGCCGTCACCTGACCGGCGTTGTCGCCATCCGTCTTGCCGGCTGCGCTGAGCAGCTTCGCGCCCTGCGCGGAGGCCGCGGCCTGCGCCCCTTCCTTCATCTTCACGAAGAAGGGGTTGGTATCGGTCTTGGTGATCAGCCCGATCACCGGCGGGTCCGCCGCGTTCGAGATGCCTGCGGCACAGAGGCCGGCGGTAATGGTGAAAGCGATCCGAAGCTGAGTCTTCAACATGGGGCGTCTCCGTGTGCGTCGAGCGGTCGGCGAGCCGACTGCGGAATTTCCTGAGGCCGGCGCCGCGATGCGGGGATGCATGGCGGCGTGAGAAGAATTGTGGGCATGCCGACTTAATAAATCAATTAGATTTATTAGGTACTTTCCCGGGGTCTCGGCGCGCTGTTCGTGCGGCATGCTGGCCTCCCCGGCCGGCTGCAATCCTGTGCTCGCCAGCCATGAATCGATTGGGAGAATGCGATGTTCCTCGTCTGCGGAGAAGCGTTGATGGATGTGTTCGCCAGCGGCGACACGCCCACGGGAATGGCGTTCGATGCGCGCGTCGGCGGCTCACCCTTCAACGTCGCGGTGGGACTGGCGCGTCTGGGGCAGCCCGTGGCCTTCTTCAGCGCGCTGTCGCGCGGCTTTCTCGGCGAGCGCCTGATGCGCGCGCTGCAGGACGAAGGCGTCGCCACCGCTTCGGTGGCGCGGGTCGACGCCCCCACGACCTTGGGACTGGTGGGGCTCGATGCGCAAGGCGTTCCCTCGTACGCCTTCTACGGCGAAGGCGGCGCCGACCGACAACTCGGAGTCGACACACTCGCCTCGCTGCCCGCGGACATTCGCGCCGTCCAGATCGGCTCGTACGCCGCGGTGGTCGAGCCCATTGCCTCCACGCTGCGCGCGCTGGTGGCGCGCGAGCACGCGCGCACGCCGATCTGCTACGACCCCAACATCCGGCTCAACGTCGAGCCCGACCTGGCACGCTGGCGCGACATGCTGCAGTGGATGCTGCCGCGCACGCACCTGCTCAAGATCAGCGAGGAGGACCTCTCGCTGCTGTCGCCAGGCACAGGCCTGCAGCAGTTCGCCGACGATGCGATAGCGCGCGGCGTGGGCCTCGTCGTGGTCACGCGCGGCGGCGACGGCGCGGTGGCCTGGACGCGGTCCGGCTCGGTGAGCGTGCCCGCGGTCGCGCTGCCGGTGGTGGACACCGTCGGTGCCGGCGACACCTTCCAGGCGGCGCTGTTGACCTGGCTGGCCGAACACGACAGCCTGTCGATCGGCGCCATCGCGTCGTTGTCCGTCGCCCGCCTGCGCATGGCCCTGCAATTCGCCGTCGCCGCGGCGGCCATCACGTGTTCGCGCCGGGGCGCGGACTTGCCGCGGCGCAGCGAGCTCAAGCCCTGAGCGGACTGCAGCCCGTCAGCGCACCAGCAGCACCGGCACCGCGCAGCGCGCCAGCACCTTGGTGGCGACCGAGCCGAGCACCAGGTTCGCCAGGGCGCCCTGGCCATGCGACCCCATGACCAGCAGGTCGAACTTGCCCGACTCGGCGTACGACGCGATCTCCTCCGCCGGATGTCCCACCTTGTGTACGAACCTGGCTTCGATTCCCTCCGCCGCCAGGCGCGCACGCACGGGGTCGAGCACGACCCGGGCATCGTCGTCGTAGTAGCCATGGACGATGTCCGGTCCCGCGAACGCCGCCGCCCGGTGAGGGACCGGAAGGACCGCATGGAACACCGTGAAGTCATGGCCTGCGCCCCAGAACTCCTTGTGCGCGCCCAGGCAGGAGAGCATTCGCTTCGTGTAGTCGCTGCCGTCGACGGCAAGAAGAATCTTCATGGTGTTCTCCTGTCGAGAGTTCTGGAAGGCTCGATGTTCGCCGAGGCGCCATCCGCATGGCTTGCGCCAGGTCAAGGGCGCGATGCGCCGTCGATCCGAAGCCGGTCACCGCGGTCACCGGGCCCGGGCGAGCCAGCGGTCAAGGAGCGACGCGACATCCAGTGGCTCTTCGGTGGCGACATCCAGCGTCATCGCCCGCTCCTCGCCATCCAGCGCCTCGTGGGTGGCCAACTGCCGCTCCAGCACCGCCAGGTTCGCCTCCGACGCATCGGTACCGCTGGCCCGGCGCGCCACCACCCGCTGGCGCAGCTGCGCTTCGGTGGCCTGGCAGTGAAGGATCGAGAAAGTCACGCGCAGTTCGGCCGCCAGCGCCCGGAACGCCATCCGTTCGTCTCGCCGCAGGAAGGCCGCGTCGACGATCACCGGATAGCCGGCCTCCAGTGCCGTGCGCGCGCAGGCCGCCAGCCGCTCGAAGGTCCGTCGGGTCGCTTCGGGGGTGTAGATGTCCACCGCCTGCTCGGTCGATCGCTGCAGGGGTGCCAGGCCGAAGAGCCGCTTGCGCTCGACGTCGGAGCGGATGCGGATCGCGCCCGCGACCGCCAGCAGCTCCGCCGCGATCGTGGATTTCCCCGCGCCGGACAGCCCGTGCGTGATCATCAGGCGGGGCGCCGGAGCCGCGTCGCGCGCCGCAAGCGCCTCGGCGCAGGCAAGATAGTCGGGATCGACCGGCTGCGCGCTTGCGCCGACCGACCGCGCACGCAGGCAGGCCACCATCGCGCGCACCAGCGCCCGATACACCTCGTACACGCGCAAGACCTGCACGCCGGCATAGTCGCCGCTGTGCTGCAGATAAGCGTCGAGAAGGCGGTGCGCGAGGTCGCTGCGCCCGTGCGCCTTCAGGTCCATGGTGAGGAAGGCCACGTCGCTCATCACGTCGATCCAGCGCAGCGCAGGATCGAACTCGATGCAGTCGAACGCGGTCAGTTCGGTCCCGATGAGCACCACATTGGCCAGATGAAGATCGCCATGGCATTCGCGCACCGCGCCCTCGCGCTGTCGTCCGGTCCATGCCGTGCGAAGCCCCGCGCTCCGCTCGGCCACCCAGGTCCGCACCGCCTGCAGCCGATCGGCGCCGTATTCGGCCTGCAGGGTCGCCAGCGCGTCGGTCATCGGACGCAGCACCTGCTCCGGCGCGCCGAACTCCGAGAACAGCGGCGCGGGCTGCGCTTGCCCATGGAATGCCGCCAACCGCTGCGCGAAACGCACGAGATGATCCGTCCTCAACCGCCCCGCCAGAAGCAGGTTGCGCAGCAGCGCGTCCTCCGGAAAGCGCCGCATGCAGACGGCGAAGTCGATGGCGCCTTCGCCGCCCAGGTGTGGCGCCTCCTGCGTGCCGCACACGGGCACCACTTCGAGGTAGATCGAGGGCGCCAGTCGGCGGTTGAGCCGGAGTTCCTCCTCGCAGAAGTGCTTGCGCGCCGCCAGCGTGCCGAAGTCGACGAAGGACAGGCGAACCGGCTTCTTCAGCTTGTAGGCAAATTGATCGGTCAGCAACACCCACGAGATGTGGGTCTCGATCAGCGCGACCGCCTGCCCGGTTTCAGAGCGCAGGTGCTCACGCAGCGCCGTCACCAGCGTGCGATCCGCCCGTGGCATCGCCATCAACGGCGCCCGCCTCCGGCTGGCGTCAGCACCACCGGTGGACCGGGGGGCAACTTGAATCCGTAGAAGCGCTCGTTGAGGTGTGACGTGACTGCAATGATGTCCTCGTCGCTCCAGTTCAGCGAACCTGCGGCTTGCCAGCGCGCCACTTGCGCCTGGAGACTGTTCCAGTCGATGGCCAATCTCCGGTCCCGCCAATGCACCTGCGTCGTGTGGCAGGCGATGCAATGCGTCGCGTACAAGAGTTCTCCGCGCGATTGAGCACCCGCCGGGGGACCGAACAGGACCGCGCCGACCAGAACGCATGCCGTCAGTGGGTGGGTTGACATGGTGTCGCTCCTCGCTTTCAACAGGGCAGGACCGAGAATCGCACACGTGAGGGCTTGCAGCTTGACGCAGCGCAATCGGCACGCAACTCTCTCCTGAATCGCCGCCGATGCTGGCGGGCTTGCGCGCGATCAAGTTCTTGCATGCCCATCCGGCTTAACGTCATGCTGTTCCCTGGCCGCTTCCGTCTTCGGCGGGATCGCCGATCGGCTCGACAGAGGGGTTCGCGGCTCATCCGTCGGAGAGCAACCATGACATCAAAGAGTCTTCTCGCCGTGTGGATCCTCGTCTTGAGCGCGTCGGCATACGCGACGGACAACACCCCACCCGGTCCATTGAACCCGCCAGCGACGCCCTCCCAGAAAGCCAGGGACGCCGCGGCCAAGGCAGCTCAAGAGGCACAGATCGCCGCGCAAAAGGCGGCCGATGCGGCCAAGGCGGCAACCGAGCAGGGCAAGATGGACGCCGGAAAGATCTCCAAGGCAATCGCGGAAGGCATCCGGCGCGCAGCGCAGAAGGCCGCCGAGGCGGCGAACCGCTTCCAGGAGAAGGCCACCGCTTCAGCCGGGAAGGCCCTCGACGCCGCCGAGAAAGCCGTGCGCGAGGCGGAGGAAGAAAGCAGGAAGGCATCGGCGGCGACCAAGGAAGCACTCGACCTGGCCGAAGAAGCGGCGAGAAAGGTGATGGCGTCAAGCAAGGAGGAGGCCGAGAAGGCGGCGCAGTCGACACGCGACGCATTGCAGAACGCCGAGGAGGCCACGCGTGCCGCCGCGCTGTCCGCGAGGGATGCCGCGCGAGAGACGATGGAGGCCGCCAAAGGGTCCAGG
Source organism: Variovorax sp. P2_H12 (assembly GCF_056403395.1). NCBI lineage: Bacteria > Pseudomonadati > Pseudomonadota > Betaproteobacteria > Burkholderiales > Comamonadaceae > Variovorax > Variovorax sp. P2_H12. The sequence continues at coordinate 29,650 of NZ_JBFUFO010000009.1, read as the reverse complement.
TCCACCCCTGCGCAGCCCGCGGGAAAATGACCCGAACGAAGGCCCGTGCCTGCAGTCGACTCAATGCGACATCAGCACCGGCAGCGTCATGGATTGGAGGATCGATCGCGTGGCACCGCCCCATACCCATTCGCGCGCGCGACTGTGGCCGTAGCACCCCATCACGAGCAAGTCCGCGCTCATGTCCGCGGCCGTCGACAGAAGCTTCTCGCCGGCATCACCCCCTTCCGGGCCGCCCGGACGCACGGAGACGCTCACGCCCTGCCGCCCCAGATAGTCCTGCAGGCTCTGCAAGGATGCGCCCGCCGCTTCGCCGTAGCTGACCGCGTGCACCGACTCCGCCTGCCTCATCCAGGGCAGCGCCGCCGACACCGCGCGCGCGGCCTCGCGCGACTCCTTCCAGGCCACCAGCACGGTGCGCCCGATGGGGGCGATCGGCCCCGTGTAAGGCAGCACCAACGCGGGCCGGCCGCTCTCGACGAGCACGCTCGGCAGGAAGTCGGCCGGCAGTTCGGCGGCGGCGGGGTCGTCAGCGTCGCGCTGGCCCAGGATCAACAGGTCGGCATACAGGGCGCGCCGGGCGAAGCCCCAGGGCGCATCGCTCATCGGCTCGGCCCAGCGCAGGCGCGGCGAGCCGCCCCCGGCTGCCATGAAAGTCGCATAGGCCTTGTCCCGGCATTCCTGGTCGAGCTCCAGCATGATCGCCACGGCTTCTGCCGCTCCTTCCACCGCATAGGGAAAGCGCATGAGCGCTGACAGCGTGCATGGCAAGCCCGTGACTTCGGCATCGAAGGCCTCAGCCAGTTGCCGGGCGACCTTGACGCGCTCCGCGGCGCGCGCTGAACCGTCCAGGTGAAGCAGGATCGTCTTCGGTGCTTGCATGGGAACTCCTTCGAAATCCAAGTGTGGGATGCAGGCAACTTAGCGCGATCGGCACCGCCTCGCCTTGCGCGGCGTCAAATCACGACGCGTATCCCGCCTGAACTACCGGCGAAGCGCGCGGTCTGAGGCGCGGACGACCGCTTGATCCAGCGCAAGCCCGGCCGCGCTGTTGTTCCTAAAGTAGGCCTATGGGCGCCACGCGCGCGAATCCGGGCGCGGCGACAGCTTCCGCTTCGACCGACCAAGGAAAGGACCCCCTCATGAAATCCGATGCAATGCTGCGAAGCGACATCGTCGCCGAGCTGAACTTCGACCCCGTCATCACGACCGCCGCCACCGACATCGGCATCATCGTCAAGGACGGCGTGGTCACCCTGACCGGCCATCCCGCCAGTCACGCCGAGAAGCACGCCATCGAGCGCGCGGCGCAGCGCGTCAGGGGCGTGAAGGCGCTCGCCATCGAAATGTCGGTCAAGCTTGCGCCCAACTTCGAGCGCACCGACGCCGACATCGCCCTGGCGGCGGAGCGTGCGCTCGAATGGAACGTGCTCGTGCCCGACGAGGCGATCCGTCCGATGGTGGAAAACGGCTGGCTCACGCTCAGCGGTCGGGTCGAATGGGAATACCAGCGCAGGGCCGCCGAAGTCGCCGTGCGCGACCTGCTGGGTGTCAAGGGCGTCACCGACCTGGTCGAGGTGAAGGCAAGGTTCTCGCCGGTCGATATCGAGAAGAAGATCAAGGAGGCCCTGCACCGCCAAGCCGACCGTGATTCGGAGCACATCGAGGTCATCGTCAACGGCGGCCAGGTCACCCTGCGAGGCAGGGTCCGGTCCTGGGCCGAGCGCAAGGCCGCGCAGGGTGCCGCCTGGTCGGCGCCAGGCGTCGCGAGCGTGGTGAACAACCTCCTTGTCGAACCCTGACCATGCGAGTCGCACGGGTCGCTCCCTGCCTACTCGGATTCTCCGGAGCCGCACATGCGATCGAATGACGGACGGGGGCTGGCAACGATGCAGGCGATGGTCCTTCAGGCCGCCGGCCACCCGCTGCGGATGGAGCAACGCCCGCTCCCGGAGCCTGCCGCCGGTGAGTTGCGTCTTCGCGTGCTGGCCTGCGCGGTCTGCCGCACCGACCTGCACGTGGTCGACGGCGACCTGCCGCTGCCCCTGCTGCCCATCGTGCCGGGCCACGAGATCGTCGGCGAAGTGGAGGCGCTCGGCGCGGGCGTCCAGGGGCATCGCATCGGCGACAGGGTCGGCGTGCCGTGGCTTGGCCACAGCTGCGGGCACTGCGCCTATTGTGCCGCCGGCCGGGAGAACCTTTGCGACACGCCGCGCTTTACCGGCTATCACCGCGACGGCGGTTTCGCGAGCCACGTCGTCGCCGAGGCCGAATTCTGTCTGCCGCTAGGCGGCCTGAACCAGGAGCCGGCCCGGATCGCGCCCTTGCTTTGCGCCGGCCTGATCGGGTGGCGCAGCCTGAAGGCGGCAGGCAATGACGCGCGGCACCTGGGGATCTACGGATTCGGAGCCGCCGCGCACCTGATCGCCCAGGTGGCTGCCGCGCAGGGCCGGCAGGTCTACGCGTTCACGCGCCCTGGCGACACGTCAGGCCAGGCCTTCGCGAGAACCCTCGGCGCCGCCTGGGCCGGAGGCTCGGACGAAATGCCGGCCGCGCCGCTGGACGCCGCGATCATCTTCGCTCCCGCCGGCGAGTTGGTGCCGCTGGCCTTGCAAGCGGTGCGCAAAGGCGGGCGCGTGGTCTGCGGCGGTATTCACATGAGCGACATTCCCTCGTTCCAGTACCGCTTGCTGTGGGAGGAACGACGGCTCGTGTCGGTGGCCAATCTGACACGCAGCGATGCGCGCGAGTTTCTCGCGCTGGTGCAGTCGCATCCGCCGCAGGTCCACGTCACGACCTACCCGCTGGCGCAGGCCAACGAGGCAATGGCTGACCTGCGGGCCGGCCGCGTGCGGGGTGCCGCGGTGCTGCTCCCCCCAGCGTGACGAATACGACCGCGATCGCAGCGATTTGACGGCCGTCAAACCGGGGCAGTCCGAGGGCGGCGAAGATCACCAAGCCCCATCCAACGAACACCTCCCATGACCCCTCTCACTGAATCGGACCGCAAGGCCCTGGCCCTGCAACTCGACGGCCTGAAGCGTCGCGTGCTCGACGAGCTTCACAGTGCCGCAGCGCATGCCGGGACCGGCGCGCCCGCCACCGACCATGAGGTCCACAGCCATGCCGACGACGCCGAGGCCGAGCGACTGGACGACGTGCATTTCGCCGAGATCGAGGTCGACCGTGCGAGGTTGCATGACATCGAACTGGCGCAGCAGCGCATGGTCGACGGCCTCTACGGCATCTGCGCCGACTGCGGCGAGGGAATTCCGCGCGAGCGACTCCTGGCCCAGCCCACGGCCATCCGTTGCGCCGCTTGCCAGACCGAGGCCGAAAACCGGCAGCGCCGCTGAGGGCGCCCGCCCGCCCCGACGGCGTGACGTTGCGATACAGCCGGAACAGGGAATAACATGCACCGGTGACCACCCCCACCCACCTCGCGGTCCTCGACGACGAAGCGGACATCACGCAACTGCTCGCCAGCTACCTCGGGGCCCAAGGCTTTCGCGTCAGCCAGGTTCATTCCGGCGCCGCGCTCATGGCGCTGATGTCGCGCGATGCGCCGGCGCTCGTCCTGCTCGACCTGGGCTTGCCCGGCGAAGATGGCTTCGCGATCGCGCGCCAGCTGCGCGAGCACTGGCGGTGCGGGCTGGTGATCGTCACGGGTCGCGGCGACCCGGTGGACAAGGTGGTCGGCCTCGAGGTCGGGGCCGACGACTATGTGACCAAGCCTTTCGATCTGCGCGAACTGGTCGCGCGCATCAGGGCCGTGCTGCGCCGCCTGGCACCTGAAGGGCAGCTCGCACCAGCCAGCGCCGAGGCCGCAACGCGGCTGCGCTTCGCGCAATGGGAGCTCGACACGGCCGCCCGGCGCCTGCTGGATTCGAGCCGGCAGGAGGTGGCCCTGACCTCCGGAGAATTCGACCTGCTGAACACGCTGGCCACGCATCCGGGCCGGGTGCTGTCGCGGGACTTCCTGCTCGAACACACACGAGGCCGAGACGGCGGCCCCTTCGACCGAACCATCGATGTCCAGATCGGTCGATTGCGCCGAAAGATCGAGGCCGACCCCGACCATCCCCAGATCATCAAATCGGTCCGCGGCGCTGGCTACATCCTGGTTCCCAAGGTCGAGGCGGGCTGACCGTGGACGTATCCGCTGTCCCGGGGTTCGACGACGAAGCCGTGTTCCGCTCGCTCTTCATGGCCTACCCGGACGCCCTGCTCCTGGTGGATCTGCAAGGCGTGATCGGTCTTGCGAATCCCGCCGCACTGGAGCTTCTGGGCTACGCAAAGGAAGAGCTGGTGGGTCTGTGCGTGGACGAACTGGTCCCGGATGCCATCCGGCCGCGCCATTCCGCCTATCGCAACACCTATGCCGACCATCCCCGCGCACGCCCGATGGGCATGCAGATGGACCTGGTGGCCAAGCGGCGCGACGGCAGCGAAGTGATGGTCGAGATCGCACTGAGTCCGCTGCAGAACCACGGCCTGCCCTACGTGGTCGCCGCGATCCGCGCGGTGGGCGCGTATCCCCGCGTGAAGCAGGCCCTGCAGCGGGCCCGCTACGCCGAATACCTCGCGCAGTTCGGTCGCCATGCGGTGGATGCGCGCGACTCGAAGACACTCCTCCCGCTCGTACCGGAAATCGCGGTGCAAGCCTTGCAAGTCGAGATGGCCAAGATCCTGCTGCTGGAGCCGAGCGGCCTTGCGTTCCGCATCGTCGCCGGCGTGGGCCTTCTGCCAGAGGAAACGATCGGCCATCGGATCCCGAACGAGCCCGGCTCCCCGTCCGGCTACGTGGTGGCTCGGGGCCAGCCGGTGCTGATTGGCGACTATGCGCAGGAGGCACGCTTCGCGATTCCGCCCCACTACCTCAAGGCCGGCTTGGTCTGCGAACTCTCCGTGCCGCTGGCGGACCGGGGCCGCGCCATCGGAACGCTGGCGGTTCGTTCGCGCACCCCGCAACGCTTCGGCGACGACGAGGTGCGCTTCCTGGAATCCCTGTCGAGCATGCTCGCCACCGTGCTGCAGCGAGAGAGCAGCGAGGAAGCGCTCATCCATGCCCAGCGGCTCGAGAGCGTCGGCCAATTGACCGGCGGCGTCGCGCACGATTTCAACAACCTGCTGACCGTGATCTCGGGCAACCTGCAAGTGCTCGCAGAGGCCCCCGCGTACGCCGCCGATCCCTTCGTGCAGCAACTCGTCGGTGCCGCCGCGCGCGCCACCCGCCGCGGCGCCGAACTGACGAGCAAGCTCCTTGCATTCTCGCGACGCCAGGTCCTTCAGCCTGCGATCGTCGACATCGCCGCGCTGCTGCGGTCGCTGACCGACATGCTGAGGCGCACGCTCGACGAGCGCATCGTCATCACGCTCGACACCGAAGATGCACTCTGCATGGCGGATCCGGTCCAGCTCGAATCTGCGCTGCTGAACGTGGCCATCAATGCACGCGACGCGATGCCGCAGGGGGGCACGCTGTCGTTCACCTGCGGCACGGTGCCTGCATTGCCAGATGAACTGAATGCTCCACTGGACCGATCCGCCGAGGAAGGCTTCGTGTCGATTGCCATTTCGGACACCGGCGAAGGCATGTCCGAGAGCGTCAAGCTGCGCGCTTTCGAGCCCTTCTTCACCACCAAGGACACCGGCCGCGGCACTGGCCTCGGCCTGTCCACCGTCTACGGCTTCGCCAAGCAGTCGCGCGGTGCCGTCAGCCTGGCGAGTGCCACCGGCGCGGGGACGACCGTCACGATATTCCTGCCGCGCGTCGAGGGAGACCGGGCGACCGATGAGGACCTCGGGACCGCGACGAGTGATGTGCCCCCGGGACTGCACGTCCTGCTGGTGGAGGACGATCCGGAGGTTCGCGGCGTGGTCCAGAGGTTCCTGGCCTCGATGGCCTGCCAGGTCACCGCCTTCGCCGACGGCGAGGAAGCGTTGCGCGTGCTTGCATCGGACCCGTCCATCGGCCTGCTGCTCACCGACATCCTGCTCGGCGCGGGCCTGCGGGGCACCCAACTGGCGGATGCCGCACACGCGCTGTGGCCTGGCCTTCCGGTGCTGCTGATGTCCGGCTATTCCGGAGAGCTGCTCGGCGAATTCCACGTCCGCGACCTGCTGCGCAAACCCTTCACGCAAGCGGACCTCGAGCAGGCCATTGCGCGGGTGCTCGACGGCGCTCAGTGAAGGGCGCCGGCCATCGGCACGGCCGTGCGCTGGATGAAGGCCGTGAGTGCCTCCACCTGCGGAATATGGATGTCGCGCCGGCCCTTTTCGGTGAACCGGATGACGTCCCCCCGCGCCAGCCGTGACAGCGCCCGGCTCACGGTCTCCAGCGTCATTCCGAGATAGTTGCCGATTTCGGCACGCGTCATGCGCAGCGTGATCTGGTCAGTGCGCAGGCCGCGCTGCGCCAGCGCATCGGCCCAGTAGCGAAGGAAGCCCGCGACGCGCGCATCGGCGGGCAGCGTGCACAAGGACAGCATCGAATCGTGATCGCGGGTGAGTTCACGGCTCATGGCCTCGTGCAGCGCGGTCAGCAGCGCCGGTGCGCGCACGGCCGCCTGGATCAGGGTCTCGTATCGGATGGCCCAGATCTCCCCGGTGTCCATCGCCACCGCGTCGCACGCGTAGTGCGCCGTCGCGATGCCGTCGAGGCCGAGCCAGTCGCCCTTGAAGTACAGACCGACCACCTGTTCGCGCCCTTCCCCCGACAGGTTGACCATCTTGAAGTAGCCGGAATTCACGACATAGAGGCACCCGAACTCCTGGCCCACCTGGTACACCGTGTCGCCGGCACGGACGATGCGCCGGTGGATCGGAAAACTGTCCTGGAGCAGTTGCAGCGTGTCGGCGATGCGCCGAACGACAGACCCTGTGCACTTCGGAAAGCTCGCTTCAGTCATCACCGGCTCCTTGCAGATCGATGGGCAAAGCTTAGGAAGCGTGTGCAACGGAAGCGCCAATGCCATGGCGTCCTCCGTAACAGCAGGTGAATGCTTTGTGTCCGATCGGTATCGGCAAGGGTGCGCAGCGAGATGTTGATGCCCGTCAATGCCGCAAAGGGCAAACGTCATACCGTCACCGATGTGAGAGACATTCACTCCTTTCCCTCCCGCAGCTTGTCGATCGATGAGCCGCTGCTCGCAGGAAGAATCGCGGCCCTCTTCGCCGCCGCCCGGCGCCTGCGAGCGGATGCGCATTCGGGTGCGGTCGGCAAGGCCTTGCGCGGCAAGAACCTGGCATTGCTTCAGACGGTGCCCCCGGGACGCGAGACTTCGCCCCTTCATCGCGCCGCCCAGGATCTCGGCGTCCGGGTCGCCGAGGTGCGTTTCGAGACCGGCGGGCCGACCCAGCCCGACATCGGCAGCCTCGCCCGCCTCCTGGGGCGCATGTATGACGCCATCGACTGCGGGGCGCTGCCACCGCCCACGGTGCAAAGGATCGAACTGGAGGCTGGCGTTCCCGTCTACGCCGGACTGGGCCTGGACGATCACCCTGCCAGGGTGCTGGCCGACCTCATGACACTTTGCGAGCATGGCTCGCCGCCGGCGCCACGGTGGAGCATTCTGTTCCTCGGAGACTCGCAGACGGGGCGAGGCCGCGCCTTCCTGTCGGCCGCGCGGGAGATGGGCTTTGCGCTTCACCTGGCCGAACCCGGGCGTCCGGCGTCGAACGAGCCGACCTTCGTGGTCGATGCCATGCACTCCCCGCATTGGTCGCTGCATGGGTCAGGCCACCCGATCGACGAGGCCCGGCGATCGGAAAACCACCGTTGCGTGATGCAAATCGTGCTGCTCGACACCATGGCCCAGCCCTGACCCGCGCTCAGGGCGGAGCCGCAACCACACGCAACACCTTGCCGCTGCGCCCGGCGCGGCCGGGCTCGCCGCTGCGGCAATGGACGTGCACGTCCACGGCACCCTGGGATTCGAGGAATTCGCCAAGCACCCGCTGCGCCCGCTGCAGCGCGAGTTCGGCCTCCCTGCCGCGCAGGCCGGTGCGCAGCAGCAACTCGCAGGGGCCCTCCTGCACGAGCTGAAAATCGAACAGGCCGGCATCCTCTTCGAGCTTCGTGCTCAGTGCCAGGGGAAGCACACTGACCGAACCCGACCCGGCGCGGCCCAGATGCAGGGTGTCCTCGCTGCGGCCCTGCACTTCAATGACGGGCAGGCAGGAGCCGCATCTGCATGCCCGTGCCTGCACGGTGACGCGGTCGCCCAGGTCGTAGCGGATCAAGGGCTGCACATGGTTCGCCAGGTTGGTGAGCAGCGTCGTCGCACCCGCCTCGCCGGGCGCGGCAGCGCGGCCCTGCGCGTCCACCGGCTCGAGGATCACCCAGTCACTGTTGAGATGCAGGCGGCCGTGTTCGCACTCGGACGCCAGCGACAGGAACTCCGAGGCGCCGTAGCTGTTGACCACGGGGCAGTCGAACGCCCGCTGCACGAATTCGCGCTTGGCCGCCGACAGGTCTTCACCGCCGGTCCAGACTTCGCGCGGTGATGATCGCAGCCGTCCGTTCAGGCGTTCTTCGGCCAGCAGCACCGCGGCGCTCGGATAGGTAGCGATCACCGTCGGGGCAAAGGCGTTCAGTTCCGCCACCATGCCCTTGGCGGGCTGCAGGAACGAGATGCCGTGCAGGCGGCTCGACAACACCGGATTGAGCCGCCGCAGGCGCTCGATCGAGACGGTGCTGGCGAAATGCCCGCCGGTCGCACCGACGAAGGCGATGCGCTCGCCCAGGCCCCAGGGGTCCAGCAGCCGCTGCATCGGACGCAGCACGGGCCGCCGCAGGGCCTCCAGTGCGTCATAGACCGCCATCGCCTTCGCGTCCTGCACGAAGATGCCGGGCTCGCCGCTGCTGCCCGAGCTCTCCCACACCGTGTAGCGTCCGAGGAAGGGCTCGGCAATGCGCCGGCGATCAGCCACGAAGCGGCGCAGTCCGTCCAGCCGAAGACGGACGTCCGTCACCCATTCATCGAAATGCAGCATCAGCTCGGCCTTGTGCGCGACCGGCAGATCCTCCAGGCGCAGGCTGCCGAGGTCGCGGCCCTTGAGCAGGCGCCGGTACAGCGGCGATCGCAGCGTCGCCGCTGCGAGCAGTTCGCCGAGGCGACGTGCCTGCCGGGCTTTCATTGCGTCGGCAGGCGCGTGCGAGACCAGCGCGACGTCGGCCGCCACGGTGCCTGACAACCAGAGATCGAGCGGGGGCGATGGGACCGTGTTCATGACATCCTTGCGGGACGCAGCAGCGCCGCCACCACGCCCATGGCAAGCCCCGTGTCGGCGCACAGATGCCGGCAGGTGCCGATGCCGGCTGTGCCGCCGAGGAATTGAATGCGCAATCGTCACTCCTGGGGGATCCGAGCCTGGCAGCCGACGGGCATCTCGACCTGGCGGTCATCAAGGAAACGCGGCTTCGCGCCTTGAAGGATGTTCACTGCGCCGAAGGCCGGTCGGATCCGACCCTCCTGTGTACGCCTGCCGACACGGTCGCGCAACTGGTTTCCGAGGGGCGGCACCCATGCAGTGATCTCCGGGTGCTCCGCCCTCCTGGAGACGGGCCCTGCTACCCGGCATGCTCCGCGGCGGCGAAAGACCGTACGGCGCCGGAGGGTTCGTCGGTCGTCCGCCGGTCGCCGGATACGGCGCGCTTGATGTGGCGGTCGTTGAGCAGGAAGTGGGACAGCGCCGGGATCAGCACGAGAGCGCCGACCATGTTCCACAGGAACATGAACGTCAGCAGGATGCCCATGTCGGCCTGGAACTTGATCGGCGAAAAGGCCCAGGTGATCACACCGGCGGCCAGCGTCACGCCGACGAGCGCGACCACGCGGCCGGTGAAGAGCAGTGCATCGCTGTAGGCCTGTGCCAGGCTCAGGCCGCGGCGCTGCCCGGCCAGCTGCACGCTCAGCAGGTACAGCGCGTAGTCGACGCCGATGCCCACGCCGAGCGCGATCACCGGCAGGGTCGCAACCTTCACGCCGATGCCCAGCAGCACCATCAGCGCCTCGCACAGGATCGAGGTGATGACCAGCGGGATCACCGCCACCACCACCGCGCGCCACGAGCGGAAGGTCAGGAAGCACAGCGCGATGACCGCGGCATACACGTACAGAAGCATCGTGCGGTTGGCCTCGTGCACCACGATATTGGTCGCCGCCTCGATGCCGGCCGAGCCGGCGGCCGGCAGCACCTGCACCACGGCGGGGTCGGTCGGATGCTCGGCGACGAACTTCTCCACCACGCGCAGCACTTTCTGCAGCGTCTCGGCCTTGTGGTCGGTGAGATAGGCCACCAGCGGCATCACCGAGCATTCGGTGTTGAACATCTCCGGGTTGTTGACCGTGGCCTGCTGTGCGCCGTAGTTCAGGATGTCCTGGTTGCGCGAGATGGTCTGCCACTTCAGGTTGCCTTCGAAGGAGCCGGCGGTGATCTGCCGCACGACATCGGTCAGCGCGATGGTGGTGCGCACCTGCGGCAGCTGCTGCAGTTCCCAGGCCAGGCGGTCGACGTGCACCAGCGTGTCGTACTTGAGGCAGCCTTCCTTCGGCGTCTTGATGATGACCGCGAACAGGTCGCTGGACAGCGAGTAGTTCTTCGTGATGAACGCGTTGTCGCGGTTGTAGCGGGAGTCCGGCCTCAGCTCCGGCGCGCCGGGATCGAGGTCGCCGACCTGGAGCCGCGTGCTGATCGCATAGCCGCCGACCGTCAGCGCCAGCGACCCGAGGATGGCGGCGAGCGCCCAGCTGCGCCTTTGCGCGAAGTGGCCCAGCAGGCGCCACACGCGCCCGCCGCGGCCGGCGGCTTGTTCCTGCTCCAGTTCCAGGCTCCGGGCGGCCGCGGCCGGGCTCACGCCGACGTACGACAGCAGCACCGGCAGCAGCAGCAGGTTGGTGAAGATCAGCACGGCGACGCCGATGCTGGCGGTGAGCGCCAGTTCGCGGATCACCGGGATCGGGATCAGCATCAGCACGCCGAAGCCGATCGCGTCCGCCAGCAGCGCGGTGACGCCGGCGAGGAACAGGCGGCGGAAGGTGTAGCGCGCGGCCACCAGCCGGTGCGTGCCGCGGCCGATGTCCTGCATGATGCCGTTCATCTTCTGCGCGCCGTGGCTGACGCCGATGGCGAAGACGAGGAAAGGCACCAGCATCGAGTAGGGATCGAGCTCGAGCCCCACCAGTCGCACCAGGCCGACCTGCCAGAGCACCGCCACCAGCGAGCAGGCCAGCACCATCGCCGTGCTGCGCACGCAGCGCGTGTAGCCGTACAGCAGCAGGCCGGCGACGATCGTGGCGACGCCGAAATACAGCATCACCTGCAGCAGCCCGTCGAGCAGGTCGCCGATGATCTTGGCGAAGCCGATGACGTGCACCTTCACGCCCCAGGGCTTGCCGTCCGGCGCGAGGCCGTGCTCGTACTTGTCGCGGATCCTGGTCTCGACTTCACGCGAGAGCTGCCAGTAGTCGAGGCGGCCGTCCTTGCCGCCGTCGAGCAACGGCGCGACGATGGCACTCGACTTGAAGTCGTTGGCCACGATGCTGCCGACGAGACCCGCCCGCGCGACGTTGAGCCGCAGCCGATCGACGCTGGCGGGTGCGCCACTGAAGTTGTCGGGCATGACCGGCCCGCCTTGAAAGCCTTCCTCGGTCACTTCGGTCCAGCGCGTGGCCGGCGTCCACAGCGACTTGACCCAGGCGCGGTCAACGCCCGGCGTCAGGAACAGGTCGTCGTTGATGTGCTTGAGCGCATCGAGGTAGCGGGCGTCGAAGATGTCGCCCTTCTCGTTCTCGACCACGACGCGCAACGTGTTGCCCATGCCGCGCAGTTCGCTGCGGTTGTTGAGGTAGTTCTGGATGTAGGGATGACCCACGGGGATCATCTTGTCGAAGCTGGCGTTGAGCGCGACGCGGGTGGCGAAGATGCCCAGCACCAGCGTGGCGACCAGGCAGGCCAGGGCCACCGCCAGGCGGTGGTTGAAGACGGCGCGTTCCAGCCAGTTGCCGGAGTCGCGCGGGAAATCCGCGAGGTCGCGCACGACCGGCATGCGGTCGAGGCCTGAAGAGACTGCCATTTCTATTTGTCCTTGGTCGCCAGCTCGATGGTGCGCAGGCCACGCGGGCCGCCCACGACCAGCGAGGCATTCGAGCTGAACGCGACGGCGGCCAGCGGCATTTGCGGGCGCAGGCCCGAACGGGTGAAGTGGCGTCCGCCATCGGCGCTGAGCGCAATGCTGCCGCCCTGGTCGACGAGCGCCACGGTGCCGTCGTCGGCGACCGCGCCGCTCACGATGCTGGCCGGCAGGCCGGTGTCCACCGGCTGCCAGGTCCGGCCTTCGTCGACGCTCAGGAAGGCATTGCCGCGCATGCCGAAGGCCAGCACGCCGGCGCTCGTCGCCACGACGCCGAAGAAGCTGCCCTTGTAGGGCGAGGTCAGCGCGCGGAATCGCCGGCCATCGGCGTCGAGCTTCAGCAGCAGCCCGGCTTCACCGGCGGCGTAGGTCGCGCCGCGCGCGGCGCAGATGGCGTAGATGCTCAGCAAGCCGGGGTTGTCGACGCGGTCGAACCACGACTCCCAGCGCTTGCCGCCATCTGCGGTGCGCAGCACGAGCCCGTAGGCACCGACCACGAAGCCTTGGCTGGCGCTGTGGAAATGCAGGTCGAGGAAGGGCTTGTCGGGGCCGGCCTCGGCATTGCGCCTGGCTTCGTCGAGCAGCTTGCGGTCGGCATCGCTGGCATCGGCCGCGGCGGTGCGTTGCCGCATCTGATCGAGCACCAATGCATTGGCCTGTCGTCCGTCGAGCAGTCGCGTCCAGCCGAGGCCGCCGTCGCGCGTGCCGAGCACCACGCCGTCGTGGCCGGTGGCATAGCCGATGCTGTCGTCGACGAAGCGCACGGCGGTGAGGTCGATGCTCACCGGCACCTCGGACTGCACCCACGGCTGGCCGCCGCCGGACGAATGCAGGATATGGCCGCGCTGCCCGACGGCCACCAGGCGGCCGCCGGCGCGCGCGATGCCGGTGATGAGACGCTGGTCGGCCACCGCGCTCATGCGTGCCGGCAGGTCGAGCATCTCGCTGCCGCTATCGGCCTTGCCGGCTTCGCCGGCGCGGGCGCACACGCCCGCGCCGGAAGCCAGGGCGGCCAGGAGGATGCTGCGACGCTGCATGCCTGCTCCCGTCAGCGCACGCCGGAGCCGGCCAGGGCGTCCGCGGACCAGGCGTTGGCCGACTGCGGCTCCATGAACTTCAGGCCGACGTTGTAGGCGCCCATCAGGCCGGTCATGTTGTAGCCGCCGGTGGTGAAGTCGTGGAACGACTGGCCGACGCTGGTCGGTGCGGGCACTTCGTAGGCGGGGTTCGAATACACGAAGCCGGCGCGGTAGAGCTGGCCGCGCGCGTCGTATTCGTCCGAAGCCACGGCGATCCAGCTGTCCTCGTCGATGTAGAAGGTGCGCTTGGCGTAGATGTGGCGCTTGTCGGCCTTCAGCGTGGCCTCGACCACCCACACGCGATGCGGTTCCCAGCGCACGTAGTCCGGGTTCAGGTGGTTCGGCGTGGTGGTCGCGTACGGATCCTTCGCGTAGATCAGCTTGAACGCGTTGTAGGGAACAAGCATCTCCTGCTTGCCGACCAGCTTGAAGTCGTAGCGGTCCATCGCACCGTTGAAGACCCAGGCGTCGTCGTACGTCGATGCGCCGGCCGAGCCGGGGTTCGGCGTGTCGTAGGCGATATCGGGTGCGAGCTTGACGCGGCGCTGGCCGGGCAGGTACTGCCAGGCGCGGCGGCCGTACTTCATCGGGTTGATGTAGTCCTGCGCCAGCAGCGCTTCACCATTGCGGCGGGCCGGCGCGGTGTAGGCGATCCTGGTGCGGAAATAGATGTCGCTGTCGCTCGATGCGCCGGTGCGCTTCGGGTCGTAGTACGGATAGTCCATGTGGATCTGGCCGGTGGTGGCGAGCACCGCCTTGCCAGACGAATCCACATTGATCGAGTCGTACTGCGTGTAGGAGCTCTGGCCGGTGAAGCGCAGCAGGTGGTTCCACATCGCTTCGTTGCCGGTCTTCGGGATCGGGAAGGGAATGCCCGCGTAGGTGCCTTCCAGGCCCAGTCCGTCGTCGGTGGTCTTGACGGCGGTGGCGTTCTTCACCGTGTTGTCGAGCACGTACTTCGGGAAGGCCATCGAGCGATGCGACGGGTACACGTCGACGCGCATCGTCGGGTACTTCTTCAGCATCTCCCTGGTGCCGGCGGTCAGCTTGGATTCGTACTGCGCCATGTTCTGCGCCGTGATGGCGTAGAGCGGCTTCTCGGCGGCGTACGGGTCGGGGCGGATGCCCGAGCCCTTCTCGTAGCCGGGCGGCGGCGTGGTCAGGCCGCCGGTGTACTCGGGGATCGTCTTGTCGGCATTGCCGGCGCGCTCGGCGCCGGTCTGGGTGAGCGTGGTGCCCAGCTTCTTCGCTTCATCGGGCCCGACGGCAGCGAGGACGGATTGAGCGGCCAGCGCGATCACTGCGCCGGCCACGAGGGTGAGTTTCTTCATGGGAATGTCTCCGTTCGGTAGGGGATCGATCGACCTCAGAAGGTCGTCTTGAAAGTCAGCAGCACGTGGCCACGGTCGGACAGCAGCGCGTTGACGCTCTCGGCGACGTTCATCGCACCGGCCGCCGTGGTGCTGTAGTTGCCGTAGAAGCCCACGTAGCGCAGCGCGAAGTTGTACTTGTTTCGCACATCCGCGGCGACGCCCAGCGAGTAGGAGCCGTTGTTCTTGGCACCGCCCGTCGTCACGGCCGAGATGCCCGACAGACCTCCGCCCCAACTCAGCGGCATAGACAGGTCCACGCCGGGGTAGACCTGGAACCAGGTCGGCGTGAAGTTGATCGCCAGGCCGAAGTAGTCGCGCGTCACCGCATCGACGTTGGCGGCCACCGCGCGGTAGGCCGCGCTGCCCTTGAAGACATTGGGGTTCTGCGCCACGCTCAGCCAACGGTTCCAGGTGACTTCGGCCATCCAGGTGGCGCTGTCCCACAGCGGCGTCCTGGAGACCGAGCCGATCAGGTTGAACACGCCGTGCATGGTGTTGCCCACCGCGCCGGGCGCGCCGCCGTTGGCAAGCTGCGCGGGCGTGATCTGGCCGAGCGCCGGATTCGCCAGGCCGGCCGGGAGTACCTGCACCGGCGTGCTCTGCAGCGGCATGTTGTGGCGGTAGCTCAGTTCGGCGCCGAAGCTCAGGCCGGCGATGTTCTTCGCCAGGCTCAGGCCGTAGATGTCGATGTCCTTGCCGTAGAAGGCCTGGTACTGGCCGAGGTAGCCGGCGCGGATCTGCGACAGCGTGGCGGCCCCCGGGTTGATGTAGCAGGTGGTCGGGCCGATGGCGGTCGCGCCGGCACGGGCGCAGGCGGCGGCCGGCACGGCGGCCACTGCCGGCGTCAGCGCGAGCTGCGGCTGGATGTCCGCGGTGCGGCGGCCGTAGAGGCCGGCGGTGCCGTCGAGCCAGTCGGGGCTCCAGCGCGCCGACAGGCCGAAGTCGCCGTTCTTGTTGGGCTCGCCCGCGGCGGCCTGCAGCAGCCGCTGGCCCGGGCCCGTGATCAGCGACTGGCCGCCGTAGAGCAGTGCGTCGTTGACCGTCAGGTAGCTGCCCGATTCCGGATAGCGCGCTGCTTCCCAGTCGAAGAAGGTCTGCGCCGACAGCGACAGGTCCGGTGCCGGCTGCACCTGCAGGGTCATCTGCGTGCGCGGGCGATAGAGCTCCTTGGCCTCGATGCCGGGCGTCGCCAGCGCCTTCCAGAGGTCCAGCGAATACTGGCCGTAGGAGATGCCGTGGATCGCACCGCCGCCCAGCAGGCTTTCGCCCCAGTAGACGGTGGTCTTGCCGAGCCGCAGGCCGACGTTGGTGTCGCCGAAGTCGCGGCTGCCGAACACGAAGGCGTCGAGCAGTTCGCCCGACGGGCCCTTGGCATAGCGGCTGGTGTAGGGCGACAGGATGCCCGCGGTCGGCAGGCCGTACGACAGGGTGTTGGCGGTGGCGTTGTTGTGGTTGTCCAGGCTGTTGTAGGCACCGTCGGCCCAGGCCGCGCCGCTGACGCGAAAGCCGTACTTCTTGTCGACCACCATGTCGAACTCGCTCAGCAGATCGATCCGGCTGGCGATCAAGGCGCCGTTGCCGAAGTTGCGGTCGCCGTCGTCGTTGTTCGGATTGCCGAGGATCGCCTTGGACTGGTCCTGCGTGCGATAGCCCAGGTTGTAGCGCACCGTGTTGTCCCAGCGCACCACGACATCCGGATTGCCGGTATCGATCTCCATGGCGCGGGAGGTTGAGGCGAGCGCGAGGAGCGCGAGCGCTGCAGAAGTCAATGCGCTGAGGCGGTGCCTGGTGACCGGCGTGCGCGTGAGGTGCTGGGGCATGGAGTTGTCTCTTGAATTCTTTTTCTGATGAGTTGGCGGCGAAGATGCCGGCTCAGGCGATCAGCTTGACGACGTTGTGATAGCTGTTCGGCAGCAACCGCGACAGCCAGAACAGCGTGGTGGACTGGTTGCCCGTCACCACGCGCTTCTTGCCTAGCCGCACGCCTTTCAGGATGGCGGCTGCGCAGTCCTCTGGCGGAGTGGTGAGCAGCTTTTCGCCCAAGGCCGAGAAGCGCGCCTCTTCCTTTCCAGCGTTCTTGCATCGCCGGCCGGCTCGCTCGAAGTTCGTCTTGATGCCGCCAGGGTGCACGCTGAGCGCCCGCACGCCAGTGCCTTCGAGTTCACGCCACAGGCACTCGGTGAGTCCGCGAACGCCGAATTTGGAGATGTTGTAGGCGCTCTGGGCCGGAAAGCCGACCAGCCCGAACACGCTCGACATGTTGACAATGCAGCCCTCGCGCTGCGACAGCATCATCGGCAGAAAGGCCTTGGTGCCGTAGATCACGCCCCACAGATTGATGTTGAGTTGCCACTCGATCTCCTCGATCTCGAGATGCTCCACCGTGCCGATCACGGTGACGCCGGCGTTGTTGAAGACGAAGTGCGCAGCGCCGAAGTCGCGCCTCACGTCGTCCGCGTGCGCAAACACGGCTTCGCGCGACGAGACGTCGAGCGCGTACGCGCGCGCCTCGCTGCCGGCCGGGAGCTGGCGAATCGTCTGAACGAGTCCCGTCGCGTCGACGTCGGACAGCGCGAGTCGCGCACCGGCGGCGGCGAGCTGAAGGGCCAGCGCCCGACCGATGCCCGAACCGGCGCCGGTGATGACCGCGACCTTGCCTTTGAAATGGGGTTGCACGAAGTCTCCTTAGTTCTTGGTGAGAATATGAATGGCAAGGGCGGCCTCTTCGATGCCCTGGAGGCCGCCCCCGTTTTCCTGGATGGCATGGCGTGCGCCGTGGACCTGGCGTGCGCCGGCTTCACCGCGCAGTTGAGTGACCAACTCGTGGATCTGGCCCAGCCCGGTCGCGCCCAAGGGGTGGCCCTTGGACTCCAGGCCGCCGGAGGGATTGATCGGAATGCGTCCGCCGATGGTGAAGTCGCCGCGCTCTGCGGCGGGGCCGCCTTGTCCGAGCGGGACAAGGCCGAGGTTTTCGGCCTGGATGATCTCCCCCATCGCGGACGCATCGTGCACCTCGGCCACGTGCATGTCGCCGGGGCCGAGCGCGGCCTGGTCGTAGGCCTGCTGCGCTGCGAGCCGGCCGATGTTGAGATCCGGCTGATCGAGCCCGCGCACGGTGAAGCTGCGCATCACGCTCGCAGCGACTTTCACGTTGCGCGAAGCCAACGCGCTGATGCGGCGCAGGCCCTTTGCGGTGCAGATGATGACCGCCGCCGCACCGTCGGACAGCGGCGCGCACATCGGCAAGGTCAACGGATAGGTGATGGGCGGCGCGGCCAGGACTTCGTCGATGGTGAATGGCTTGCGAATCTGCGACAGCGCGTTGTGCACGGAGTGCAGATGGTTCTTGGCCGAAACCGCTGCGATCTGTCGCTGCGTGGTGCCGTGCGTCTTCATGTGATGACGGCACAACGCCGCGTAGATCGCCATGAAGCGGCTGTAGGGCTTGTCGGATTCCGACCCCGGAGGCGGCTCGATGCCCTCGCCCATGCGAATCAACTGCTCGTAGTTCTGCTGTGCGCGCGAGACGTCCCAGCCGGCCTCGAAGAGCGCGAAGGCCTTGGGCTTGTCGGCAACGTTCATCTTCTCCGCGCCCAGCGCGAGTGCGATGTCGCAGGCACCCGCCTTCAGGTGCTGGACGGCCAAGTGGAGCGCCGTGCTGCCGGAGGCGCAGGCGTTCTCGACGTTGAAGATCGGAATGCCTGCGATGCCGCTCTTGCCGAGGACGACCTGGCCCGGGATCGAGAGCTGCCCCTGCAGCGGCCCGTTGGTCACGCCCGAGTAGAAAGCCGCGCCGAGATCGCCGATGTAGCATCCCGCATCCTGCAGGGCGCCATTCAGCGCTTCGCCCGCCATGTCTTCGAGCGAACGCTCCGGATGGCGACCGAACACGGTCATGCCGACGCCGGCAATGTAGACGCCGTTCATGGTGGCCTCAGGCCGCGCTGCGCTGCAGGAAGCGCAGGAACAGCAGCGAGTAGATGACGTCGCCGCTCACCAGGAGCGCCATTTGCGGCGTCGTGCTGCCCGCCAGCCAGTTCGCCCAGACGATCGCCACGACCGCCAGCTTGCCGAGCACACCCAGCGCGACGATGCCGCGGTAGGCGGTCGGCGCCATTCCGACCAGCCAGTAGCCGCACCCGAAGACGAAGATGGCGCCGAGGGTGATCTGGCCGAACAGGGACTGCAGCGGCGGCTCCAGGCCCAACGCATGCGCAAGGAGCGCCAGGATCAACACGGCGGCCCAGTTGAAGAGCGCAGCGGAATAGAAAAGGGCCTTGGTTTGTGCGAGTGTCATCGTGGTTCTCGTGGAGGTGTGGCGGTGCGGGAGCGCTCAGATCGCACGTGCGGCATGGGCCCAGTAGGGAGCCCGCAAGTCCTTCTTGAGGACCTTGCCTGCGGCACTGCGCGGCAGCGCGGCCGTGAAGTCGATCGTTTTCGGCGACTTCACCGGACCGAGCTTCTCGCGGCACAGCGCGATCAACTCGTCGGCGCCGACTTCCTGGCCGGGGCTCAGTTCGACGACGGCCTTCACCGCCTCGCCCCATTTCTCGTCGGGCACGCCGATGACGGCACAGTCCTGCACCGCGGGGTGCGCCCAGATCACCTGCTCGACTTCGCTCGGATAGACGTTGAAGCCGCCGCTGATGATCATGTCCTTCTTGCGGTCGGTGATGTGCAGGTAGCCCTCGGCGTCGAGGTGCCCGACGTCGCCGGTATGCAGCCAGCCATCGACGAGGGTCTCGGCGGTCTTCTCCGGGGCCTTGTAGTAGCCCTTCATGACCAGGTCGCCGCGCACGCAGATCTCGCCGGTCTCGCCCTGTGCCAGCAGTTCGCCGCGTTCGTTCATGATCTCCACGCGCACCAGGGGATTGGGCCGCCCTACGGACGACAGGCGCTCATCCCCCGCGATGCGACCGAGGACGAAGTGCTCGGCCGGTGTCAGGAAGGAGATCGAGGCCGGGCATTCGGTCTGGCCGTAGCCGCCCATCATCACCGGGCCGAAGACTTCGATGGCGCGCTTGAGCTTCTCGACGGACATGGGCGCCGCACCGTAGAGGAAGTAGCGCAGCGAGGCAAAGTCGACCTTCTCGATGCCGGGAATGTCCAGCAGCTTGTAGATCACCGTCGGCGGCAGGAAGAGTTCGGTCACTCTGTGGCGCGCGATCGCTCCCAGCAGGAGCGCAGGGTCCGGCTTTGTCAGCACGATCACGGTGCCGCCGCGGGCCGTGCAGGGCACCGCGAGCATGCCGGCGGTGTGTGTGATCGGCGCCGCGGCCAGGTTCACCGGATATTCGTCGCCGCCGTAGCTCGCGGCTGTCATGAAGTGTGCAATGAAGGCCTGCAGGCTTCGGTGCGTGTTCATCACGCCCTTGGGGCTGCCGGTGGTGCCGCCGGTGGGCGACAACGCGACCACGTCGTCCATGTCGCAGGCCACATCGGGTCGGGTGGCAGCCGCTGTTTCCGTCCAATCCGCCAGCGCTT
The DNA here is from genome assembly GCF_056403395.1 of Variovorax sp. P2_H12. Taxonomy (NCBI): domain Bacteria; kingdom Pseudomonadati; phylum Pseudomonadota; class Betaproteobacteria; order Burkholderiales; family Comamonadaceae; genus Variovorax; species Variovorax sp. P2_H12. The sequence goes on along the minus strand of NZ_JBFUFO010000009.1, from coordinate 9,578 downwards.
GCGCACCGGGATGAAGGCCGTCCAGGCAGATCCAGCGCTGAACCTTCGGCAGGCGCTCGCGCAGCGCGTCGATCTGGGCGCCGAAGGCCTGCTGGAAGAAGACGATCTCGCAATCGAAGCTGTCGAGGATGTAGTGGTTCTCCTCGGAGGCATTGCGCACGTTGATGGGAATCCACGTCATGTTCGCGCGCCACAGGCCGAGGGTGCAAATCCATGCGGTCACGTCGTTGCCGGCCCAGACGGCGCCGCGCGTACCCTTGGCGAATCCGTCCGCCAGCAGTTGGTTGGCGATGCGGCAGGACAGGTTGCCGACCTCGTCGAAACTGTACTTTCGCTCGTCCTGGATGTAGGCGATGCCGGTCGGGTTGATGCGCCAGCCGCGGTCGAAGAAATCGATGATGGCCATGGGGCCTCCTTTGGAATCTCGGGCGCGAGCGCATCCGCAGGGCCGGCGGCTGCCGGCCCGAGATGCCTCGCGAGAATGATCAGCGTGTCAGAGGTGCGTGACGGTGGCTCTCGCCAGCCCACGCTGCTCGAGGAAGCCCAACAGGTAGCGATGGCCCAGGGCCTTGGCGGCCGAGGCGAAGCCGACCTTGGCGGTGTCGTTGTCGATCAGCTTGATCGCAGCGGCCGCCTGCAATACGCCGGTGGAAATGTAGGGAGTCAGGCCATGCACCGTGGCGCGCACGGCCGCGAGATGACCGCGGCCGATGGCGAAGTCGACGGTGCGCTGGATCGTGGTGCGCTCACGCGGCGGCATCTGCGGCGTCGTGGAGTCGACGAGATGTTTGACCACCGCATCCTGCTCGCCCTTGCTCAGGTGCTTGTATTCGGCTTCCCACTTCTGGCCGACCGAATGCACCAGCTTCATCACCTCGTTGTCATAGAAGCCGACGGCCGATGTGCAGGCCCGCACGCGCGAGTCCTGCTCGTAGAACACCGGCAGCGAGGTGCCGCCCCAAGGAAGGCAAAAGATCGGCTGCATGAAATCGGGCGAGACGATGTTGTAGCTGGTGCCGGGCGCATGCTTGACCAGCTTCTTCTCCCACAGGTAGAGCTCTTGCTCGCGATACTGCCCGAAGATCGACGCGGTCGAGCCGACGGTGACACCCGAGCCGGCGCCGCGCGGGCCACGGCACAGGGTGGCGGTCTCGAGCGTGTCCACGCCCTCGGTTTCGAGCGCCAGTTCGGCGGCGATTTCCGCGAAGCTAAACATGTAGGAAGTAGACGGCGCTACCAGCAGACCGGCCTGGCGGAACAGACTATCGAATTGCTCGCGCACTTGCAGGATGTAGGCCTGCTCTCCCGTGCTATCGACATAGTGGCAGCCCGCCTTGAGCGCGGCTTCGACGGCCACCAAGCCGAAATCCACGAATGGACCGACGGTGTTGCAGACGACCTTGGCGCCCGCGAAGGCCTTCGTCAGCGACGCGACGTCGTGGTCGCATTCGATGATTTCATAGGTCGCGGATTCCAGGCGGACCACGCGCTGCGCCATCATTTCGCGGGTGCGTGCGGCGCTGCGGGCGACTGCGGTGAAAGGAATGTTCTGGTCGATGAGCGCGTCCATGATGAGCATGCCGGTGTAGCCACTGGCTCCATAGACGACGACGGGGTGCTTTGCCATTGCGAGTCTCCTGTGTGAGTGTTGCGCTGCTTGAAGAAAGGGCCGAACGCCTCAGCCTTGCCGCCAGTGTCCTGATTTGCCGTGTGCCGCTCAATCACGGAAAGCCGGGAATTCATTCCAAGCATCGATTCACGGAATTCCGTGAACGACTGTCCTTCCCCCGCGCCAGATGGTTGCGCGAGACCTCAGCCGCCTTGACGCGCGCGCCTTCGCCATCAGTACTTACCCGGAAGCCGCAATCGAAGTTCGCAATGGGAGAATGGCCGCACTCCCGAAAGTCACCCGCCCGCTTCTGTGATGTTGTCCTATGCCCCAAGGCCGCTATTCCTGAAGCTGTGCGCTCCTCGTCCGGTTCCTCATGAAATCGAGCGCAACGCGGTCGCTGCGCTCCTTGCTCAGTCTGCGGCGAGCGTGGTGCTGGTCACTGCGCCAGCGGGATACGGGAAGTCCACCGCCATGGGGCAATGCCATCGTGCGCTGCATGAGCAGGGGATCCCGGTGGCGTGGCTGACGGTCGATCAGGACGACAACGATCCGGGGCGATTTGTCTCTCATCTGCAGTCGGCGCTGGCGCCGGTGTTTTCGAAGTTGCTTCCGGCGCGCGCGCTCGTCGAAGGCGACCATGCCGATGCGACAGCAGGCAGCCGTGCCTACCAGCTGCTCAACGAGCTGGCCGCGGTCCAAACCGGCTTCGTGCTGTTCGTCGACGATGTCGAACGTCTCGACAACCTCGAGGTACTGCACACATTCGTCCGTGTCATCGACACACTGGGACCGGACCAGCGCGTCGTGATCGGCTCGCGTTCGATGCCAACGCTGGCACTGGGACGGCTTCGAGCGCAAGGGGCATTGCTGGAGATCGATCGGAAGGCGCTGCGGTTCTCGATGGAGGACATGCGCGACTACCTCGCCGCCCGTCTGACCTCACCCATCGATGAGCCCGACCTGGCCATGCTCCAGGCCCAGACCGATGGCTGGCCTGTGGCCTTGCAACTGGCGGGCTCGCTCATTGGCTCCGCAGGCGTCGATGCGGCTTTGCGCGGTACCGGGGAATTTTCACGGGCCATGGCAAGCTATCTTGCCGAAGACGTTCTCGCGAGACTGCCATCGCATCAGTTGGACTTTCTGCGGCAAACCGCCCTGTTCGAAACCTTCTGCGCCGCCATGTGCGATGCCGTCCTGGACCGCGCAGACAGCATGGTCCTGCTGCAAGAGATCGAACGCGAGAACATTCTCCTGTTTGCTGTTGAATCGGACGGCGGCGATTGGCATGAGTACCATCCGTTGTTTCTGGCATTCCTTCGCAATCAACCGGGTGTTCCGGTAGGCGAGTCAGCGCATGGGCTGCACGTGAGGGCCGCAAGGTGGTTGGCTCAGGAAGGTCGTTTGATACAGGCCATCCACCATGCGCTCGCAGGTGGGGCGGTCGAACTCGCTGCCCAGTGGATGGCGCTTTGCGCCTCCGAGATGATCAATACCGGCCAGATCGATGCCCTGGCCAAATGGGTCGCCTCCATCCCCGAACACTTGTTGGAAGCGCACCCGGACCTGGCCATTTCCGGCGCCTACGCCATGGCCATCCGTCATCGCCACGCGGCTGCAATTCGGCTGATCGACATCGTCGAACGCGTGGCTGCGTCGGATTCGCAAGTCGCCTCCGAGTTGGTGGGCGCAAGGCTGGCTGCCTATTCGTGGGGTGACGAGGTTCCGAAAGCCACGGCACTCGCCCTCGCCTGCGTGGGCGGCTCTGACGCTGCCCCACCGCGAACTCGCGGCTTGATCCTCAACGTGTCCGCCTACGCCTGTATTTGCCGAGGAGACTATGCACAGGCACTGCGCTATCTGGCCACCGCCAAGCGCGCCTATGTCGGCGAGATCCACGGGCTCAATCACACCCTGTGTTTCGAAGGGGCGATTGAGCTGCACCAGGGCAACGTCGGCGAAGCGCGCCTGCGCTTCGAGGCCACATTGCACAAGATCATCGACGCGGGCTATCGATTCACGGATGCGTCGGGCGTCGCTGCAGCCCATTTGGCCGAAGCCCTTTACGAACTGAACGACCTCCAGGCTGTAGAGCTTCTGCTGGAAGACTACCTGCCGACCATCCGGGACGCCTGCACCGCGGATTACGTGATCGTCGCCTTTCGTGTGGCGGCGCGCACGCACGCCTTGCGCGGGCGCACCCAGTCTGCCCAACAGACGCTCTCCGAGATGCTTGACCTTGGCGACGCCTGGGGCATACCTCGTATCGCCTCGGCAGCCCGGCAGGAGAAGCTGAGACTGGCACTGCTGGGCGGCGACCTGGCGAGTGCGCGCCACCTCATGACGCTGATCGAGCAAAGCGGCGGCTGGAAAGCCGAGGCCGGCCAGTTCCTCCATGCCGACGATCTCGACGATGGCTTCATCACGGCCGTGCGGCTTTCCATGCGCTCGGGGGCGGCACCGTCGATGATCCCGCGCGTGCAGGAGGCGGTGGCGCAGGCCGAGGCGGCCCATCACACGCGCCGTGCCGTGCGCCTGCGCTGCCTGCTGGCACAGGCCTACGAGGCCGCGCTCAAACGCCCGCAGGCGCTGGAGGTGCTCGAGCAAGCGCTGGATGTTGCCAGTACCAAGGGACTTGTGCGGGTGCTGGCCGACGAACCCTGGCATCTTCAGCCCCTGCTGGAGGCGATGGCGACACGGGATGGCGTGCACCCCCTGCATCTGGCCGCGGTCTGCGACGCCATGCGCCACACCCTGATGGCGGTGCCCCCGGCTCCAGCCCAGAGTGCGACCGAAAGCCTGCTGAGCCAGCGCGAGCGCCAGGTGCTGCGCCTGCTGGCCGACGGGCTATCGAACAAGGAACTGAGCCGCAACCTGTTCATCAGCGAGAACACCGTGGAAAGCCACCTTCGTCGCATCAACGGCAAGCTGGGCGCGAAGAACCGCATGCAGGCGGTCACACGGGCGCGCGAATTGGGTCTGATCTAGGGCCTGTTCGACCTAAGGCGTCCGCGCACACCTTCCCCAAAGGGAAGTAGACGGCGAGCTCGGGCGCGCTCAAAGTACCTGGGGACCGATGAGCATCAGCACCCTGCCTGTGCAGCGGTCGTCGATGAGGACCCATGCCTTGACCCATCACTCGCGTCGTCCTCGCGGCAGGAGCGGCGCGATGGACTCGGTCGAGGGTCTGCAAAGCGGACTTCAATGGGCCTCTCGGTCAGGCTCCCTGGGTCCCAACCCGTTCTGGAGAAATTTGAATGAACATCAACCTGAAAAGAACCGGTCATCGGCTTGGCTATGCCTTGCTGGCGGCCTCGACGCTGCTGGCATCCCATCGCATTGCACTGGCCCAGGAGACATCGGCGCCGGTCGCAGCATCCGCGAAGGCGTTCAAGGACGAGCGCGCCCTCGGTCTGCTCAAGGCCATGAGCGACACGCTGGCCGGGGCGAAAACCCTTGGATTCAAGGTTCGCGGCATCGTCCCGACGCCCTCTCCGACCGGGCAGTACGTCAGCCTGTTCGCTTCTTCGCGCGTGGTGATGCAGCGGCCCGACAAGCTGTTCGTGGCGGCGCGTGGAGACCTGTTCCCGAGCGACATCGTCTACGACGGCAAGACGGTGACCGCCATCGGCGTGGACCGCAAGTTCTATGCGCAACGCGAGGCAGCGGGCGGCGCCATCGAATCACTCATGAAGAGCGAGCTGCCGGGGTCCGATGCCACGACGCCGTTTCTGGATCTTCTCGTTCCGGACCCCTATGCGTTCCTGACGAAGGATCTTGCCAGCGCGTTCTGGGTCGGCCAGTCGACCGTCGGCGGCGTCAAGACGGATCACCTGGCGTTCACTGCCGAGGGACTGGACTGGGAAGTCTGGATCGGCGCCATCGACAAGCTGCCGCGCCTGATGGTCATTTCCTACCGCAGCGGCGATCGTCAACCGACGTTCACCGTGGAGTTCTCCGATTGGAAGCTCGGCGCACCCGTTGCGTCGCAGACCTTCAACCCGTCCATCCCCAAGGGTGCGGTGAAGCTCGAGTTCAAGCAGATCGAACAAGTCAAGTGATCACGCAAAGGACAATGTGATGAAGCAAATCAAGACACTCGTCATCAGCGTCGCGATCGTGACCGGCACGCTCGCTCCCTTGTCTGCTGCGAATGCATGGGTCGCCGCTGCGGGCGGCTGGCGCGGCGGGGCTGTGGCGGTCGGTGGCGTGCACCGTCCCTACTATCACCCCTACTACCGCCCCCCCGGCTGCTACGGCTGCGGTGCTGCCGCCGGTGCGGTCGCCGGCATGGCGGTGGGCGCCGCGATCGCGACCGCGGCGCGCCCCGCCACGGTCGTGGTCCAGCAGCCATCGGCCATCGTCGTCCAGCAGCCCGTCTATGGGGTCCACCCCAACTTGCCGATCGGCACCCAGGTGGCGCAGATGCCCAGTGGGGCGAGGGATATGGTCGTGAACGGCACCCACTTCTATCAGGCCGGTCCGAATTGGTACAAGCCCTATTTCGGGTCCAGCGGCGTCTACTACGAAGTCGTGCCTGCACCTTAGGGCAGTCCGGCATGGCTCGCTCATCAATCTACAAAGGAAAGAATAGAAGCTCATGAAACAGGTACTTTTTGGCGCGGTCATCGCCGCCGCGATCGCCACGACGGCTTTCGCACAGCCCTACAAGATGACGACACCTATCGCGCCGGGCGTCGCCGTGCCGAACAAGATCGATTCTTCGATCGGAACCCTGAACCTCAATTACGGCTACCCGTCGGCCGAAACCGTCGACAAGATCTACGACAACCTGGACCGTTCGCGCGCCCTTCAGGCCTATCTGCTCGCGATCCCGATCGTCAATCAGGCCGGTATGCGCGAATCGCTGCGCAAGTTCGGACCCGACAACCAGACCAACGTGATCTGGGAAAATCTGCTCGATTCGAAGACCGTCGCCCTGACCGGCAACGACAACACGATCTACAACTTCATGTGGGTCGACACGAGCAAGGGTCCGGTGGTGGCCGAGATTCCGCCCAAGGTGCTCGGGACGGTCGACGACTTCTGGTACAAGTGGGTGGGCGACATCGGCATCACCGGGGCCGACAAGGGCGAAGGCGGCAAGTACCTCCTGTTGCCGCCTGGATTCAAGGGCGACATACCCGCCGGGTATCACGTCTTGCGGCCGAGCACCTTCGGCAGTTACTTCGTCTTTCGCTCTTTTCTCGTAGACGGCTCCACCCAACCCGCCGTCGAATCGGCCAAGAAGAACCTGCGCCTCTATCCCCTGGCCGAAGCCGCCAACCCGCCGAAGATGAAGTTCGTCAATGCCTCGGGGCTTCCAGCGAACTTCGTCGCACCGGGTGACTATTCGTTCTGGAGCTTGTTGAACCAGGTCATCCAGGAAGAGCCAGCGGAGGGTTCCGACCCGACCACCCTGGGCCTGTTCGCCTCGATCGGCATCGTCAAGGGCAAGCCATTTGCGCCCGATGAGCGGATGAAGAAGATCCTCACCGACGCCGCCAACATCGGCGCGGTGACGGCACGCACCATTGCCTTCAAGATTCGCCCGAAGGATGCGTATTTCTATCCGGACAGTGCGTGGCGCCTGCCGTTCCTGGGCGGCTACAAGTTCGAGTCGGCGCCCGGTGTCAGCAACCTGGACGGTGCCGTCTTCTTCTATTACTTTGCCATCGCCGTGACGCCGGCGATGGAGGAAAAGATGGTGGGCCGTGGGTCGCAGTACCCCTGGTCGGTCCAGGATGCGAAGGGCCATCCGTTGGATGGCGGCAAGAACTACAAGCTGCGCCTGCCGCCCAACGTCCCGGTCAAGGATTTCTGGTCGGTCATCGTCTACGACAACCAGACCCGCTCGATGGTGCAAACCGACCAAAAGGCCCCGAGCGTCAGCAGCCAGAGCAAGGGCGTCAAGACCAATGCGGACGGCTCGGTGGACGTCTACTTCGGACCGAAGGCCCCGGCGGGAATGGAGAACAACTGGGTGCAGACGATTCCGGGCAAGGGCTGGTTCACGCTGCTGCGCCTCTACGGTCCGCTGGAACCGTGGTTCAACAAGACCTGGCGGCCGGGCGAGATCGAGCTGCTACCCTGATCGACTCCGGCACGAAGCCGGTCAGGAACTCAACGGCGGCACGTGAACGGGCCGCCGTTTTGCTTCTTGCAGAGAGCATCGGTCCGGGTGAACGCCCGACAATCTGCGTAGCCGCTGACATGTCACCGACGTGCGGCCGGCGCGGGTTCGGGCGCCGCGTCAAGTCGTCCGTCGTCGAGGCCTATTTCTTGGCCGGTGCCGCCGGATCCACGGAGAGCGCCAGCGCCTCGGCGTACACGGCATGGATCTGGTCGCCCACCTTGATCAGCCTCATTTGGCCGGGGTCGCGTAGCTTCAGATCGACGACTTGCTTCGGTCCGCGCAGCGTGACCGTCTTGGCCCAGGTATGGACGGCGATCACGTCGGCTGTGACTTCGACCTGCTGCGCGACCGTTCCTGCCGGCCAATCGCCAGCGGCGGCTCGCGCGGCGTCCTCGGTCTGGACGCTGCTGCGAAGTTCCTTGCCGTCCTTCCTGAGTGTGAGCGACAGCGCGTCCAGATAACGCACCGTGACGCGGTCGCCGAGCTTGACTTGCGCAAGGTTGCGTACATCGGGACCGGCCGTCAGGGGGAGCACCCTGCCCTTGCGGCCCTTGAGCACAACCCGACGCTGCATCAGATCGACGGCCTCGACCGTGCCGGTGATCTTCGTGGCGCGGGCGAGCGTCGCCTTGCCCGACATCGGTTCAGCCATTGCCACGGTATGGGCGACTTGCTTCTGCTGTGCGGGAGCAGGCATCGAGAGTGCGCTCAGCAGCCAGGCGATGATGAGAATCCGTGGATGATTCAAGCTGAAATTCAGTGTGCGAGTCGGCGGGGCCGCGCAACTCGGCATCAGCAGCTGCTGCCAAGCTCGGTCTTGCTTTTGCGCAGCGGCTTGATGTCGCGGGCCATCAGCGGCGTAACCGCCCGGCGGGTGAACGTGCGCAGATCGGCGTCGGTGTCGTCGCCGTTCCAGGAAACCTCGAAGGACAGCGCGCCGCCCGGCAGACTCCAGCGTTCGATCTTGATGTGGTCCGCCTCGATGCGCAGGACCTGGCTGCTGCAGCCGAAAGGTTTTGCCGCGAACCGGGCCGGCAGCACGTTCGCGAGCGAGCCGCCGGCATCGCAACTGCGCGAATAGCTCTTCTGCGGCAGGCCTTCGGCCGTGAAGCCGATGTCGATCTCGGTCTTGTGCTTCGTGTACGGCTCGAACGGACAGCGCCAGGCGGCGAGCGGGCCGCTGGCCAGGAACGGTACGTCGCTCCGGAGCTTGTACATGGCTTCGGTCCGCTGCCCGAAGCTGCGTTCCCGGGCGATGGCGCGGGTGCCCGGCGGCAGGTCGGCCGGCTGCACCACCGAGAAGTAGCGCACCGTGAAGGCCTTCCGCTTGCCGTGCGGGAGATCGAGCAAGACCACGACCTCCTCCATGCTTCGCGGACCGCCTTCCGATGGGTCCCAGCGGATCGCGAACTCGGCACCGTCGGCGGCGAGTGCCGCATGTGCCAGCAGCGGCCATGCCGCCGCGGCGACCAGTGTCCGGGCGAAGCTTGCAGACGTCGCCGCCATTCAGTGCTTCTTTCCCTTGTGCTTCTTCGGCTGGTCCGCCACGGGCCCGCCGCCGCCGTCGTTGAGCACCAGCTTGCTCGGATCGAGCTGTCGCTTCTGCAGGTCATGGCGAAGGCCGGCGTCGCTGAGGTCGATCTTGTGCGAGGACACCCAGTCGCGATGCGCGGTTTCCTCGAGGCGCTGCACGGTGCCGGAATGGTCGGTCTCGATGGCCAGTTCGCGCCGGCCGTCGAAGCTGCCCGGAGCGAGGTTGATCGAGCCGACGATCGCGCGCTCACCATCGGCCAGCATCATCTTGGCGTGCAGTTTCAGGTGCTTCATGGTGTG
>NZ_JBFUFO010000008.1:0-182419 GCF_056403395.1 Variovorax sp. P2_H12 | reverse complement strand
GCGCCGGCCTCGTGCCGGCGCAGGTCGACGGTACGCGAGCCCGGCAGCACCTCGCGCTTGGCCAGGTGGTCGTACAGGAACAGGCCGATGCGGATCATCCAGGCCGGCCGCATCGACGGGTCGTGCGGCATCACGAAGCGCAGCGGCCACATGATGTGCGGCGCGCTCTTGAGCAGCACCTCGCGCTCCTGCAGCGCCTTGCGCACCAGCGAGAACTCGTAGTACTCGAGATAGCGCAAGCCGCCATGGATCAGCTTGGTCGACGAAGAAGACGTGTGGGCGGCGAGGTCGTCCTTCTCGCACAGCAGCACGCGAAAGCCGCGGCCCGCGAGATCCCGCGCGATGCCGCAGCCGTTGATGCCGCCGCCGACGATCAGCACGTCGCAGTCGGCGGCGGAGTCGGTCGGTGGCGAGGCGGTGGTGCTCACGGCAATGGGTTCCGATGCGATGGGGTTCAGTCCGCGTTCAAGGGATTTTTCGCTTTCGAATCTTTTCATTCTGGTTCCTTATGGCGCGATTTTCTTCGGCGTTAACCCTGAAGTCCATTCGTTTTGTTTCGTTATAAAGTAGCGAGCGCTCCATTTGTCTTTTCCCCCGTGAATTCCAACCCCCGCCAGCTCAAGCTGCTGAACACCGTGCGCTCGCGCGGCTCGATCACGGTCGAGCAGCTCGCCGAGATGCTCGACGTGACGCTCCAGACCGTGCGCCGGGACGTCCAGCGGCTGGCCGACGAAGGCCTGCTGACGCGCTTCCATGGCGGCGTGCGCGTGCCCAGCTCGACCACCGAGAACATCGGCTACCGGCAGCGCGAGACCCTGCACGCCGAAGGCAAGGCGCGCATCGCGCGCGCGGTGGCGGCGCGGGTGCCGAACGACTGCTCGCTGATCCTCAACATCGGCACCACCACCGAGGCGATCGCCAAGGCGCTGCTGCACCATCGGGGGCTGCGCGTGATCACCAACAATCTCAACGTCGCGAGCATCCTGAGCGACAACCCGGCCTGCGAGGTGATCGTGGCGGGCGGCTCGGTGCGGCTGCGCGACCGCGCCATCGTGGGCGAGGCGACGGTCGACTTCATCCGCCAGTTCAAGGTCGACATCGCGCTGATCGGCGTCTCGAGCATCGAGGACGACGGCACGCTGCGCGACTTCGACCTGCGCGAGGTGAAGGTGGCCCAGACCATCATTTCGCAGGCGCGCGAGGTCTGGCTCGCGGCCGACGCGAGCAAGTTCAACCGGCCCGCGATGATCGAGCTGGCGAAGCTGTCGCAGATCGATTGCCTGTTCACGGATGCGGAGCCGCCTCCCCCCTTCCCCGAACTGCTGGCGCAGGCGCAAGTGCGCTGCGAGATCGCTCGCGAGACCTGAAGGAACCCTTCCATGACCTACCTGCTGGCCCTCGACCAGGGCACCTCCAGTTCACGCAGCATCGTCTTCGACAGCCAGGGCCGCATCGTGGCCGTCGCCCAGCGGGAGCTGACGCAGATCTACCCGCAGCCCGGCTGGGTCGAGCACGACCCGATGGAGATCTGGGCGAGCCAACTGGCCACCGCGCGCGAGGTGCTGGCCAAGGCCAACATCGAGGCCGGCGACATCCATGCGCTCGGCATCACGAACCAGCGCGAGACCACGCTGCTGTGGAACCGCAAGACCGGCCAGCCGCTGCACCACGCGATCGTCTGGCAGGACCGGCGCGCCGAGCCGCTGTGCGTGCAACTGCGCGAAGACGGCATGGCCGACACGATCCGCGAAAAGACCGGCCTGGTGATCGACGCCTATTTCTCGGGCACCAAGCTGCGCTGGCTGCTGGACAACGTGGCCGGCGCGCGGGCCCAGGCCGAGCGCGGCGAACTCGCCTTCGGCACGGTCGACAGCTGGCTCGTCTGGCAGCTCACCGGCGGCAAGGTGCACGTCACCGACGTCAGCAACGCTTCGCGCACGATGTTGTTCAACGTGCACCGCAACGCCTGGGATGCCGAGCTGCTGCGGGCGCTGCGCATCCCGGCCTCGCTGATGCCCGAGGTCAAGCCCTCGAGCGCGCACTTCGCCGACACCGACGCGGCCTTGCTCGGACGCAGCCTGCCGATCGGCGGCGTCGCGGGCGACCAGCAGAGCGCCCTCTTCGGCCAGGCCTGTTTCGATGCCGGCATGGCGAAGAACACCTACGGCACCGGCTGCTTCCTGCTGATGCACACGGGCGGCGCCTTCCAGCCCTCGCACAACGGCCTGCTGGTGACCAGCGCGGCGCAGACCAGCGCCACGCCGCAGTTCGCGATGGAAGGCAGCGTCTTCGTCGGCGGCGCGGTGGTGCAGTGGCTGCGCGACGGCCTCAAGGCGATCCAGGGCAGCGCCCAGGTGCAGGCGCTGGCCGAGAGCGTGCCCGACGCCGGCGGCGTGATGATGGTGCCGGCCTTCACCGGGCTCGGCGCACCCTACTGGAACGCCGATGCGCGAGGCACCATCACCGGGCTGACGCGCGGCACCACGGTCGCGCACATCGCGCGCGCCGCGCTGGAGAGCATCGCCTACCAGAGCGCCGCGCTGCTGCAGGCCATGAGCCGCGACGCGGTCGCCGCCGGCGGCGCACCAGTGGCGGAACTGCGGGTCGACGGCGGCGCCTGCGTGAACGACCTGCTGATGCAGTTCCAGGCCGACCTGCTGGGCATCCCGGTGGTGCGGCCCGAGGTCACGGAAACCACGGCGCTGGGCGCCGCCTACCTCGCCGGGCTGTCGACCGGCGTCTACACCGACGTGGCGCAGCTGTCGAAGCTGTGGCGCATCGAGCGGCGCTTCATGCCGACCCTGAGCCGGGCCAAGGCGGACGAGGCGATGGGGCGCTGGGAGCTGGCGGTGCGGCGGGCGACGCTGGTGTGATTCTGGTCAACGCCGATCAGGTCCCGTGAAGCTGAAGGCAATCCTCAGTGTCCGGGCACCAGAAAGTCCTGGCTGATCCGCCACCCCAGCTCGTTCACCCGGTCGAGGAACTGCGTCAGGTAGGCGTGCAGCCCGGTCGCGAGGATTTCGTCGACCGTCGCGTACTGCAGGTCGGCCAATAGCTTGCCGGCGCGGCGCTGGGTCTCGGCGCTCTGCTCGTTCTTGACCATGTCGAGGTTGCTGACCACCTCGTGCAGGCTGGCATGCAATGAACGCGGCATGTCCGGGCGCAGGATCAGCAGCTCGGCCACGCGCTCGGGCTTGATCACGTCGCGGTACACCTTGCGGTAGACCTCGAAGGCCGAGACGCTGCGCAGGATCGCGCTCCAATGATAGAAGTCGTATTCCTGGTCCTCCTCGGTGGCGGTGCCGAAGAACTCGCTGTTGAGCGCGTGGAACTTGACGTCGACCAGCCGCGCCGTGTTGTCGGCGCGCTCGATGAAGGTGCCCAGCCGCGAGAAGTAGAAGGCCTCGTCCTGCAGCATGGTGCCCAGCGTCACGCCGCGCGAGAGGTGCGAGCGGAACTTGACCCATTCGAAGAACTGCGCCGGATCGCGCTCGAAGTCGCCGCTGCGCAGCATCCGGTTGACCTCCAGCCAGGTGGTGTTCTGGGTCTCCCAGGCTTCGGTGGTCAGCGCGCCGCGCACCGCCCGCGCATTCTCGCGCGCGGCCCGCAGGCAGGAGAGGATCGACGACGGGTTCGACTCGTCCTTGACCATGAACTCCATCACCTCGTCGGGCTTGAAGCCCTCGTGCTTCTCGTTGTAGAGCGGCAGCAGCTCGCTGATCGACAGCAGGCCCTGCCAGCCGTATTGCGCGACCTCGGCCGACTGCGGCAGCAGCGAGGTCTGGTAGTTGACGTCGAGCATGCGCGCGGTGTTCTCGGCCCGCTCGGTGTAGCGCGACATCCAGTAGAGGTGATCGGCGGTGCGTGACAGCATGAGACGTTCCTCCGATCAGGCCACTTGGCTCTGGGTTTGCGACGGCGCCCGCGGCTTGCTGCCGCGGTCGGCCTCGAGGATCCAGGTGTCCTTGGTGCCGCCGCCCTGCGACGAATTGACCACCAGCGAGCCTTCCTTGAGCGCGACCCGCGTCAGGCCGCCAGGCACCATCTGGACTTCCTTGCCCGACAGCACGAAGGGCCGCAGGTCGATGTGGCGCGGCGCGATGCCGGCGTCGACGAAGGTCGGCGAGGTCGACAGGCTCAGCGTCGGCTGCGCGATGTAGCCGTCGGGCTTGGCCAGCACCGCCTTCTTGAAGTCCTCGATCTCGGCCTGGGTCGCGGCCGGGCCGATGAGCATGCCGTAGCCGCCGGCACCGTGCACCTCCTTGACCACCAGGTCCTTCATGTGGGCCAGCGTGTAGTCCAGGTCGTCCTTGTTGCGGCACATGTAGGTCGGCACGTTCTTCAGGATCGGCTTCTCGCCCAGATAGAACTCGACCATCTTCGGCACGTAGGGGTAGATCGACTTGTCGTCGGCCACGCCGGTGCCGACCGCGTTGCAGATCACGACGTTGCCTTCGCGATAGGCGCGCATCAGGCCGGCGCAGCCCAGTGTGGAGGTCGGGCGGAACACCTCGGGGTCGAGGAAGTCGTCGTCGACCCGGCGGTAGATCACGTCGACCCGGCGCGGCCCGCGCGTGGTGCGCATGTAGACGAAGTCGTCCTTGACGAACAGGTCCTGGCCCTCGACCAGTTCGACGCCCATCTGCTGCGCCAGGAAGGCGTGCTCGAAGTAGGCGCTGTTGTACATGCCAGGCGTGAGCACCACCACGGTGGGCTCGGCAGTGGCCGGCGGCGCCGAGGCGCGCAGGGTTTCCAGCAGCAGGTCGGGGTAGTGGGCGACCGGCGCGATGCGGTTCTGGCTGAACAGCTCCGGGAACAGCCGCATCATCATCTTGCGGTTTTCCAGCATGTAGCTCACGCCGCTGGGCACCCGCAGGTTGTCCTCGAGCACGTAGTACTCGCCGTTGCCCTGGGCATCGGGCGCACGCACGATGTCGATGCCCGAGATGTGCGAGTAGATGTCGTTGGGCACCTTGACGCCCACCATCTCGGGCCGGTACTGGGCGTTGTTCAGGATCTGCTCGGCCGGGATCACGCCGGCCTTGATGATCTCCTGGCCGTGGTAGACGTCATGGATGAAGCGGTTGAGCGCGGTCACGCGCTGCACCAGGCCCTTTTCCATCGAGGCCCACTCGTGCGCGGGAATGATGCGCGGCAGCAGGTCGAAGGGAATCAGCCGCTCGGTGCCCGAGCCGTCCTCGTCTTTCGCGCCGTAGACCGCAAAGGTGATGCCGACCCGGCGGAAGATCATTTCCGCCTCCTCGCGCCGCGAACGCATCACCTCGCCGGGCTGCCTCGCAAGCCATTGGTCGTAACGCTTGTAGTGGCTTCGCACCGCTGCGCCGTGGTAGGGCAGCTGTTCGTACATCTCATCGAATTTGTGCATGGGACGACCAATCTCCTTGACCATAGCTTAGCAAGTTCAAGGCCAAGATCCCGGCCGTCGCGCTCCGGGCCTGCCCGGATGACGGGTACGGCCGTCGCGTGCTCAGGCTCGCTCGACGAGGGCGTCGAGGACCATGGCACCCTCCCCCCGGGCGCCCACCAGCACCGGATTGACGTCGATGGAGGCGATCCGTCCCGAGGCCGCGGCGATCAGACGGCCGACCGCCACGACCACGGCGCACAGGGCGGCGACGTCCAGCGGCGGCTCGCCGCGCACCCCCTCCAGCAACGGCGCGATGCGCAGGGTACGCAGGGCCGCGCCGACGTCGGCACTGTCGAACGGCGGCAGCAGCACGGCGACGTCCTGCAGCGCCTCGACATACTTGCCGCCGTCGCCGACCACCACCACCGGCCCGAAAACCGGATCCTGCCGCGCACCAACCATGAACTCGTGCCGGCCGCGGTGCATCGCGGCCACGATCACGCCGTCCTGCGAAGCACCGAGCTCGGCCAGCCGGGTCCATTGCTGCTCGAACAGCGCGGCGGCATCGTCGGCGCTGCGCACGTGCAGCGCCACCAGCCCGTGTTCCGACTTGTGGGGCACGTCGCCCGAGCAGGCCTTGACCACCGCCGGCACGCCCATCGCCGTCCAGGCGTCGCGCGCCTGCCGTGCCGAGCGGCAGAGCCGGTGCGCAACGACCGGAATGTCACGCGCCGCCAGCAGCGCAAGGCTCTCGGCCTCGTTCAGGAATCGGCCAGTCCCCGTCGGCAGCGGCGGCAAGGGTTCGGCCGGCCACGCACGTTGCGGCCTGCGCATCAGCGCCGTGTGCGAAGCGAGCTGCGCCAGCACCCCGAGCGCCTCCGCCTCGCTGGCGTAGGTCGGGATGCCCCTGGCCTTGAAGGGGGCCGCGACCGAGGCCTGCCAGGCCGCGACCACCACCGGCTTCCCGGTGCCGGCCTCGAACCTGGCCGTGTCGGCGGCGAAGGCTTCCACGTCGTAGCCGGCCCCGGCCACCGGGATGTGGATGAAGAACAGGTCGGCCGCCGGGTCCTGCGCCACCGCCGGCAGCACGTCGCCGAACAGGCCGCTGTTGGACAGCAGTGCCGCCGTGATGTCGATCGGGTTGCTGGCGGTCGCGAAGCCCGGCAGCCTGTCGGCCACGTCCTGGCGCGTCTGCGGCGACAACTCCGCCAGGGGAAGGCCGAGCTCCTCGGAAGCGTCCGCGCCCATCACGCAGCTCGCGCCCGAATTGCTGATCACCACCAGCCGCCGGCCTTCGGGCCGCCAGCCCTTGAGATAGGCCTCGGCCGCCAGTGCCTGCGCGTGCGGGTCGCGCACGCGCCAGATGCCGTGGTGCTTGAAGAAGGCATCGACCGCGCGGTCTTCGTTGGCCAGCGAACCGGTGTGCGACGACGCTGCCTTCTGCCCGCTTTCGGAGCGCCCGGCCTTCACGGCGACGATCGGCAGGTCGCGCTCGCGCGCATAGGCGGCGGTGCGGGCCAGCATCCCGGGGTTGGCGATGGTCTCCAGATAGAGCAGCAGCAGCTTCACTTCCGGATCGTGGGCGACGGCCCAGGCGAGGTCTGACACGGTGACGTCGGCCTCGTTGCCGGTGGCATGCACATGGCGCACGCCCAGGCCGCGCCCGCGCAGCAGGCCGTAGGCCATGGCGCTCATGCCGCCGCTCTGGCTCACGATGCCGATCGGCCCGTCGGCCGGCGGTACCTCGACGAACAGGGTCGAGAAGCCGGCGATGGCGCCATTGCCGAAATTCGCCAGGCCCTGGGTGTTGGGGCCGTAGAGCCGCATGCCCGCGGCCCGCGCCCGGTCGGCCATTGCCTGCTGCACCGCCCTCCCCTGTGCACCAGCCTCGCCGAAGCCGGAGGCGATCACCACCGCCGACTTGACGCCGCGCGCGGCGCATTCGTCGACCGCGGCCACGGCCTTGTCGCCGCCGACGATCACCAGCGCCAGGTCGGGCACCTCGGGCAGCGCCGCCAGCGAGCCGTAGCTCTCGAGGCCCTGCACCTCCTGGCGCGCCGGGTTGATCGGGTAGATGCGCCCGCGAAAACCGTGCCGCTGCATGTAGTAGATCGGTCGGCCGCCGATCTTGTGGATGTTCTCGGAGGCGCCAATGACCGCGACCGATTGGGGATTGAGGGCGGATTCGAGCAGATCGGACATGAAGTTCCAGGAAATGGGCTACCCGCGATGGCGGGCCGAAAGGAAGGCGGCGATGCCGTCGCCGCAGGCCTCGCTGTAGAGGCTCTCGACGAAGGCATCGCGCTCGGCGTCGAGCTGCGCCCGGCGCGAGCGTCCGCGCGCGGCGTGCACCAGCTGCTTGATGCGCGCCTGGGCATCGAAGGGGCCGGCGGCCAGCCGATGCGCCCAGGCCAGCGCCGTTTCGAGCGCCTGGCCGTGCGGCACCAGCCGGTTGACCACGCCCAGCGCATGCAACCGCTCGGGGCTGCAGACGCCGCCGTCGAGCAGCAGTTCGAGCGCCGCCTGCGGCGGCAAGGCGCGGGCCAGCGAATCGGAGCCGCCGCCGTCGGGCGACAGGGCCACCTTGACGTACGACATCACGAATTTCGCATCCTCGGCAGCGACGATCAGATCGCAGCCCAGGCACAACGAAAAGCCGCCGCCGGCCGCCGCGCCCTCGACCGCGGCGATCACCGGCTGCGGCGCATCGTGCATCGCCATCACCCAGTCGTGCAGCGCATCGAGGTGCCCGAGCTGTTCCTCGCGCGGCCGGCGGCGCTGGTCGGCCAGTCGCTTCAGGTCGCCGCCGCCGCAGAAATGATCGCCCTCGCCGGCGAGCACGATGGCGCGGATCTGGCGATCGCCCGCGGCCTCGCGCATCCGCTCGACCGCGGTGCGATAGAGCGACGGATGCATCGCGTTGCGCGCGGCCGGGTTGCTGAGGGTCAGCACGAGCACCGGGCCATCGCGCCGGGACAGCATGCGCGGGCCGGGGTCGAGGTCCTGTGCGCTCATCAGTCCACCTGGATGTTGGCGGTGCGGACCACGCGCGTCCACTTGTCGATTTCCGCGTGGAGCATCTTCCCGAAGCCCTGCGGCGTGCTCGGCATGGCTTCGGCACCGACTTCGTGCAGTCGCTGCTTGACCTGCGGATCGTCGAGCGCCTTGTTGAGGTCGGCACTGAGGCGCTGAACGATGTCTTTCGGCGTGCCGGCCGGCGCCACGAACGCCGCCCACGAGTACGCCTCGTAGCCAGGCAGTCCGGACTCGGCCACGGTCGGCACGTCGGGCAGCAGCACCGAACGGCGCGCGCTCGCCACCGCGATGGCACGCACCTTGCCGGCCTTGATCTGCGGCAGGGCCGTGGGCGCATCGCTGAACATGAATTGCACCTGCCCGCCGAGCAGATCGGTCATGGCGGGTGCGCTGCCCTTGTAGGGCACATGCAGCAACCGGGTGCCGGCCTGCATGTTGAACAGCTCGCCGGCCAGGTGCGTTCCACCGCCGCTGCCCGAGGATCCGAAACTCAGCTTGCCCGGCGTCGCCTTGTCCAATGCGATGAGGTCGGCGACGTTGCGCACCGGCACCGCCGGATGCGCGACCAGCACCACCGGAAACATGGCACCGAAGCTCACCGGCACGAAGTCGCGCTCGATGTCGTAGGGCAGCTTGGGCTTCAGGCTCGGCAGCACCGCGTGGTGGATGCTGCACACCAGCAGGTTGTAGCCGTCGGCCGGCGACTTGGCCGCGATCTCGGCGCCGACGATGCCGCCCGCGCCCGCGCGGTTGTCGACGATGGCCTGCTGGCCCCAGATCTCGGACAGCTTGAGCGCGACCGCGCGGGCCGTCGTGTCGACCGGGCCGCCGGGAGGAAAAGGCACGACGAAACGCACCGGCCGGACCGGAAAGGCCTGCTGCGCCATCGCCGGCCAGGCGATGGCGGCGCTCGCGGCGGCGGCGCCGGCGAGCCAGTGGCGACGTGTGAGCGGCGCGACGGTGGGATCGATATCCTGGGTATTCACGAGAGCCTCCTTGGGTGAGAAATCTAGGCCGGCGCCGGGCCGCCAGCGCGGCGAAGTCCGCGCTTCGCGCTGACGGGCGGCCTGCTGACTCCCCCTCGGGGGGCAGCGACCCACACGAAGTGGGGGAGCGTGGGGGCCATTCATCCCCGGACCCGCGCATGGCCGTGGTCGAGCACGACCCTGTCGCGCGCCGGCACGCGGGCCTGGAAGCGCACATCGCCGCCTTCGAGCCACAGCGCCACGCGCAAGGTCTCGCCCGGGAACACGGGCGCCGAGAAGCGCGCGAACAGGCTCAGCAGGCGCGCCGGGTCATGGCCGCAGCATTGCGCCAGCACCGCGTGGCCGACGATGCCCCAGGTACACAGGCCATGGAGGATCGGCCGCTCGAAGCCCGCGGCGCGCGCGACTTCGGGATCCGAATGCAAGGGGTTGCGGTCGGCGCACAGCCGGTAGAGCAAGGCCTGCTGCGGCAGCGTCGGAATGTCGACCACGCGGTCGGGCGGGCGCGAGGGCACCGCCGCGGGCGCCGGCGGCGGCGCGTCCCCCGGCGCGGCCTCGGTCGCGAAGCCGCCGTTGCCGCGCGCGAAGGTGGTGTGCGTCACGGTCGCGAGCGCCGCGCCGCTGGCCTGGTCGAAAAGATCCTTGTCATAGGTGACCGTGGCGCCCCGCCCCGGCCCCTTGTCGACGATGCGGGTCACGCGATGGCGTGCCACGACCGTGCCCGCCGCCGGCAGCGGCCGGTGCCAGACCACCTGTTCCTCTCCGTGCACGATCTGCGTGAAGTCGATGCCGGTGGCCGCACCCTGCATCCAGGCGCCCGGATAGCCGAGCACCACCGCCAGGGTCGGCAAGGCCAGCGGCGTGCCGGCCGCGGTGTCGTTGACGAAGCGCATCTGCGCGGGGTCCATGGGGTCGGCGCCGACGCCGAGCGCCAACGCGTAGCGCATCGTGTCCTCGGCCGTGTAGCGATGAACGACGTCGGCGAAGGGCCAGTGCCTCAGGCGTGCGGGATCGATCATGGCGTCAATCCAGCGTCGCACCGGAGGCACTGACCACCTTGGCCCATTTGTCGACCTCGGCCTGCAGAAAGCCGCCGAATGCCTCGGGCGTGTTCCAGCTCGCGGCGAAACCCTGGGCCTCGAACTTGTCCTTGACCTCGGGCAGCGCCAGTGCCTTCCTGATTTCGGCATTGAGCCGCGCCACGACCTCGGGCGGGGTGCCGGCCGGCGCCAGCAGCCCGTTCCACGCGATGGCCTCGTAGCCCGGCAGGCCGGATTCGGCCACCGTGGGCAGATCGGGCGCCACCGGCGAGCGCTTCGGGCTGGTCACTGCAAGCGCCTTGAGCTTGCCGCTCTTCACGTGCGGCATGGCCGACAGCATGGTGTCGAACATCAGCTGCGTCTGGCCCGCGATCACGTCGGTCAGCGCCGGTGCGCTGCCCTTGTACGGGATGTGCTTCATCTTCACGCCGGCCATCGAGTCGAACAGTTCGGCCGCCAGATGGGTCGACTGGCCGTTGCCCGAGGAGGCGAAATTCAGCTCGCCCGGCTTCGCCTTGGCCAGCGCGATCAGCTGCGCCACGTTGTTCGCGGGCAGGGCCGGATGGGCGACGATCACCAGCGGCCCGCTGGTGAGCTGCGACACCGGCGCGAAGTCCTTCAGCAACCGGTAGCCGAGGTTCTTGAACAACGAGGGATTGATGGCGTGCGCCGTGGTCGCCACCACCAGCGTATAGCCGTCGGGCGCGCTGTGCGCCACCAGTTCGGCACCCGGGTTGCCGCCGGCGCCGGCGCGGTTGTCGACGATGAACTGCTGGCCGGTCTGCTCCGAGAGCTTCTGCGCGACCACCCGCGCCACGATGTCGGTCGGGCCACCGGGCGGATACGGCACGACCAGTTTCACCGGCTTGACCGGATAGCCCGGCGCCTGGGCCTGGGCCGTCGCAGCGGCGGCCAGGCACAGCGCGGCCCCCAGCACAGCGAGGCGTTGCCGGCCGCAAAGGCATCGAAGGAAGGAATGCATGCCGTGTCTCCTGCTTTTTTGTGATCGAAGAAAGCCGCTCAGGCGCGCGCGGGCTCGAAGCGCACCAGCACCCGGTCCTGGTGCGCGAAGAAGGTCGCCGAGACGCGCTCGCCGATGCGCACGCCGGCCGCGGCATGGGCCATCAGGCGCGGGCCCTCGTCGAGCGTGACCAGCACCAGCGTGTACGGCACGAGGGCGCGGAAGGCATCGGACGGCGCCCGCGACACCACCGTCACGGCACGCACGGTCGCACGGCCGCAGGCGTCCTGCCAGAGCAGCCGCGTGCCGCCGCAGTTCGCGCAGGCGTAGCGCGCCAAGGTCTGCGGGCTGCCGCAGTCGCCGCAGGACTGGAACCGCAGCACCTGCTGCGCCAGGCCTTCGACGAAAGGCGCGGCGAGTGCGCCTTGCTCCGCGCTCATGGCGCTCCCTCCCGCGACAGGATCAGGCTCACGTGCGAGGACATCACGCCGCCGTCGGCATGCACGAAGGCGTGCCGAGGACGGCGCAGCTGGCGTTCGCCGGCCTGCCCCGCCATCTGCCGGAAGATCTCGACCACGTGCGCCATGCCGCCGGCGACGCCGCAGTGGCCGAAGGAGAGCAGTCCGCCATGGGTGTTGAGCGGCAGCGGCCCATCGGCGCGGAAGTCGCCGTGGCGCACGCGCCCGGCCGCCCCGCCACGCGGCGCGAAGCCGATCTCCTCGAGCAGCATGGCCAGGGTGATCGTGAAGGAGTCGTAGATGCCGAGGCAGTCGATGTCGCCTCGGGCCAGGCCCGCCTCGTCGAAGGCGCGCGAGGCCGCCTCGGAGGCGCCGCATTGCATGACGTCGGCCATCGCGCTCAGGTGCTGGTGGCGGTGCGCCTGCCCGGCGCCCGTCAACGCCACGCGGGACTTGCCACGCGGTGCGGCCGACACCACCAGGGCCATGGCGCCGTCGGAGATGGGGCAGCAGTCGAGCAGCTTGAGCGGCGCCGCGATCGGCCGGGACGCGAGCACCTCGGCCAGCGAGATCGGGGTCCGCAGGTGGGCGTCCGGGTGACCGGCCGCATGGTCGCGCATCAGCACGGCCAGCTCGGCGAGGTCCTCTTCATGGGTGCCGGTCTCATGCATGTAGCGCGATGCGAGCAGACCGTAGTAGGCCGGCACCGAAGCGCCGTTGGGCAGTTCGAAGTCGGCGTCGCCGACCTGCGCCAGCGTCTGGATCGAACTGTCGCGCGACTGGCCGCTCAGCCGGTTCTCGCCCGCCACCACCAGCAGGTTGCGGCAGCGCCCGGCGCGCACCAGCTCGCGCGCCAGCATCAGCATCGCGGCGCCCGMGGCGCCGCCCAGCTGCAGGCTGTGGGCATAGGCCGGCCGCAGCGCGAAGCGCTCGCAGAACAGCGTCGACAGCATCAGGTGCGGCAAGGTGGTCGCATAGCCGCACAGCACGCCGTCGATGTCGGCCCGCTGCAGCCGGGCCGTGTCAAGCGCCTGCTGCGCGGCCCGGGCCATCAGGTCGAGCGCGCCCAGCCCTTCGTGACGGCCGAAGGCGGTGCTGCCCGCTCCCGCGAGGTAGGCGGTTGCGGCCATCAGTGGACCCTGGTGCGCCGGCCGGCACTGCGGGTGGCCATGGCGCTCTGGTGCGCAGCGCCGCTCCAGAGCACTTCGCAGGTCGCGCACTCGCGCCGCAGCGCCTTCGCCAACTCGGCCTCGCGGGACGTGATGCGGTCGTTGAGCGCCGCGATGCTGATCGCCGCGACCGGCCTTGCGTCGGCACCGAGGATCGGCATCGCAATGCCGCCCATGCGCTCGACCACCACATCGAGCAGCACCGCGTAGCCGCGCTCGCGCGCCTCCATCGCCCGGGCTTCGAGCAGCTTCGGCGTGATGCGCGGGTAGCGCTTGAGCTGCGGCGCGATGACGGCGAGCGCCGCCTTGCGTTCGCCCTCGGGCATCCAGGCCAGCAAGGCCAGGCTGCCGGCACCGACGCCGAGCGGGCGGCGGCTGCCGATCGAGAGGTAGTTGGCACGGATCGGGAAGCGCCCCTCCTCGACGTCCACGCACAGCGACTCGATGCCGCTCGGGATCGACAGGATCACGCTGTCCTCGAAGGTGCCGGTGAGGCGCAGCAGGCTGGGGCGCACCAGCGGGCGCGGGTCGAAGCGCGCCAGCGCCGCCGCGCCCAGCACGAGCAGTTCGGCACCCAGGCTGTAGTGCTTGGTATCGGCATCGCGCACCACGAAGCCGTCGCGCATCAGCACCTCGATGAGGCGCAGCACGGTGGTCTTGTCGAGGCCGGTCGCCAGCGCGATGTCGGTCAGCCGTGCGACGCCCGGGTCGGACAGGGCTCGCAGGATGCGGCAGGCGCGCTCGACCGACGAGGTCGGCTCGGTGGCGCTGTTGGCGAGCACGGAGGGGACGGAGCGGGGACGGACGGCCATCGTATGCCTGTGTTTCGTTCTACGGAACCTGTTTGTCTGGCATTCATTGAAGTTCCGGCGCTCCCCATCGTCAAGCGAAAGACAAAAAGTTGCGGTGAATGAAACTTTTCAAGGGGAAACCCCGACGACCTGCGTTCGGGGCACGACGTGATGCCAATAGCGCGCCTGCCGTTCCCGCTCGCAGACCAGCTGCTCCGGCCGCGTGCTGGTCCAGGTCGCAGCGCCGCAGCGCGGCGACTCGGCCAGCGCGATCCCGCGCTCTCGATAGCGCGCCACCACCTGCGCGGCCGGGTGCCCGAAGCGGTTGCGGTAGCCGGCCTGGACCAGCGCGATGCGCGGCCGCACCGCGTCGAGCAGCAGCGCGGTCGACGAGGTCTTGCTCCCATGGTGCGGCGCCAGCAGCACATCGGCGCGCAGGTCCGGCGTGCGCGCCACCAGCGCCGCCTCCTGCAGGCGCTCGATGTCGCCGGCCAGCAGGGCGGTCGCGCGGCCGTTGCCGATGCGCAGCACGCACGAGATGGCGTTGGGCCTGGGCTTGACGAAGGCGGCGTAATCGTCGCCCTGCGGATGCAGGACCTCGAAATCGACGCCATCCCAGTGCCAGCGCTGGCCGGCCTCGCAGCGCCGAGCCGGCCGCACGGCCTGCAGCGGGTGCTCGGCCTCGATCGAACTCAGCAGCGTCGCCTGCGGCTGCGCCGCCAGCACCGCGGGCGCGCCGCCCACGTGGTCGCTGTCGCGATGGCTCAGCACGACGGCATCCAGCCGCTCGCCGAGCGCCCGCAGCAGCGGCACCAGCACCCGCTGGCCGGCGTCGCTGTCGGGGCCGTAGCGCGGGCCCGTGTCGTACAGCAGGCTGTGCGTGGCGGTGCGCACCAGCACGGCGTTGCCCTGCCCGATGTCGGCCGCGAGCAGTTCGAATTCGCCCGCGGCGGGCCGCGGCGCCTGCCACAGCAGCGCCGGCAGCAGCAGCGGCACCCCGAGCAGGCGCAGCGACCCCGGCAGCCGCATCGCCAGCAAGGTGCCGCCCAGAACGCCCGCCACCGCCATCCAGAGCGGCGGCGCCGGCATCGACAAGGCCGCGAACGGCAGGCCGGCGAGCCACTCCAGCACCCACGACAGGGCCTGCACCGACCACGCGGCGGCATGCCACAACGGTGCGGCAACGACGCCGAGCATCGCCAGCGGCGTCACGACCAGCGTGACCCAGGGAATCGCAACCGCATTGGCCAGCAGGCCGACGGCCGAGACCTGCTGGAACAGCAGCAGCGTGAGCGGCGTCAGCGCCAGCGTCACGACCCATTGCTCGCGCAGCAGGCGCAGCAGGCGCCCGGCGAGGCCTGCCGGCGCGACGGCGGGCGCCGCGCCGTCGGAGGCGAACAGCACGCCCACGGCGACG
Source organism: Variovorax sp. P2_H12 (assembly GCF_056403395.1). Lineage (NCBI taxonomy): Bacteria > Pseudomonadati > Pseudomonadota > Betaproteobacteria > Burkholderiales > Comamonadaceae > Variovorax > Variovorax sp. P2_H12. The sequence continues at coordinate 167,193 of NZ_JBFUFO010000008.1, read as the reverse complement.
AAGCTCAGCCAGAAGCCCGCCTGCATCAGGGCCCAGGGGTCGGCCGCGACCACGACGGCGCAGGCGAAGAGCCAGACGAAGGGCCAGGGCCAGCGCCGGCCCGTGAGGCGAAGCAACCCGATGGCGGTGAGCATCAGCACGGTGCGCTGCGAAGGCACGCCCCAGCCGCTGAACACCGCATAGAGCGCGGCCAGCAGCACGCCCCCGACCAGCGCGCCATGCTGCGCCGGCCAGTGCAGCATCAGGCGGCCGCTGCGGCGCCACAGGGCGCCGACGAGCGCGGTGGCGAGCCAGGCGAACATCGTGATGTGGAGGCCGGAGATCGACATCAGGTGGGCGACACCGGTGGCACGGAAGACGTCCCAGTCGGTGCGCTCGATCGCGTTCTGGTCGCCCGTGACCAGCGCCGCGACCACGCCGGCCCGGCGCGGGTCGTCGATACGCTCGAAAGCGGCATCGCGCACCGATTCGCGCAAGCGCTCGACCGGATGGCGCCAGGTCGAGCCCAGGCGCTCCGGCGCGGGATCGCGGACGCCGGTGCGGAGCTGGCCGGTCGCGTGCTCGCCCTGCTCCCACAGGCGAAGCTCATGGTCGAAGCCATGCGGGTTGAGGCTGCCGTGCGGCGCCCGCAGCCGCACCGCGAAGCGCCACCGCTCGCCCGCGTGCAGCGGCGCCGGCTTGTCGGCCTCCTCGGCCGGACGCGCCCAAGGGCCCGTGGACGTGTCGTACCAGCCCAGCGAGACGCGCGATGGCACCTGCGGCGGCGGGCCGTCGCCGGCGTCCGCCGCCKGGGCCCAGCGCGCCGACTCGAGCTCGAACGCGAACCGGGTCGCGCCGGCGCCAAGCTGGGGCATGCTCGCGACCCGGCCCTCCACCAGCAGATCGCGTCCCTCGACGGCCGGCGACAGGGCGCCGGCCGCGTAGTCCGCGGCGCGCCAGCCCGCCGAGCCGCCACCGGCCATCGCGCCCAGCAGCAGCGCCGTCGGCAGCCACAGCGCCGACGGCCAGCGCAGCGCACCGAGCCCCAGCCAGCCGCACGCGGCCAGCGTGAGCAGGCCCGCATAGAACGCCCAGTGCCACAGCGCCGCCTGCTGCAGCTGCAGCGCAGCGCCGAGCACCGAGCCCGCCATCGCGGCGAAGACCGCCAGGGCGCGCGTCCGCCGCCCGGCCGTCACGAGACGACTCCCGATTCCATCTGCAACTCACTCCCTTGTGCGCTTCTTTGGCGCGCAAATTGCTTTCTGTGTCGGCTAGTATGCGACTCACCCCGAGGCATCCTCGACGCACCGAGAAACAATGTCCATCCACGCCGCCCTTCACCACGTCACCCACTACAAGTACGACCGTCCGGTGCAACTCGGCCCCCAGGTGGTCCGCCTGCGTCCGGCGCCGCATTGCCGCAGCAACGTGATCTCGTACTCGCTGCGGGTCGAGCCCGAAGAGCACTTCGTCAACTGGCAGCAGGACCCGTTCGCGAACTACCAGGCGCGGCTGGTGTTCCCCGAGAAGACGCGCGAGTTCAAGGTCACGGTCGACCTCGTGGTCGAGATGGCGGTCTACAACCCCTTCGATTTCTTCCTCGAGCCGCAGGCCGAGAACTTCCCTTTCAAGTACACCGAGGCGCAGGCGCAGGAGCTGGCGCCCTACCTGGTGGCCGACGCGGCCACGCCGCTGGTGCAGGCCTACCTCGAGAAGGTCGACCGCAAGGCACAGCGCACCATCGACTTCCTGGTCGGCATCAACCAGCAGGTGCAGCAGGACGTCAACTACCTGATCCGCATGGAGCCCGGCGTGCAGACGCCCGAGGAGACGCTGACCAACGGCTCGGGCTCCTGCCGCGACTCCGGCTGGCTGCTGGTGCAGCTGCTGCGCCACTGCGGCCTGGCGGCGCGCTTCGTGTCGGGCTACCTGATCCAGCTCACGCCCGACGTCAAGGCGCTCGACGGCCCGAGCGGCACCACGGTCGACTTCACCGACCTGCATGCCTGGTGCGAGGTCTACCTGCCCGGGGCGGGCTGGATCGGACTCGACGCCACCTCGGGCCTCTTGGCCGGCGAAGGCCACATCCCGCTGGCCTGCACGCCGACGCCCTCGAGCGCCGCGCCGATCGAGGGCGCGGTCGACGAAGCCGAGGTCGCGTTCGGCCACGAGATGAAGGTCACGCGCATCCACGAGTCGCCACGCGTCACCAAGCCCTACACCGAAGCGCAATGGGCCGAGGTGCTGGCGCTGGGCGATGCGGTCGACAAGCGCCTCGCGGCCGGCGACGTGCGCCTCACGATGGGCGGCGAGCCGACCTATGTGGCCACCAGCGACCGCGACGCCGCCGAATGGAACACCGACGCCCTCGGCCCCACGAAGCGCGGCTATGCGACCGAACTGGTGCACAAGCTGCGGGCCGAATACGGCAAGGGCGGCTTCCTGCACTTCGGCCAGGGCAAGTGGTACCCGGGCGAGCAGCTGCCGCGCTGGGCGCTGTCGATCTTCTGGCGCGCCGACGGCCAGACGCTGTGGCACAACCCGGCGCTCTTCGCCGACGAGCGCACGCCCACGCACTACACCAGCGAGGATGCGCGCCGCTTCACCACGGAGCTCTCGCACCGCCTGGGCCTGACCGAGCGCTACATCCAGCCCGGCTACGAGGACGTGTACTACTACCTCTGGCGCGAGCGCCGGCTGCCGGTCAACGTCGACCCCTTCGACTCCAGGCTCGACGACGAGATGGAGCGCGTCCGTTTGCGACGCGTGTTCACGCAGAAGCTCGACGCCGTGATCGGCTACATGCTGCCGATCGAGGCCGCCAACGCCGACACCGATGCGCCCGCGCTCGCGGGTCCGGGCTGGAAGACCGGCCCCTGGTTCCTGCGCGATGACCGCATGTACCTGATCCCGGGCGATTCGCCCATGGGCTACCGGCTGCCGCTCGATTCGCAGCCCTGGACCAGCAAGGGCGACTACCCCTACCTGATCGAGCGCGACCCGACCGCGCCGCGCGCCAGCCTGCCGGCATCGGCCGACTACCGTGCACGCTACGCGGGCCTGCCGGCCGGCGCGGATGCCGATCGCGGCGCCGTGCCCTATGCCTTCGGTGCGCCCGAAGCGGCGCCGGCGGCGCTGCGCAGGCAGGCGCCGGGCGACGGCCCCCACCCGACGGCAGACGCCGCCATCGACCCGACCACGCCGCGCCAGCCGCGGCGCGGCGAGTCGGCCCACTGGATCACCCGCAGCGCGCTGTGCGTCGAGGTGCGCGACCCGCGCCGCGCCAACGGACCGGCGGCCGAAAAGGTCGGCAGCGCCTCGGGCGTGCTCTACGTCTTCATGCCGCCGCTGGCGCGGCTGGAGGACTACCTCGACCTGGTCGCCGCGATCGAAGCCACGGCCGAGCTGCTCGGCGTGAAGATCGTGATGGAAGGCTATCCGCCGCCGCGCGATCCGCGCCTCAAGATGCTGCAGGTCACGCCCGATCCCGGTGTCATCGAAGTCAACATCCATCCCGCGCACAACTGGCGCGAGCTGGTCGAGCACACCGAGTTCCTCTACAACGCCGCGTTCGAGACCCGCCTGTCGGCCGAGAAGTTCATGACCGACGGCCGCCACACCGGCACCGGCGGCGGCAACCACTTCGTGATGGGCGGCGCGGTTCCGACCGACAGCCCCTTCCTGCGCCGGCCCGAGCTGCTGGCCAGCCTGCTGCTCTACTGGCACAACCATCCGTCGCTGAGCTACCTGTTCTCGGGCATGTTCATCGGCCCGACCAGCCAGGCGCCGCGCGTGGACGAGGCCCGAAACGACCAGGTCTACGAGCTCGAGATCGCGCTCAAGGAAATCGCCCGCAACCGCGAGATCCACGGCCAGAACATGCCGGCCTGGCTGGTCGACCGGACCTTGCGCAACATCCTGGTCGACGTCACCGGCAACACGCACCGCAGCGAGTTCTGCATCGACAAGCTCTACTCGCCCGACTCCAGCACCGGCCGCCTGGGCCTGCTCGAGCTGCGCGCCTTCGAGATGCCGCCGCATGCCCGCATGAGCATCGCGCAGCAACTGCTGCTGCGCGCCTTCATCGCCCGCTTCTGGGACGCCCCCTACCAGGCGCCGGCCACCCGCTGGGGCACCGAGCTGCACGACCGCTTCCTGCTGCCGACCTTCGTCAGGATGGACTTCGACGACGTCATCAGCGAGATGCGGCAGGCCGGCTTCGCCTTCGACCCGAACTGGTTCGCGCCGCACTTCGAGTTCCGCTTCCCGCTGGTCGGCCAGGTGCAGGCGATGGGTGTCGAGCTGTCGCTGCGCAACGCGCTCGAGCCCTGGCACGTGATGGGCGAGGAAGGCTCGGCCGGCGGCACGGTGCGCTATGTCGACTCGTCGCTCGAACGCATCGAGGTGCGCGTCACCGGCCTCAACGAAAGCCGCTACGTCATCACCGTCAACGGCCGTGTGCTGCCGCTGCAGCCCACCGGCACCGTCGGCGAGTTCGTGGCCGGCGTCCGCTACAAGGCCTGGAATCCGCCCTCGGCGCTGCATCCGAGCATCGGCGCGCATGCACCCCTGACCTTCGACATCGTCGACACCTGGATGAAGCGCTCGCTCGGCGGTTGCCAGTACTTCGTGGCGCACCCGGGCGGCCGCAACTACGACACCTTCCCGGTCAACGCCTACGAGGCCGAAAGCCGGCGCCACTCGCGCTTCTCGCGCATGGGCCACACGCCGGGGCTGATGCGCACGCCGCCGGCGACCATCGAGCTGGCCGGCAGCCGCGAGTTCCCCTTCACGCTGGACCTGAGACGCTAAAGCCAGGGATACCGCGGAACCGGCTTTGCCGGGCCGCTGGTATCGCCCCCGGCAGGGGGTGGGCGCCCGACACGAAGTGCGGGCAACCTGGGGGCGAGTAACAATCCCACCGTGGACCCACAGAACGAATCCCTCTTCGACGCCCAGGCGCTGGAAGCGCCTGCTGCGCTCGCGGCCTCGATCGCTCCCCCGGCCGCGCCGGGCCATTTCGATGAGCTGCGCGGCGCCGCCACGCCGCAGGACGCATCGCGTCCGGCTGCGCCCGCCTCACCCTTTTCACAGCCGGCGCCGCTCTACGAAGCCTCGTCCGTCCCGCCTGCCGCGCCGGTCGCCGAAGACGACGACGATTCCGGTCCGGACGAACAGACGCCACTGGCCCCAGCGTGGGCCGACTTCTTCGAGCACCTGGGTCCGGGCGGCTTCGACGACCTGCCGCGGCGCGCCGTCAGCCTCGAGCGCCAGATCCGCGACAACGGCGTCACCTACAACGTCTACGCCGATGCCGACGGTCCGCAGCGGCCCTGGTCGCTCGACCTGTTCCCGCTGATCGTCTCGCCCGAGAGCTGGGCCCAGATCGAGGCCGGCGTGCAGCAGCGCGTGCACGTGCTCGACCGGGTGATGGCCGACGTCTACGGGCCCCAGCAGCTGCTGGCCGAGGGGCTGCTGCCGCCTGCGCTGGTCCAGGGCCACCCGGGCTACCTGCGGGCCATGCACGGCGTGCGCCCGCCCGGCGACACCTGGCTGCACATCGCGGCCTTCGATCTCGCACGCGGGCCCGACGGCAACTGGTGGGTGGTCTCGCAGCGCACGCAGGCGCCCTCCGGCCTGGGCTACCTGCTCGAGAACCGGCTCGCGATCGCACGCCAGTTCCCGCAGGCCTTCGAGAACCTGCAGGTGCAGCGCGTGGCCGCCACCTACAACGCGATGATGGAGGGCCTGCAGCGCATGTGCCCGGCCGGCCAGCCGCCGCACATCGCGCTGCTGACGCCCGGCCCCTACAACGAGACCTACTTCGAGCATGCCTACCTGGCGCGCTACCTCGGCATCACGCTGGTCGAGGGCAGCGATCTCACGGTGCGCGACCAGCGCCTGTACCTCAAGACCCTGCAGGGCCTCAGGCCGGTGCACGGGCTGGTCAAGCGGCTCGACGACCAGTACCTCGACCCGCTCGAGCTGCGCCCCGATTCCACGCTCGGCGTGCCGGGCCTGCTGCAGGCGATCCGCGCCGGCAACGTGCTGGTGGCCAACATGCCCGGCTCGGCCTTCCTGGAATCGCCCGCGCTGCTGGGCTTCCTGCCCGCGCTGGCGCGCCGCCTGATCGGCGAGAAGCTGCGACTGCCGGCCCTGCCCACCTGGTGGTGCGGCGAACGCGCCGCGATGGAAGCCGTGCTGCCGCAGCTGGCCGACTGCGCGATCAAGTCCACCTACCCCGACTTCGACTCGCACACCAGCTTCGATGCGGTGCTCGGCCACCACATGGGACGGCGCGAGCTCGACGAATGGGCCGGCCGCATCGTGCGCCAGGGCGAGGCCCACACGGTGCAGAGCTACCTGCCGCTGTCGCAGATGCCGACCTGGACGCCGGACCTCGGCCGCGGCCACATCGCGCAGCGCTCGGTGCTGCTGCGCGTGTTCGCGGTCAGCGACGGACCGCGCTCGTGGCGGGTGCTTCCCGGCGGCCTCGCGCGGCTGGCGGGACGCGACGCCCAGATCGCCTCGATGCAGCGCGGCGGCAGCAGCGCCGACGTCTGGGTGCGCACCGAGGGCGAGGTCGACCGCACCACGCTGCTGCAGCCGCACGCCACGCCGGCCTCGCTGGCGCGGCACCGGGCCCCGGTCACCAGCCGGGCGGCCGAGAACATGTTCTGGCTCGGCCGCTACACCGAGCGGGCCGAGAATGCGGTGCGCCTGGCGCGGCTCACCATCGACCTGCTCGGGGGCGAGAACCACTCCGCCCGCGCGCTGCTGGTCTGGCTGCACAGGCTGGCGCTGCGCAATGCGCTGGTGCCGCCCGAGGTGCCGAGCCTGCCGAAGTCGCGGCGCGTGTTCGAGCGGGCGCTGATCGCCGAGATGGGCAACGTCGACCAGGGTGGCAGCGTGGGCTACAGCCTGCGCTGCATCCGCCAGGCGGCCGCCGCGGTGCGCGAGCGGCTGTCGCAGGACCACTGGAACCAGATCGTGCGCGCCGAGACCGATTTCCTGCGCCGCGGCGCCGAGCAGGCCGGCGAGAACACCGAGGGCGGCTACGCCACCGGCGCCGTGCTGGGCCTGCTCGAGTCGGCCAGCAGCGCGTTGTCGGCCATGACCGGCGCCCAGACCGACCGCATGACGCGCGACGACGCCTGGCGGCTGCTGTCGATCGGCCGCCACATCGAGCGCCTGGGTTTCCTCTCGAGCGCGCTGGCGGCCGGCTTCGAGACCGGCTCGGTGCACGAGATCAGCGGCTTCGAGGCCATGGTGGCGCTGTTCGACAGCACCATCACCTTCCATGCGCGCTACCAGCAGCGGCGCGACGTCGCCACGCTGGTCGACCTGCTGGTGCTGGACGGCGACAACCCGCGCTCGCTGGCCTGGGTCACGCAGACGCTGCGCAAGCGCATCGCCAAGCTCGCGGGCAGCGCGCCCGACAAGCTCACCGCCCTGTCTTTCGACCTGCCCGACCCCGACGGCTGGACCCTCGAAGGCCTGTGCGATCCCGGTCCCGACCAGCAGTACCCGGCGCTGGTGCACGTTTTCGCTAGCTGCGAGGCGGCCGCCTACCATGTGTCGGATGCGATCGGTACGCGGTACTTCACCCTGACTTCCGAATCCCTGCGCTCCGTCGGGGCGTGACATTGCTCGCCCCCAGGTTGCCCGGCACTTCGTGTCCGGGCGCCCACCCCCTGCCGGGGGCAACACCAGCGGCCCGGCAAAGCCGGTTCCGCGGTGTTTCACGAACGGGCCTGGCTGCGCCGGCCGAATGAAGAGGCGCAGTGGTCGTTCTACGGCTGCGCGAAGCGCGCCCGTTCGTGGGCAGCCGCGGAACCGGCTTCGCCGGGCCGCTGGCTGCGCCCCCGGTAGGGGGTGGGCGGGCTACACGCAGTGAGCCCAACCTGGGGGCGAGTAAAGTGTCCCCCCATGCTGCTCCACGTCACCCATGCCACGCGCTACGACTACGCGCCGCCGGTCGAGACGGCGCAGCACCTGGCGCACCTGAAGCCGCTGGACACCGTCTCGCAGCGCCTCGTGAGCCATGCGCTGACGATCAGCCCGACGCCCGCCCTGCACGAGGAGTCGCCGGATGTCTACGGCAATGCGCGCGCCTTCTTCGCGCTCGAGTCGACGCACGACGAGCTGGTGGTGACCGCCGAGAGCGTGGTCGAGACCGCGCAACCCGTGCTGTCGCCGGCGGCGGCGCCCGAGCTGCCGTGGGAAGAGGTCCGGGAGCGCTTCCGCTACGTCAAGGACTCGGGCTACGACCTGGCCTCCGAGTTCGTCTTCCCGTCGCGCTACGTGCCGCGGCATGACGACTTCGCCGCCTACGCGCGGCCCAGCTTCGCACCGGGCCGGCCGGTCTTCGACGCCGCGATGGACCTCACGCTGCGCATGTTCCGCGACTTCGAATACGACGCCGAGAGCACCGAGATCAGCACGCCGGCAATCGAGGCCCTGGCGCAGCGCAAGGGCGTCTGCCAGGACTTCGCCCACATCATGATCGCCTGCCTGCGCACCCTGGGCCTGCCGGCGCGCTACGTGAGCGGCTACCTGCTGACCCAGCCCCCGCCCGGCCGCCCGCGCCTGATCGGCGCCGATGCCTCCCACGCCTGGGTGTCGCTCTACCTGCCGGGCACCGACGGCCCCGGCGACTGGGCCGACTTCGACCCGACCAACGGCCGCCAGCCCGGCGAGGACTACGTGACGCTGGCCATCGGCCGCGACTACTCCGACGTCTCGCCGATGCGCGGCGTGCTGCATGGCGGGGCCCGGCACACGCTGGATGTCAGGGTCACCGTGCGGCCGCTCGAGGAGCTGAAGGACGAAGCCGTCCGCATCGCACAGTCCCAATCGCAATCCCAATCCCAATCCCAATCTCAAACCCAGAACAAGGAGTCCTCATGAACGTCTACGACACGCTGTCCCGCCTCGGCATCACCCTGCCGCCCGTGGCCACCCCGGCCGCGGCCTACGTGCCCTTCGCGCGCACCGGCAACCTGGTGTTCCTCTCGGGCCACATCGCCCGCAAGGACGGCAAGCCCTGGGTCGGGCAGCTCGGCGCCACGCTCGGCACCGACGAAGGCAAGCAGGCCGCGCGCGCGATCGCGATCGACCTGCTCGGCACCCTGCACGCGGCGGTCGGCGACCTGAACAAGGTCAAGCGCATCGTCAAGCTCATGAGCCTGGTCAATTCGACCAGCACCTTCACCGAGCAGCACCTGGTGACCAACGGCGCGAGCGAGTTCATGGCCGAGGTCTTCGGCAGCGAAAAGGGCGCCCACGCGCGCAGCGCCTTCGGCGTCGCGCAGATCCCGATGGGTGCCTGCGTCGAGATCGAACTGATCGCCGAAATCGAATAAGCAGTTCGTTGGACGACACCGACCGCCACCTGCTGAGCCTGCTCCAGGCCAACGCCCGCGAGCCCGCCGCGACGCTGGCGCGCAAGCTGGGCATGGCGCGCACCACGGTCGTCGCCCGCATCGCGCGGCTGGAGCGCGACGGCGTGATCGCCGGCTATGGCGTGCGGCTCGGCCAGCGTCTCGAACACGCCGCCGTGCGCGCTTACTGCGGGCTCAGTGTGGCGCCGAAGGCCGGCGCCGCGGTGGTCCGCGCGCTCGAACGGCTGCCCGAGGTCGAGGAACTCTCGGCCGTCAGCGGCCAGTACGACTACATGCTGGCCCTGCGCTGCGAGACCAACGAGCAGCTCGACGCGCTGCTCGACCGCATCGGCCTGATCGAAGGCATCCAGCACACGCACACCTCGGTGGTGCTGAGCCGCAAGATCGATCGGCGCAGCGCGGTGGCGCCATAATCCCGGACCCCGGGGAACCCATCCGATGCACAGCGACGACGTGCTCCAGACCCAACGCCGACTGCGCGGCAGTCTGCTCGACGACCGCCGCGCGCTTCCCTGGCGCCCGGCCCGCGAGTTCGCGGCGCAGATGCTGCTGTACGTCGAAGACCCGCTCCAGTGCTGGCGCGTGGGCCTGGAATGCCTGCGCGAACTGCTCGACGCCGATCGGGTGGATGGCGGCTTCGCCGAACCCGGGCAGGCGCTGTATGCGCCGCTGGCCGAATCGCTGCGCCCTGGCCGCGCCGTGCCTTCGGTGATCGGATTCGCGATGGATGCCCGCGATCCGAGCCTGGCCGCCGTCTGGGCCGCCGAGGGCGTGGTGGTGTTCGGCGACATCGCGAGCGATGCGCGCTTCGGGCCGCAGATGCGTGCTCAGCTCGGCACCATCGGCACCCGCACCAAGCTGGCCGTGTCGCTGCACGACGGCGCACGCTCGCTCGGCCTCTTGTGCGCGGACTGGATCGAGCCCCGCACGGCCTGGCGCTCCGAGGCCTGCGCCCACCTTCCGCTGCTCGCACGCGCCGTGCTCACGCCGGTGCTGACGGCGGCACGCTCGCTCAACGATGCGCGCGACGCTGCACTGGCCGCTCCCGATCCTGCGGCCCTCGCCGGACTCACGCCGGCCGAGCTGAAGGTCGCGCGCATGGCCGCCACCGGGATGAGCTACAAGGAGATCGCGCGCGAACTCAAGCGCTCCTTCTCGACCGTCGACCACCAGCTGCGCAGCGCGCGCGACAAGCTGGGCGTGTCCTCGACCGCACGCCTCGCGGGCGCCCTGTCGGTCCACCTGCCCCACTGACGGCGCTCCATGGGGGTGAACCCTATCGCGAATCTTCGCGATGGAGCAGCGCGGGCGCGCTCCCTAGACTGCGCGGGCCACCATCCACCGTCTGGAGACACCCCGTGAGAACCTTTCAGAACACCGTGAACGGCCGCCCCGCCGCCGCCGCCCGCACTTTCGAATCGAAGAACCCCGCCACCGGCGAGACGCTGGGCCTGGTGCCGCACGCCACGCCGCAACAGGTGGCCGAAGCCGTCGCCGCGGCGCGCGCCGCGCAGCCCGCATGGGCCGCACGTCCCGACGCCGAACGCCAGGCGCTGCTGATGCAGGTCGCGCAAGCCATCACGGCCAATTCCGAGTACCTCGCCGAATGGGTGACGCGCGAACAGGGCAAGCCGCTCGGCGGCGTCGGTCCCGACCAGGTACCCGGCGCGCGCTTCGAGCTCTGGGGCTGCGAAGTCTGGACACAGGTGCCCGCAAGCCTCGAGCTGCCGGTGGAAGTCGTCTTCGAGGACGCCACGCGGCGCGACGAAATGCACCGCCAGCCCTTCGGCGTGGTCGCCGCTATCGCGCCCTGGAACTGGCCGCTGCTGATCGCCATCTGGCAGATCGTCCCGTCCCTGCGCGCCGGCAACACGGTGGTGCTCAAGCCCTCCGAATACACGAGCATCGGCACGCTGGAGATGGTCCGCATCATGGCCGAGGTGCTGCCGCCCGGCGTGCTGAACACCGTGACCGGCGGCGGCGATGTCGGCGCCGCCCTGGTGGAGAACAGCGGCATCGACAAGATCATGTTCACCGGCTCGAACGCCACCGGCGCGCGCATCGCCGCGGCGGCGGCGCGCAATCTCACGCCGACGACGATGGAACTGGGCGGCAACGACGCCGCGATCGTGCTGCCCGATGCCGATCCGAAGGCGATCGCGATGGGGCTCTTCTGGGGCGCCTTCCTCAACATGGGCCAAACCTGCGCCTGCGCCAAGAGGCTGTACGTGCCCGACGGCCTGCACGACGCCGTGGTCGCCGAGCTCAAGGCGCTCGCGCAAGCCATGCCGATGGGCAACGGATTGGCGACCGGTACCGTGATCGGCCCGATCCAGAACCGCATGCAGTACGACAAGGTGGTGGCGCTGGTCGAGGACGCCAGGGCAGGCGGAGCGACCATCGTCTGCGGCGGCAAGGCGCCCGGCGGTCCGGGCCACTTCTATCCGGTGACGCTGGTCACCGACATCGCCGACGGCAGCCGCCTGGTGGACGAGGAGCAGTTCGGCCCGGTGCTGCCGGTCATTCGCTACAGCGACCTCGAATCCGCGATCGCGAGCGCCAACCGGCTCGACGCCGGACTCGGCGCCTCCGTCTGGTCCGCCGACATCGACAAGGCCAGAGCGGTCGCCTCGCGCATCCGGGCCGGCACCGTGTGGATCAACCAGCATGGCGCGATCCATCCCATGGTGCCCTTCGGCGGCGTCAAGCGCTCGGGCTGGGGGGTGGAATTCGGCATCGACGGCCTCAAGTCGGTCACGCAGCCGCGCGTCATCAGCATCAAGAAGTAACGGCGTGCCAAAACGAGCGGCAGAAACCCGACCATCAGGGTAATCCGGCTTCCGAAACGCCGGGGCCTGCGGCACGCTTCTTGCGCCGAATCCGTCCGGATACCGCCATGGAAGACGTCCGCTACACCACCCTCGACACCCGCGATGCGGACGAGCATGCCGCCGGGCTGAGCGCCTGGGACCAGAAGTACGAGCAGATCTCTGCCGGCCGTTTCAGCGGCCACGTGGAGGACCTGCGCGTGGGACCGGTGCAGGTGTTCGTGGAGACTGCGAGCCGCGCGGTTTTCCAGTGCGGTATGCCGCGCGCCGGGACGCTCACGGTCGGCCTGATGCATCCCGTGACCGAGGCCGGCTGGTTCTGCGGCCATGCGCTCGATCGCGACCGCTTGATCGCCGTGTCGTCCGGTTCCGAATTCGACCTGATCGCGGGCGCGGGCATGGACGTGATCGGCATCTCCATCGACACCGCGCACCTGTCGGCACTGGCCGCCCAGTTGCGCGGCGGCGAGCAGGTCGCGCAGCCATTGCAAGGCCCGTGCGTGCTGGCTTCGTCTGCGGCCGTCCAGGCCGGGATGACGCAACTCGTCGATTCCGCGCTCGCGCTCGCGCGGCTGCAGCCTGCGCTGCTGCAGGAGCCCGCGGCGCAGCGCATGCTGGCGCTCTCGCTCTCGGAGGCGATGCTCGACGGCGTGGCCGGCGATCGCCACGAAGCGAGCGTGCGGCCCAGCGCCGCCGCGCGACGGCGCATCCTCTACGCCGCGCGCGACTACATGCACGCCCATGCCGACGAGGCGATCACCGTGCCCGACCTGTGTCAGGCCACCTGCGCCTCGCGCCGAGCGCTGCAATACGCGTTCGAAGAGATCCTGCACCTGAGCCCCGTGACCTACCTGCGCGTGATGCGCCTGAACCGCGTGCGCGGCGAACTGCTCGCGCACAGCGACGAGACGGTGGGCGACGTCGCCGCGCGCTGGGGCTTCTGGCACCTGTCGCGCTTCGCGGCGGACTACCGCCAGCACTTCGGCGAACTGCCCTCGGCGACCCGCGCGCGCGGTGCCGCCAGGGCCACGCCGACCGGCATGCTGACCACCCACTGACCGGCTTGCGGCCCGTGGAGGTCGTTCGAGGCCCGGGGCGAAGTCTTGCCGAATCGGGATAACGGGCCCCGTGCACTGCCTCGTAACCTCCGTCGAAACCACTCCCACAGCGACGCAGGACTTCGATGCAGCATCCACAGTTTTCAGATTCCCGCCCTCTGCGCCAGCGCGCCGCCGCACTGACGGCCATCGCGGTGCTCGCGGCCTGCGCCGCGCTCACAACCTTCGCGCCGCCCGCGCACGCCCATGGCGGCGCGGCGCACATGGTGCCGCTGAAGAAGACGCTGGAGGACTTCGGTGCCGCGGTGCGCTGGGACGGCTTCGCCAACGTCTTCACGATTTCGCGCAACAGCATGCTGGTGCGGGTCAAGCCGGGTTCACGCACCGCCATGGTGAACGGACAGCCGGTGCAGCTCGACGTGCCGGTGACGATGCGGGCCAACACGGCCTATGTGTCGCACGACTTCATCAACCAGGTATTCCAGTCGGGGCTGGACAAGACCTTCGCGGTGGAGCGCACGCCGAGTCCGCTCAACCCGCTGACCGCCGACGAGATCCAGGCGGTCGTCGCGATCCTCAAGTTCTCCGGCCGCTACCAGCCCGGCTACCGCTTCACCGAGATCACGCTGAAGACGCCCCCGAAGGACGAAGCATGGAACTTCGCGCTCACCGGCCAGCCCGTGCGCGCGCCCCGCCAGGCCTCGATGGTGGTGCTCGACGGCAAGAAGCTGATCGAAGGCACGATCGACCTCGCGGCGCGCAGCGTCACGAGCTGGAAGCCCATCGAGGGCGCGCACGGCATGGTTCTGCTCGACGACTTCGCCACGGTGCAATCGGCCATCGAAGGCAGCCCCGAGTACGCGCAGGCGCTGCGCAAGCGTGACATCCACGACGTGAGGAAGGTGGTCGCGACGCCGCTGACGGTCGGCTACTTCGACGGCAAGGACGAACTGAAGCAGGAGGAACGCCTGCTCAAGGTCGTGAGCTACCTTGACGTGGGCGACGGCAACTACTGGGCCCACCCGATCGAGAACCTGGTCGCGGTGGTGGACCTCGAGCACAAGAAGGTCGTGAAGATCGAGGACCAGGGCGTGATCCCGGTGCCGCTCAAGCCGACGCCCTACGACGGCCGCGACCGCAGCGCGTCCCCCGCGCCCAAGCCGCTGGAGATCACCGAGCCCGAGGGCAAGAACTACACCATCAGCGGCAACACGCTGCACTGGCGCAACTGGGACTTCCATGTGCGGCTCGATTCGCGCGTCGGGCTGGTGCTCTCGACCGTCACCTACAACGACCGCGGCACGCGCCGCAAGGTCATGTACGAAGGCTCGCTCGGCGGCATGATCGTGCCCTACGGCGACCCCGACGTGGGCTGGTACTTCAAGGCCTACCTCGATTCGGGCGAGTACGGCATGGGCACGCTGACTTCGCCTATCGCGCGCGGCCGCGACGCGCCCGACAACGCGGTGCTGCTCGATGCCACGCTGGCCGACTACGCGGGCGCTCCGGCCAAGGTGCCCAACGCGATCGCGGTGTTCGAGCGCTATGCCGGCCCCGAGTTCAAGCACCAGGAGATGGGCAAACCCAACGTCAGCACCGAGCGGCGTGAACTGGTGGTGCGCTGGATCAGCACCGTCGGCAACTACGACTACATGTTCGACTGGGTCTTCGCCGAGAACGGCACCATCGGCATCAACGCCGGCGCGACCGGCATCGAAGCCGTGAAGGGCGTCAAGGCGCGCACCATGCAGGATCCGACCGCCGCCGAAGACACGCGCTACGGCACCTTGCTCGACCACAACATCGTCGGCACCACGCACCAGCACATCTACAACTTCCGGCTCGACCTCGACGTCGATGGCGAGGCCAACTCGCTGACCGAGATCGACCCGGTGGTCGAGAAGAACACGCGCGGCGGGCCACGCACCAGCACCATGCAGACCGTGCAGCGCACGGTGGCGAGCGAGAAGGCGGCAGCTCAGAAGTTCGATGCGTCGACCATCCGTCTCCTGAGCAACCCGAACCGGCTCAACAAGGTCGGCAATCCGGTCTCGTACCAGCTCATTCCTTACGCGGGCGGCACGCACCCGATCGCCAAGGGCGCCAACTTTGCCAAGGACGAGTGGATCAACCACCGCCTGAGCTTCATGGACCGCCAGATCTGGGTCACGCGCTACGACCCGCAGGAGAAGTTCCCCGAAGGCAAGTATCCCAATCGCTCGGGCAAGGACACCGGCCTCGGCCAGTTCACCGCCGACGACCAGCCGATCGTGAACACCGACAACGTGGTCTGGCTGACCACCGGCACCACCCACGTCGCGCGCGCCGAGGAGTGGCCGATCATGCCGACCGAATGGGTCCACGCGCTGCTGAAGCCCTGGAACTACTTCGACGAGACGCCCACGCTCGGGCTGAACCAGCCGGCCAAGTGAGCCGCTCGCTTCACCTCCATTCCAACATCCAGACCACGAGGACATCCCATGCAAGACTTCGACCCATCGCCATCCCTTGGCGGCGCGACCACGGATCGCCGCGACTTCCTCAAGGCTGGCGCCGCCCTGCTCGCGACCACACCGCTGGCTGCGCTGGCCCAGGGCGCGAGTCCGGTCACCCGGCCCGCCGGCGAGATCACCGGCTGGTCGGCCATCGCCTTGTCGCGCGCCATCCAATCGCGCAGCGTCTCGTGCGTGGAGGTGATGAACGCCTATCTGGCGCAGGTCGACCGCTTCAATCCGACGGTCAACGCCATCGTCTCGCTGCAGGCGCGCGAAGGGCTGCTCACGCAGGCCCGGCAGCGCGACGCCCAGCTGGCGGCAGCGAAGAACGAAGGCCGCAGTGTCGGCTGGATGCACGGCTTTCCGCAAGCGCCCAAAGACCTCGCGGCCACGGCCGGCATCGTCACCACGCAAGGTTCGCCGATCCTCAAGGACTACGTGCCGAAGACCGACGCCATCGTCGTCGAGCGGGCGCGCAAGGCCGGCGCGATCCTGATCGGCAAGACCAACACGCCGGAATTCGGGCTCGGCTCGCACACCTACAACGCCGTGTTCGGCACTACGCTGAATGCCTTCGATCCGACGAAGAGCGCGGGCGGCAGCAGCGGCGGCGGCGCCGTGTCGCTGGCATTGAACATGCTGCCCGTGGCCGACGGCAGCGACATGATGGGATCGCTGCGCAACCCGGCCGGGTGGAACAATGTCTTCGGCTTCCGGCCTTCGTTCGGGCGCGTGCCCTACGGCCCGACCAACGAGGTCTTCATTCAACAGCTCGGCTACGAAGGCCCGATGGGCCGCAGCGTGGCGGATCTCGCGATGCTGCTGTCGGTGCAGGCCGGCCATGACGCCCGCGTGCCGCTGTCGATCGACCAGGACCCGGCGATGTTCACCAGGCCGCTGGCCAAGGACTTCAAAGGCGCGCGCATCGGCTGGATGGGCGACTACAACGGCTACCTGCCGATGGAGCCCGGCGTGCTCGACACCTGCACCCAGGCGCTCAAGCACTTCGAGACCATCGGCTGCACGGTGGAAGCGGTTCAGCCCGATTTCTCGATGGAGCGCCTGTGGAAGACCTGGCTCACGCTGCGCGGCTTCCTCGTCGCGGGCGTGGCCGGCGGGCTCTATGCCGATCCGAAGACGCGAGCCATGATGAAGCCCGAAGCCGTCTGGGAAGTCGAGAAGGGCCTCAAGGTCTCGGGCGCGGACGTCTACCGCGCCTCCATCGATCGCAGCGCGTGGTACCAGGCGCTCAACACGCTGTTCCAGAGCTACGACTACCTGGTGCTGCCATCGGCGCAGGTGTTTCCCTTCGATGCCAAGCTGGACTGGCCCAAGAGCGTCAACGGCAGGACGATGGACACCTACCACCGATGGATGGAGGTCGTCGTCGGCGGCACGCTGGCCGGCGTGCCGGTGCTGAGCGTGCCGGCCGGCTTCGGTCCGGGCGGGCTGCCGATCGGTCTCCAGGTGATGGGCCGCGCGCAGGCGGATCTGGCAGTGCTCCAGATCGGCAACGCCTACGAGCTGGCGTCGAAGTACACGGCAAGGCGCAGCCCGCTGCTCGCCTGAAGACGACACGGGTCAATCGAACCGGATGCGCTGCGCCAGCGGCGTTCATGCTTGTGGCTCCTTGCGTGCGCGACGTCGCGCCTGAGGCGGCCAAGCATGGGCGAAAGTGGCGCCGCGATGCGGGCCGGCCGGCGCCGCGCCGCCACCCGGTTCGCCGAGCGCGGCGAAGCAGCTGCCGACGCGGGTGGCCAGGAAGGCCTCGAGCGCCACCCGCTCCTGCCCCACGAAACCGCGCGCCGGCAGGCGGCCCGTGCGCAGCAGCTCGAACACGCCGACCACGCCCGCCGCGGTGGCGAGTTCGATCGCGGTGCGGTCCACGCCGCGCAGGCGGCCGCCCTGGATGCGGGCCATGCGCGTTTCCTGCTCGAGGCGCCCGCCACGCAGGCCGGACGCCGAGGCGAACACGATCACCACGTCTTCCCGGCTGTGCGGCACGGCGTACTCCAGCACCTGCCGCAGCAGGTCCCGCCGCTCGGCCAGCCGCAGGTCGTGCAGCAGCAGCGCCATCGCATCGCGGTGGCCCGGGTAGCGCAGCGTCTTGTAGTCGAGGTTGCGCACGCGGCCCGCCAGCGTCTCGCACAGCGTGCCGAGCCCGCCCGAGGTGTTGAAGGCTTCGTAGGTGTCGCCGTCGAGCACCAATGTCTCGTGCCCTTCGAGGGGCTGCGCCGACACGGGCTGGCCCTGCACGATGGCCGCGCAAGGATGGCAGTATTCGTTGATGAGGCCGTCGATGCTCCAGGTGAAGTTGTAGCGCAGACCGTTGGTGGCGTGGCGAGAGAGAGCGCCGACGCGCAGATGCAGGTCGTGCAGTTCGTCGAACCGGCCGGCGAGGTGGGCCCCCAGCATGCCGATCACGCCGGGCGCCAGGCCGCACTGCGGCATCAGCACCGTGTCGGCCCCGTCGGCCAGGCCACGGATGACGTGGGTGGCCGCGACATCCTCCGTCAGGTCGAGGTAGTGCACACCGAGCGCGCGCGCGGCCGCCGCGACGCGCCCGGCCTGCTGGAAAGGCAGCGCGTTGATCAGCAGCTGGTGCCCGGCCAATGCCGCCGCCAGCGCCGCGTCGTCCCCGACATCGAGCACCGTGCGCCGCACCAGCCGGTCGTCCAGCGCGCGCCGCGGGGGTTCGCGGTCGGCGAGCGTGACCGGAATCCGGTGGTAGTCGGCCAGCATGTCGGCCACCGTGCCACCCACCTTGCCGGCCCCCAGCACCAGCACGTTGCGAATCGAGATCATCGGGTCCTCCCTGGCATCCATCGAATGCAAGAACAGACTCTAGGAGGCCCCGCCGTCAGGCGGAAGCCGCCATTGCGTCGAAGGACCGCCCTGCACGGACGAAACGACGGCCCGGACGATCGAAAGGTCAGCCAGCGCCGCAAGCCGGGCACGGCGAGAAAAAGATGCCGGCTTGTAAAGCCGTTGACATACGGCGCCGCGAGCCGTTCCTACACTGGATCGCCATCGACCCGATGTCCTTCACAAGACCACGGCCCGCTGCCTCAGCGCCTGCATCTCTCGAATCACGCAATGCGACTTGACCATCTCGATCAGGCCCTGCTCCTGCAGCTGCATCAGCACGTTGGAGGTCATGACCCGGCTCAGGCCGGCGAGGTTGGCCATCTCCTGGTGGGTGAACGAGATCCGTATCGCGACGCCCTGCCCTTGCGCCTCGCCGTAGGTGCCGGCCAACTGCACCAGGTGATGGACCACCCGCTGCGTCGCCGTCGCCTGGCTCAGCAGCAGGTTCTGGTGCGCCAGCACGCGCAGCTTGACATTCATGAGCCAGAGCACCTGGCGCATGCACGCGTCGTCGCGCGCCATGGACTGCAGCAGCTGGGCCAGCGCCACCTGCCGCGTGACCACGTCCGACGAGGCCACCGCGGTGACCGAATGCCGGCCGTCCAGGAACGCGCTGCATTCGCCGACCATCCCCTGCGTGCCGACGATGGCCAGGTGTTTCTCGTGGCCGGCCTCCGACAGCAGCACCAGCCGGACACGGCCCTGCTCGACGACGTGGACATGGGTCACGGCGTCGCCCTGCGAGAACAGGGTCTGCCCCTTGCGGAAGTCCACCCGCGGCGCGCCCTGCGCCATCAGCATCTCCCAGCGGAAATGCGGCACCTCGATCCACGCCGAAGGGGAAGCCGTCGTCTCTGCGTTCTTGTTCATCGCCTCGAAGCCCCGTCGTCCCGGCGGGCAGTTTCATGAAACATCCATTCTCCTCATACCGAAAGCTTTTTCCCATCCTGGACAACGCGGTGCAGCTGTCCAGCTGCTCGCAAAGCGCGCTGAGCCTGCCGGTGCGCCAGGCCATCGACGAGTACCTCGACGTCTGGGTGCGCCGCGGCGCCGACTGGGGCTACTGGATGGACCAGGTGGCCCTGGCGCGCGCCGAGTTCGCACGCATGATCCACGCCGATGTCGAGGACATCGCGGTGCTGGGCAGCGTGTCGGATGCCGCGTCGGCGATCGCCTCGGCGCTGCGCTTCGACGGCGGACGCCCCGACGTCGTCACGAGCACGCTGGACTTTCCCTCGATCTGCCACGTCTGGCTGGCACAGCAGCCGCGCGGCGCGCAGGTCCGCCTGGTTCCGGCCGAGGCGGGCCGCACCGACACCACCGCACGGGTCGCGGCGGCGGTCAACGACCGCACGGCACTGGTGTCGGTGTCGCAGGCCTGCTTCTATGACGGCCAGATCGTCGACATCGCGGCCACCGGCCGGGCTGCGCGCGCGCACGACGCGATCCAGTTCGTCGATGCCTACCAGTCCGCCGGCTCGATCGCGATCGACGTCCGCGCCCAGGAGGTCGACATCCTGGCCGCCGGTGCCCAGAAGTACCTGCTGGGCATTCCGGGCATCGCGTTTCTCTATGTGCGGCCTGCGCTGGCGCGGCAGCTCGTGCCCACGGTCACCGGCTGGTTCGGCCGCGTCAACCCGTTCGCCTTCGATCCCGCGCAGCTCGATTTCGCCGACAGCGCCACGCGTTTCAACACCGGCACGCCGCCCATGATGTGCGCCAGCGTCGCGCGCGCCAGCATGGCCCTGCTCAACGAGATCGGGGTGCCGGCGATCGAGGCCTACCTGCAGCAGCTGTCGGCCGTGGCCATCGAGGAGGCGGCGCGCCTGGACCTCGAGGTCGCGAGCCCCCTGGACCCCGCCGCCAAGGGCGCGAACACCGCGATCCGCATCGCCAACGCCGCCGCGGTCGAAGCGCAGATGCTGCAGTCGGGCTACGTGGTCTCGGCGCGCAACGACGTGATCCGGATCGCGCCGCACTTCTACAACACGGCCGACGACGTCGTGGGCGCCCTGCGCGCGCTGGCTCGCCTGACGCGATGACGGCCATCCACAGCGCTTCGGTCCACTGCCGCGCGAGCACGCAGCAGGCCCTGGACTTCCTTTGCGATGGCCTGGCGGTCGGCCAATGGGCCCTGGGCTGCTGGCAGACCGAGGCGGTCGGCGGCGGCATGGTGCGCGGCCACTCGCTGTTCGACGACACGCCGAGCTGGGTGCGCCCGGTCGTGGACCGGTCGCGCATGACCGTGACCTACCACGTGGGTGGCGCGCCCGATGCGCTCGCCCCCCGCATTCACGCCACGGTCGAGCCCGATGCGGCCACCGGCGGCTGCCGCATCGCCCTGCATGCGTCGCGCGGCGCCGACATGGACGACGCCCGCTGGCTGCGGCTGGTGCGCTGCCACGAGCTCGAGGTGCTGCTGATCCAGGCCCGCCTGGAACGCAGCGCCGCCACGGACGAGCCGCCGATTTTGAAACCACGATGAGGAACAGATCATGAACCGACGCCAACTCGGCCAGGCATTCAGCGGCCCGATCCGCGTGCTGGTGGGCTTCCCGCSGGGSGGCGCCACCGAGGTGGTGGCGCGCGCCGTGATCGACAAGCTCGGCAAGGCCATGAACGGCCAGGTGTTCGTGGTCGACAACAAGCCCGGCGCCGGCGGGCAGATCGCCGCCCAGCTGCTCAAGGCTGCGCCGGCCGACGGCTCGACCATCATGCTGTCGATCGACCACACGCAAGTGATCATTCCGCTGACCCTCGCCGCCGCCGGCTACGACCCGGTGGCCGACTTCACGGCGCTGGCCGGCGTGGCCTCCTACTACAACGTGCTCGCGGTCAGCGCCGCCACCGACGTCAAGACCATGGCCGAGCTCGGCGCCTGGGTGAAGGCCCATCCGAACGAGGCCAACTACGGCATCCCGGCGGCCGGCAGCGTGCCGCAGTTCATCGGCCACGTCATCGGCAAGTCCTTCGGCGTCACGATGAACTCGGTGCCCTACAAGGGTGGAGCCCCGATGGTGCAGGACCTGCTCGCGGGCCAGATCCCGATCGGCATTGCCTCGATGACCGAGTTGATCGAGTACCACCGCGCCGGCAAGGTGCGCATCCTCGCGAGCTCTGGCCAGGTGCGCAGCAAGACCGCGCCCGAGATCCCCACATTCCTCGAACTGGGCTACAGCGGCATCGACAAGAACCCGTGGCTGGCCTTCTTCGGGCCGAAGGGCTTGCCGGTCGAATTCGTCGACCAGTTCGACCGCGCGATGAAGATCGCCCTG
The DNA here is from genome assembly GCF_056403395.1 of Variovorax sp. P2_H12. NCBI lineage: Bacteria > Pseudomonadati > Pseudomonadota > Betaproteobacteria > Burkholderiales > Comamonadaceae > Variovorax > Variovorax sp. P2_H12. Next base: position 145,286 of record NZ_JBFUFO010000008.1, on the reverse strand, counting down.
GCCCAGCCCGACCTGCAGGAACGGCTGGCCAAGATGGGCAACGAGGTGACGCCGGCGCCGGCCAAGGAGGTCGAGCAGTGGGTGGTCGATGCCTCGCGCGGCTGGGGCAAGGTGATCCGCGACTCGGGGTTCAAGGCGCAATGAGCATCGACTCCGATACGCCACGCACGTTCATCCAGAGCGGCTCCCGCTGGGAGGAGCTGGCCGGCTACTCGCGCGCCGTGGTCGACGGCGACTGGATCTTCGTCTCGGGCACGCTGGGCCAGGTTTTCGCCACCGGCGAGTTTCCGGCCACCGCCGAGCAGCAGTGCGATGTCGCGCTCGACACCATCGAAAGCGCGCTGGCGCAGGCGCGGGCCAGCCTGGCCGACGTGGTGCGGGTGCGGGTCTATGTGCCCGATCGCGGCGATGTGATCGCGGTCAGCGGTGTGCTCAAGCGCCGCTTCGGCGCCAACCGCCCGGCCAACACCACGCTGTGCAGCGCATTGGCGGTCGAGGGCGCCAAGGTCGAACTCGAAGTCACCGCCCGGCGCCGCGCCTGAGTCTCCTTTTCCCTGTCTGATTGGAAGCCACGATGAACCTCCTGACCCAGCTGGCCACGGCCATGCGCGACCGGTCGGTCCGCACGATCGACCTCACCCACACCCTGAGCGAGGACTTCCCGCCATTGCAGCTGCCGCCGCAGTTCGGCCAGGTCGCCGCCTTCAAGATGGAGCGCATCTCGCGCTACGACGAGGCCGGCCCTGGCTGGTACTGGAACAACTTCACCTGCGGCGAGCACACCGGCACGCACTTCGACGCACCCGCGCACTGGGTCACGGGCAAGGACCATCCGCGCAACACGGTCGACACCATCGACACCGGCAACTTCATCGCGCCGGCGGTGGTGGTCGATGCCAGCGCCGAGGTCGCCGAGGATGCCGACTGGCTGCTGACGATCGATTTCCTGCAGGCCTGGGAAGTGCGCCACGGCCGCATTCCCGAAGGCGCCTGGGTGCTGCTTCGCACCGACTGGTCGAAGCGGATCGCCGACCCGGCCGCCTTCGTCAATATGCGCGACGACGGCGCCCATACGCCGGGGCCGACGCAGGAGGCGGTCGAGTGGTTGATCCGCGAGCGCAACGTGCATGGCTTCGGCGTCGAGACGATCAACACCGATGCGGGTCAATCGCATGGCTGGCCACTGGCCTATCCGTGCCACACCCTGATGCATGGCGCCAACCGCTATGGGCTGCAGTGCCTGAAGAACCTTGACCAGTTGCCGCCGACGGGAGCGCTGATCGTCTCTGCGCCGTTGAAGATCCAGGCGGGCTCGGGCAGTCCGTTGCGGGTGCTGGCGCTGGTCGAGGGCGATCCGGGCGGCTAGCCGCCCATCCGCTCGCCGGCGGCGCCCATCCTTCGCGGCTGCGCGGTCCGGAACTCTCATTCGGTTTCACTTGATCCGTGTCCGAATTGACGCACGTCAACAATTCGAGGGTCAACCTCGGACATGCTGCCCCTGTGGGACGGGCTCCCAGGAATTGCAGCTTCTTTCAACCACGTAGGGGGAATCTTCATGACGACCCGACGCGTTTTCGTGACCTCCGCGACCTTGCTCGCCTCGACGCCCGCGCTCGAGACCGCCAGGGCACAGGGCGCCGATGCGCCGGCGAAGCCGGCCGACTTCCTGTTCGTGCAGACGGCGAACAGCATGACCTACGACAAGACGAACGGCAAACTGACTCTGAAGGATGTGAGCCCGATCACGGTGTTCTTCTCCGACCGCCCTGAACACATCGCCGGAAACATGAAAACGGCAGCATTCGTTCCCTTCTGGAGCAAGGGCAAGGACAGCTTTCTTTCGGATCCGCCCAATGCCGACATCTCCATCATCGAAGGCAAGTCGATGCGGCAAGTGGTAGCGATCCTGCAGACGCCCGTACTGAAAGGCTCCGCCCTGTCCTACACGATCAAGGTCCTGCAGGGCAACATGCCGGCCAAGGGAGCGGAAGTCTCGGTGTTCATCGACGTCATCGGCATGCCCATGACGCCCGTGTCGTACGCCGGCGTCGCGCGGCGCAGCTACCGTCGCGCGGTCATTCGATAGGACGGAGCGCGCCGTTCAGTCCACGGCGCGATGGCGCGATGGACAAGCGCGCGTCAAGCGCTGCTCGACGATCCCCGCACCACCAACTCCCCCGGCAGCAGCAACTGGCGCGCCGGCCCTTCCAGGCCTCGCAGGCGTTCGAGCAGGCAGGTCGCCGCGACCCGGCCGATTTCCTCGGTCGGCTGCGCGATGGCGCTGAGCCCGGGGCCGATCAGCGGTGCCCATTCGGCGTCATCGAAACCGACGAAGCCGATATCGGTTCCGAAGCGCAAGCCCAGCCGCGCCATCGCCGCGGCCACGCGCAAGGTCACGACCGCATTGCCCGCCAGCACCGCGGCACGCTTGCCGCGCTTCGCACGCTTGTGCAGGGCGCGCAGCGCGGCATCGAGGCCCTCGCTGTCGTCACCCGTGCATTCGTACACCTCGCCGGCCACTCGCGGCTCGTGCGCCGCGATGCAGGCCCCGAAGGCCGCCGTGCGCTCGCGCCGCGAACTCACGCCCTTCTGCGGCTCCGTGATGTAGAGCAGCTCGCGGTGCCCGCCTTCGACCAGGTGGCCGCAGGCCGCGCGCATGGCCGCGGGGTTGTCCAGCGACACGAAGTCCGTGTGCATGCCCGCATGGCGCCGGTCCACCAGCACGGCGGGCTTGCCATACAGCGCATCGGCGTCGACCAGCCCCGCGCCGCGACCCAGCGTGTTGAGGATGAAGCCATCGACCTGGTAGCCGGCCAGCGCATCGATGGCCTCGCGCTCGCGGTCGATGTCGTTGCCCAGGTTGAACAGCATCACGAGGTAGCCGGCCTCCTGGCAGGCTTTCTCCGCGCCGCGCAGCACAGCCACCGAATACGGATTGGTGATGTCGGCCACGATCAGGCCGATCAGGCGCGATCGGCCGTGGCTCAGGGCCTGCGCCATCGGGCTCGGCGTGTAGGCCAACTGCGCGACCGCGGCCTCGACGCGGGCCGCGATGTCGGGACTCAGCAGCCGCTCGCGGTGGTTCAGGAACCGCGAGACCGTGGCCTTGGAAACGCCGGCCGCCTTGGCGACGTCGGCGATGGTGGCGCGGGCCGGGCGCTGCATGGAGGTTCGGGCGCTCAAGCGGATGCGGTGTCGTAGACGGCCGTGGGGCGCTCGCCGGCCAGCGCCCGCAGCAGATTGGTGGTCGCGAGTTCGGCCATCGCATGCCGGGTCTCGTGCGTGGCCGAGCCGATGTGCGGCAGCGGCGTCACGCGCGGATGGGTGCGCAGCGGCGAATCCGCGGGCAGCGGTTCGGTCGCAAAGACGTCGAGGCCGGCCGCACGCAGCGTGCCGCGCTCGAGCGCGGCGAGCAGCGCGTCTTCCTGCACCGTGGCGCCGCGGCCGCCGTTGATGAAGATAGCTCCCGGCTTCATCGCGGCGAAGAACTTCGCATCGACCATGCCGCGTGTGCTGTCCGACAGCGGCAGCATCGCGACCACGAAGTCGGCGCGGGCCAGCAGTTCGTCCAGCGGCGTGTGCGCGGCACGGCCCTGCAGCTCGGGCGCCTGCGCGGCCAGTTCCACCGGCCGGCGCGCGTGATAGAGCACAGGCATGCCGAATCCGAGCGCGGCCCGGCGCGCAACCGCCTGGCCGATGCGGCCGAAGCCCAGCAGGCCCAAGGTCTTGCCGTGGACGTCGAAGCCGAACAGATCCTCGCCGATGTTCTTCGTCCAGCGGCCTTCCCGCACCAGGTTCGAGAGCTCGACCACGCGCCGGCTGGTGGCCATCAGCAGGGCGAACACGGTGTCGGCCACGGTCTCGTCGAGCACGCCGGGCGTGTGGCACAAGGTGATGCCGCGCGCGTGCAGCGACGCCAGCGCGTAGTTGTCGACGCCGACCGAGACGCTGGACACCACTTCGAGCTGCGGCGCGCGCGCCAGCAGCGCATCGTCGACCGGGTAGCTGGAGCCGATCAGGCCATGGGCCTTGGCGAGCGCCGCGTCGAAGGCCGCGCGCTGCGCCGGCAGGCGTGGATTGGCGACCGTGACCTCGTGCACCGCCTGCAGGCGCGCGAGCTGGTCGTCGGGAAGCTCGCGAAACACCAGCACGTTCTTGCGGGCAGCAGTCACAATCCGGCCTCCTCGAGTTCTGCGCGAGTCGGCAGGCCCTCAGTATCGCCGAGGACCTGCACCGCGCGGGCGCCGATCCAGGCGCCGCGCCGCACCGCATCGGGCACCGCCTTGCCTTCGAGCAGCGCGCTGACCACGCCGGCCGCGAAGCCGTCGCCGGCGCCCACGGTATCGACGATGTCCTTCACAGGGAAGCCTTCGACTCGGCCACTGCCCGCGACATCGCTGTCGTAGTAGGCGCCCCCGGCACCGAGCTTCACGACCACCAGCCTGGCGCCGCGTGCACGGTAGAAATGCGCCACGCCCTCGGGCGTGCTTTCACCGGTGAGGAACAGGCCCTCCTCCAGGCCGGGCAGCACCCAGTCGGCGCGCGCCGCCAGGTCGTTGATCCAGTGCCGCATGGTCTCCGGCGACGACCACAGCGTCGGGCGCAGGTTGGGGTCGAAGGAAATCGTGCGGCCGGCCGCGCGCATCACGTCCATGCTCCTAATGGCCGCCTGCAGGCTGGTGTCGGAGATCGCCGCGAACACGCCGGTGGCGTGCAGGTGGCGCGCCGAGCGCAGCCAGGCCTCGTCGACATCGGCCGGGCCCATGTGGCTGGCGGCCGAGCCCTTGCGGTGGTATTCGACCGGCGGATCGCTGCCGTCGGTGACGCGCCCCTTGAACTGGAAGCCGGTGCGCTGGGCCGCATCGCTGATCACGTGCGAGCAGTCGATGCCTTCGGCCTGCATGGTGGCGAGCAGCGCGCGGCCCATCGAGTCGGTGCCGAGCCGGCTGGCCCAGCCGACCCGCAGGCCGAGGCGCGAAAGGCCGATCGCGACGTTGGTCTCGGCGCCCGCGGTGCGCTTGTGGAAGGCGGTGGCGTTCTCGATCGGCCCGGGCCGGTCGGCCACCAGCAGCAGCATGGCCTCGCCGAACAGCGCGACGTCGAAGGCGGCAGCAGAAGTGGAAGTGGAAAGAGAAGCGTCGGTCATCTCAGTTTTCTACAGGCCCGCGCCCCATGAAACCGATGCAGCCCGAAGCCGGGAATACCGCGGAACCGGCTTTGCCGGGCCGCTGGTATCGCCCCCTGGAGGGGCTGAGGTCCGCAGCTCCAAGCCTGCCTGCGCAGGCTTGGACGGACCCGAAGAGCCGCTGCCTCAGGCAGCGACTCGGGGCACCGCAGGCGCTTCGGGGGTGTTTCATATCACGGAGCGGATGTGGGTGATCTGGTCGCGCGTGACGGCCTGCAGGTCGTCACCGACCAGCGGGTATTCGATGGCGCGCGGCACATCGGCCGGCAGCGCCCGCAGCACGGCGCGCCAGGGCGCGACCGAATCGGCCAGCGGCACCGCCACCCACTTGGCCGGCAGCCGCTGCACACCCTTGCAGTGCACATAGCGCACGCGGCGGCCCAGCGCCTGGGCCGCCTGCAGCGGACACTCGCCGACCCAGTGCCAGTTGCCCATGTCGAAGGTCATGCCGAGCTCCAGCCCGGCGCGGTCGGCCGCGTCGAAGAAGGCCTGCAGCGCCGCAAGCGTCCCGGCGGCGACGGTCTGGTCGTTCTCGATCACGAGCTCGACCCGGGTCTCGGCGAGCTGCACCTTCAATCCCCACAGCGAACCGTGCGAGGCCGGGCCGAAGTCGCCGATCGACATCTTGAGCCGCCTGGCGCCCAGCGTGGTCGCGGCGGCGATGCCGCGGGCCAGCGCGGCGCTGTCGAGCCAGCCGCCTTCGGCCCAGAGGCCTTCGGGGCTGGAATAGACCGAGGCCAGCCCGGCCATGGCGGGCAGCTCCGAGGCCGGGTCGCGCAGCAGCTCGCCACGCACCTCGACGCTGTCGGCGCCCGCGGCGCGCGCCAGCTGCGCGCACCAGAGCTGGCCGTGGCGCCCGATCTCCGCGGCGCCGAAGGATGAAAGAGAAATCAGTACCGGCGTCATGTCGTCGATCGCGGCGTCAGTGCGCTTGATGGGAACTCAGGATTTGTCCGAGAAACTGGCGCGTCTTCTCGTGCTTGGGATGGCCGAAGAATTCGGCCGGCGGGCCCTGCTCGACGATCTGGCCGTCGGCCATGAAGATCACCCGGTCGGCCACGCTGCGCGCGAATCCCATCTCGTGCGTAACGCACAGCATGGTCATGCCGTCCTCGGCCAGGCCGATCATGGTGTCGAGCACTTCCTTGACCATCTCGGGGTCGAGTGCCGAGGTCGGCTCGTCGAACAGCATGATCTTGGGCGCCATGCACAGCGCGCGCGCGATCGCCACCCGCTGCTGCTGGCCGCCCGAGAGCTGGCTCGGGTACTTCTGCGCCTGCTCGGGAATGCGCACGCGCGTGAGGTATTTCATCGCCACCTCTTCCGCCTGCGACTTGCTCATGCCGCGCGAGCGCATCGGCGCCAGCGTGCAGTTCTGCAGGATCGTGAGGTGCGGGAACAGGTTGAACTGCTGGAACACCATGCCGACCTCGGCCCGCACGGCGTCGACGTTCTTGCCGCCGGCCGTGAGCTCGATGCCGTCGACCACGATGCGGCCCTTCTGCACCGTCTCGAGCCGGTTGATGCATCGGATAAGCGTCGACTTGCCCGAGCCCGAGGGCCCGCAGATCACGATGCGCTCGCCCGTGCGCACCGACAGGTCGATGCCGGTCAGCACCTGGAAGCTGCCGTACCACTTGTTCACCGACTCCATGCGGATGATCGGATCAGCGCCTGCGGCGGTCGTGACTGCGTCGGTCATGGATGTTCCCTGGAATCGGTCCGGTTTACTGCAGCTTCGGCAGGTCGGTCTGCAGCCACTTCTGGTACAGCTTGTTCAGCTCGCCGTTGGCCGTGTTCTTCGATACGAACTCGTTCACGTTCTTGAGCAGGTCGTCCTGGCCCGGGCGCATCGCGATGCCCATGGACTGCTGCAGCAACGTGAACTTGTTCTCGAAGGTGTTGGCCGGCACGCGCTTGGCGATCTGCGCCGCCACCGTGACCGAGCAGCCGATCGCATCGACCTGGCCCGACATCAGCGCCTGCATCGCCGAGGCGTCGTCGTCGAAGCGGCGGATCTCGGTGCCTTCGGGCGCTGCCTTGGTCACGGCCACGTCCTGCGTGCTGGCGCGGGCCACGCCCACGCGCAGGCCCTTCAGGTCGGCCGCGCTCTTGATCGGCGTGCCGCTCTTGCCGTACAGGACGACGGTCGCGGCCGCATAGGGCTGCGAGAACTGCACCTGCTTGGCGCGCTCGGGCGTCACGGCCAGCGAGGCCACCAGCAGGTCGACCTTGTTGGTCAACAGGAAGGGAATGCGGTTCGGACCGGTGACCGGCACGATATTGGCCTTGACGCCCCAGTCCTTGGCCAGCAGCTTGGCGACGTCGGCGTCGTAGCCGTCGGGCTGGTTCTTCGCGTCGGTGGTGCCATAGGGCGGGAAGTCGACCAGCATGCCGATCGTGATCTCGCCCTTTTTCTTGATGTCGGCCACGGTCTGGGCGGATGCGAAAGGGGCGAACGCGGTCAGTGCAGCGCCGAGCCCCAGGGCTGCAATCGCAGCGCGGCGGGTGGTGGAACGGATCATGTCAGGTCTCCTTGATTGAACAGAAAGAATGAGGAGCGATTCCGGGAACACCGCGGAACCGGCTTTGCCGGGCCGCTGGTGTTGCCCCCGGCGAGGGGGAAGGCGCGCGCGACACGAAGTGCGCGAAGACTGGGGGAGTGCTTCATCTCCCGAGCGCCTGTGCCCGCTTGCGCTCCATGCGCGCGGCCAGCAGCGACAGCGGCCAGCAGATGACGAAATAGATCGCGGCCACGGTAGTGAAGACGTGCAGCGGCTGGAAGGTGGCGTTGTTGATGATCTGCCCGGCGCGCGTGACTTCGGTGAAGCCGATGATGGCCGCCAGCGAGGTGCCCTTGATGATCTGCACCAGGTAGCCGACCGTCGGCGGCAGCGCGATCTTGAAGGCCTGGGGCAGGACGACGTCGCGCATGCGCGATGTGTAGTCGAGGCTCAGCGCCTCGGCCGCTTCCCACTGGCCGCGCGGGATCGCCTGGATGCAGCCGCGCCAGATCTCGCCGAGGAAGGCGGCGCTGTTGAGGATCAGCGCGACGCCGGCGGCGATCCACGGATTGATGTCGAGGCCCAGCACCGGCGCGCCGAAGAAGATCAGGAACAGCTGCAGCAGGAGCGGCGTGCCCTGGAAGACCTGGATGAAGGCGGTGGACAGCGCGCGGGCGATCTTGCTGTCGGAAGTGCGCGCGAGCGCGATCACGAGGCCCAGGATCGCACCGCCGACGAAGGCGATCGCCGACAGCGCCAGCGTCCATTGGGCCGCTTCGAGGATGAACAGGAATTCGGGAAAGCCGAAGGTACGCATGATGTTCAGCGCCGATCCGGATAGTTGAGGGTGCGCCTGTAGATCAGCTTGAACAGGGCCGAGAACGCGAGCGAGAGCGCCAGGTAGATGCCGGCGACCACGATGTAGATCTCGAAGCTGCGGAAGGTCTGCGACTGCAGGTTGGCGGCCACCGAGGTCAGGTCGTCGGCCGAGATCACCGACACCACGGCCGAGCTCAGCATCAGCAGGATGAACTGGCTCGTGAGCGCCGGGTAGATGGCCTTCAGCGCGGGCTTGATGATCACGAAGCGGAAGATCTCCCAGGGCTTCAGGTTGAGCGCCCGGCCCGCCTCGATCTGGCCCTTGGGAATCGACTCGATGCCGGCGCGCACGATCTCGGCGGCATAGGCGCCGAGGTTCACCACCATCGCCGTCAGCGCCGCGGTATAGGGCGACCAGCGCAGCCCGATGGCCGGCAGCGCAAAGAAGAAGAAGAACAGCTGCACCAGGAAAGGCGTGTTGCGGATGACCTCGATGTACGCGTTCACGATGAAGCGCAGCCAGGCCGGGCCCGAGGTCTTGCCCCAGGCGCAGAAGACCGCCACCACCAGGCCCAGCAGCGTGGCGACCAGCGACAGCTGGATCGTGATCCAGGTGCCTTTCAGCAGCAGCGGCCAGGCGGCGAAGACGGCGTCGAACTGGAATTGGTAGTTCACGGGGGGCGTCGATTCGAAACAGGTTCGGTGTGGGTGCACCGCGCGAAAAACGCACTTCGTCGCGGTGCAGCGCAGTATATGTGAAACCGGTTTCAGCACCACATTAGGGATTCCCCCTAGACACCCGCCCTGGACGCCGGCATGCCTACACTGCGGGATGCCGATCACAGACTTGGTGGACACCGAGGCAGAGATTTCCGGCGCAGTGGCCGCACCCGCCGTGCAGCACCTGCGCCAGACCCTCCTGTGGCCCTTGCGCCTGATGCCGACCGTGCGGCCGCGCCACGCACATCGCGGACCCTGGCAGGTGTTGCGAGACCTCGGCGACGCCTCGCCGTGGCGCGAGGAAATCGACGAATACACCGGCGCCAGCGACCGCTTCCACGAGCGCCACTACAACGAGTTCGTGAGCTTCCTGCCCTACGTGCAGCGCTTCCTGTACGGCGACGGCCGCAAGGGCCGCGCGGCCGGCGGCGCCAACGACGGCGACTCGCCGATGCGCGTGTTCCGCCGCAGCGACGTGGCCGCGGTGCGCGTGGTGGGGCGGCCCGGCGACGCACCGATCACGCTGCAGGTGGTGCACGTCGATCTCTACTTCTTCTTCGACGTCGATGTGGTGATGCTCAACGTCGAGGTCGGCGCCGACCAGCTGAGCCTGGCGCAGGCGCAGGAGATCCTCTACCGCTTCGGCCGCGCCTACCCCGGCGGCTGGGATGCGCAGGGCCAGGCGCTGCACTGCATGAGCAGCGTCGAGTGGCTGGCCGCCGACGGCAGCGTGCTCGCGTGCTCCGACGCGCAGCAGCGCGAGGCCTTCATGTCGCACGTGGCCGAGCATCGCGCGCCGCGGCTGGCCGCGCACTGGGCCTGGCTGATGCGGCCGCTGGTCAGCGACCATTCGGACGAGTCCGGCGCCCTGCGCTTCCGCCAGATCGAGTACTACCGCATGCCGGTGATGGCCTACCTCGCGCTCGACGACCCGCGCCGGCTCTCGCGCAACGATTTCATCCGGCTGGCGCTGGTGACCSGCGCGACCGAGCCGGCCACCAGCGCCGGCGGCCCCCTGCCCTACGCCGACGAACTGGTCGAGGACTTCGAGCGGCGCTACTGCTACGACCGCTTCTGGGTCGACGCCGGCGCGGCGCCGCGCACGCGCTACCTGTGCAACGGCCGCGCCCTCATCGTGATCGGCGACGCCCATGCCGAGTACTTCTGCTGCCGCGACCGCGGCGTGCTGGCGCAGTTCCGCCACCAGCACTTCCTGCTGTTCCTGATCGCGCACTTCCAGAAGGCGGCGCTGCTGATGTACTCCGACCGGCTGGTCGAGGCGCTGCGCATGCTCGACGTCCACGACGTCGCCAGCGTCAAGCGCTTCAAGCGCGCGATCCGCGCCAGCTTCGAGGGCTTCCTTCGTTTCACGCACCGCTACTGGTTCCACGAGATCTCGGAACAGGCGCAGGTGCGCGCGCTGTCGCACCTGTGCGCCACGCACCTCGGGCTCGATCCGCTCTACGACGAAGTCAAGGAACGCATCGCCGACATGAACACCTACCTGGACGCCGACAGCCTGCGAAGACAGGCCAACACGGTGGTGCGGCTCACGGTGGTCACCCTCTTCGGCCTCATCGGCACCATCACCACCGGCTTCCTCGGCATGAACCTGCTGGCCGAGGCCGAGTCGCCGCTGTGGCGCAAGCTGATCTGGTTCGGCATCGTCTTCGTCTTCACGACCTGGCTCACGGTCTACACGATGGTCAAGTCGAAGCGGCTGTCGGACTTCATCGATGCGCTGTCCGACGAGCGCCACACGCTGCGCACCAAGCTCGGCGTGCTGGCCCGGGTCTGGCGACCGGGTTCGGACTGAGTGCTCACCCGACCCAGGGGCGGAACCTCAGCGCGGCAACCAGACCTCGATCGCGCCGGGGTCCGCCGCGATCGGGCGCGGCAGCAGCTTGATGACCCAGGGCTGCCCGGTCGGCGACGCCGCGGTCTGGATCAGGGCTTGGGCGCAGGCGCGCGAGGACTCCTCGCGGATCACCACGGTCGGCACCGGATGGCCGACCGGCGGCGCGCGTCCGGCGCGGCGCGAGGTGCTCAGCAGGTCCTCGATCGGCGGCACCGACGCGCCCAGCGCACGCCAGGGACCACGCCAGGCACGGGCCTTGTCGCGCAGCCCGGTGCCATAGGTCAGGATGTAGACCACCGCACCGTCGCAGGCGTCCGGGGCGACCGGCGCGGGTGCCGGCTGCGGCGCGCTCGTGCCGTCGGGCGACGGGGCATAGGTGGGCGGTGGCGCGGCCGAGATCGGCGGCGCGGCCGCCACCTGCTCGTCGCGGCCTGCCCCCGTGAGCCGGTCGCGCACCCACACCGCCAGCCGGAACGGAACCGGCAGGATGCCGCTGCAGTTCTGCTTCGAGCCGGTCTGGCCGCTGTAGTCGCGCGCCCAATAGCGCGGTGCGCACGGCGGCGCCTGCGCAGGCTGCAGGCAGTCGATGCCGTTGCCCGGATCGAGCAAGCGCGCGCAGGCCGGCGAGCGATGCTCCGCGGCTTCGCTCGCGCAGGCCTGCTTGGCGTCGTCGACCAGGCGCACCGACAGGCGGAACTTGGCCATGAAGTTGTCGCTGCCCTCCCGGCACAGCAGATCGCCGGTACGCAGCAGTTCGGCCGCCAGCAGGGCCGGCGCATCGCCGCCTCCACCGCCGGTGCGCAGATGGGCCCAGCGTTCGGTGAGGTCCTTGAAGGCGCTGTTCTCCGACTTCTCCTGGTCGGCGCGCKGCGCGCGCCAGCTGTCGATGCCCTGCCAGGCGGCGACGCCGAAGGTGGCGGCGGTGCCGATGCCGATCGATGCCGTGACCGCGCCGGCCTTGAGCACGCGGGCCTGCAGCCGGCTCATCGACCCCACCGCGGTGGCCGTGGCGCTGTCCTTGTCGCTCGCCTTGGCGCTGCGGGCGCTCGAATCCGGCTGGCCGTCATCGAGCACGAACAGGCCCGGTGCACCGAGCGCCACGTGCTCCAGCAATTCCTCGTCGAGCCGGAAGCCGATCTCCGAGCCGAGGCGGAAGTAGCTCTCCCACTGGGCCTCGTCGAAGAACTGGTCGGTGGTCGGCTGCTGCGGGAACAGCGGATTGGCGGCCTTGAAGTTCACCAGGTCGACCGGGAGCGAGGCCGAGACATTGGGCTTCACCAGCACGATCTGCCCCGTGGCGCCGCTCGCGTAGCGGACCTGTGCGAGCGCCAGGCAGGCCTGGCTGGTCGGCGAGGCCAGGTCGTTGAGCGAGCCGAAGGCACCCAGGTGCGTCCACTCGGCGCCGGGCTGCGGCTTCATGAAGGTGATTTCGGCGTTGAGGTCGATGCGGGCGCGACGGATCAGGATCTCGAGGTCGCAGAAGCGGTAGTCCGGGTCGGCGCCGCAGTCGGCGATCACGATCAGGGCGGCCTCCTGACGCAGCAGCGCGTAGGCACCGGTGTTCTCGAAATGGCCGCCGTCGCTCAGGTACCAGTTGGCCGAACTGCTGCCCGGAAAGGCGCCGAAGCACTCGAGCAGCAAGAAGCGCGTCTTCATCAACAGCGGGCTCGCATGCACCACCGCGCCGCGCTGCATGATGCCGGCGCCGGCGCTGTTCCACCAGTAGCCCAGCCGCAGGCCCGCGAACACCGACAACGCCGAGATGCCGCGCTTGGTGAGCCGCCCGAGCCCGGGCGCGAAGGCCGCGCCGGAGATCGCCATCCACGCGCCCAGCGTGAGCGCGCCGTCGCCGTGGGCCTGGGCCCACTGGGCGCCGCCGGCCTGCATCCAGCCGAGCGGCCCGATGGTCAGCGGCTGGCTCTTGCGGTCGCGGTTGAAGAGCCGATCCTTGGTGCCGTGCGTCTGGTTGATGCAGACGTTCGCCAGGTGCACCGGCCCACCGCGGGCCTGCGGCGCGTAGCGCAACTGCGAGATGTCATCGTGCGCGTCGACCTCGCCCACCGGCACCTGCGGGGGCTCCAGCCCCGACATCCTGTCGGTCGGCCGGGCGCCGAGCCGCCGCGCATTGGCGGCCCCGAGGTAGCCGCGCACGATGCGCGCCTTGTAGAACATGTGCAGCGACGAGGCATTCAGGAAGGCAAAGTTGCGCCCGGTCGCCAAGGCATAGATGCCGATGATCACGGCGATCGTGCCGAGCCAGGCCCAGCCGCGCATGAAGTCCAGCCCCGCCGGCGTGAAGACCGGCAGCAGCACCGCCGCATACACGACGCCGATCCACCAGGCCGCGAGGCAGAAGGCCAGCACCAGCCCGAGCAGACTGGCGAGCGTCATCACCAGCGTCTTGCCGATGCCGGGCAGCTCCTGCCGGTGCGACAGCAGCATCGGCAGCACGCCGCGCAGCACCGCGGCGGCCACCAGCAGCACCGCACCGTACGAAACCCGCTGCTCCTGGCCCTCGGCGGCCAGCCACCAGGCGCTGCGGTCGAGCAGGCCGAGCATCACGATGAGGAGCGCGGTGTTGAGCACCGAGGCCAGCCGGTCGGTCAGTTCGTTGCGCAGTTGGGCCGGCGACTGCCTGCGGCTGCGGTACAGCACCCACAGCAGGGCCACGACCCAGCAGGCGGCAAACGCCTCGAAAGCCGGCGCCAGCCAGGGCGGGCCGCTGTAGCGCAGCATCAGCGCCGGTGCGACGACGGCAGCGCCGATGCCCAGCGCCAGCCACATCGCCGCCTGCAGCAGCATCGACGAGATGGACAGCCGGTCACGCACCGACCAATAGGCGCAAGCCAGCACCACCGAGGCGAGGAAGGGCCCGACCAGCGTGAACCACAGCGTCGGCCATCGCGTGGCCCACTCGACCACCAGGCGCATGTACTGCATGGCGTCGAGATCGGTGGTGCGCACCACCGCGTCGGGCGGCACCCGGTTGAGGTCGACCGCGCGGAACACGGCATCCCACAGCAGCAGGTTGGTGGCCGCCAGCACCATGCCGATCAGGCTGGCGGCGATCGCGAGCTCGATGTGGGTGGCCAGCAGGTTGCGCAGATAGAGCGCGGTGGCGAACAGCGTGTCGCGCAGGCCACCCGGAATCAGATAGCGGCCATTGGCGCGCAGCCACCAGCCGAAGCGTGCGCGGTCGACGTCGGCGAGGGCGCGCTCGATCTCGCGCACCTCCTCGGCCGACTGGGCATCGGTGCACAGCCGACCGAGCGCTGCGCCGATGTAGCCGCCGCCCGACACGGTCGACATCAGGTCGAACTTGAGCAACTGCCGGCGTGCCGCCAGCGCCTTCAGCAGGCCCAGGCAGAAGGTGGCGCTGCGGATGCCCCCACCCGACAGCGCCAGCCCCCAGGGCCGTCGCCCGTCGTCGGCGCCATGCAGGGCGCGTCGACGCTCGGCGACCAGCTTCTGGATGGTCTCGTCCATTCGGCTCCTCGTCGTTCGATGCAATATTTCATGCACGAGTCGATCGATCAATGGCTCGAACGGCCTATGCCGCAGCACAAGGGCTGCGCGGTTCCTGTTGCGGTGGATTGGTTAAGCTCGCGCCGCCCCGTCCACCTCCCGCTCCTTCAGGATCACCCCCCCATGGCGACAGCGCCCCCCGACACCCTGCCCACAGCGCAACCGCACCGACTGCGGCGCCTGTGTGCGGGCCTTGCGACGGCGGCGTGCACGCTGCTGGCCGCCTGCACGACCAGCGGCGTTTGCGAAAGCCCCTATGTCCGGTCGCCGCAGTTCAAGGGCTGCGGCTTCCAGAACCCGCCGAACCCGGATGCCCTGCCCTCGGCCAGCGGCTGGAAGATCTGGTCGCGATTCCTGTTCGAAAGCAAGATCGACACCGTGCCGACCGATCCGATTCCGGTGCAGGCCCTCGACGCCGCGATGCTGCAAGCACTGGACCCGCAGACCAACCACCTGGTCCGGCTCGGGCATTCGTCGCACCTGCTCAAGCTGCAGGGCAAGTTCTGGCTGATCGATCCGGTGTTCAGCGAGCGCGCCTCGCCCTTCCAGTGGCTGGGCCCGCGGCGCTTCCACAAGCCGCCGATCGCGCTCGAGCAGCTGCCGCCGATCGACGGGCTGATCCTCTCGCACGACCACTACGACCACCTCGACACCGCGACCATCGAGTACCTGGCGCAACGGGTGCGGCGCTACTTCGTGCCGCTGGGTGTCAAGGCGCGGCTGGTCGAGTTCGGCGTGGCGGCCGACCGGGTCACCGAGCTCGACTGGTGGCAGGACGCGCAGTACGACGGCGTCCGGCTCACCGCCACGCCGGCGCAGCATTTCTCGGGCCGCACCCTGAACGATCGCAACCGCACGCTGTGGGCGTCGTGGGTGGTCCAGAGCGGCGGCCAGCGCATCTTCTACAGCGGCGACTCGGGCTACTTCAGGGGCTTCCGCGACATCGGCGAGCGCTTCGGCGGCTTCGACCTGGCGATGATGGAGAACGGCGCCTACGACGCCTACTGGCCCTCGGTCCACATGACGCCCGAGGAGAGCGTGCAGGCCTTCGAGGACCTGCGCGGCAAGGTGCTTTACTCGGTGCACAACAGCACCTTCGACATCGCCTTCCACACCTGGCACGACCCGCTGGACCGCATCGCCGACCTGTCGGAAAGCAAGCAGATCACAATCGCCACGCCGGTGATCGGCGAAGTGCTGACGATCGGCCAGCCGCGCACCAACCTGCGCTGGTGGGCCGGTCTGAAGTAGCGGCCCTCGGTGGGCAGCCGGGGCTCAGCGCTTCTGCCGCCGCTCCCGCGCCCGCCGCACCTGCCGGCTCTGCCCGGCCTCGGCCGCCGCGCGGGCCTGCCGGGCCTTCTTCTGCCGCCGCCGGCTCGACAGCCAGCGGCCGAGCGCGAAGCTCGCGAGGCCGCYCACGACCGCGATCACGAGTCCGATGATTCCGATTTCCATGCGCGCCTCCCTTACAGCACGCGCACGATGCCGGTCGGCTTGAAGCCGAGATCGGCCGCCTTGCCCTTGCGTGCCCGGGTGCCGCGCGCGTTGTTGAGCGTGCGGATCTCCAGCGCCTCCTCGCGCTCCTTGCCGCCGCGGCCGATGCCTTCGATCTTCACGCTGCGGGTGTAGGCCGCCGCGCCCGCGAGCGTGTCCTTGGCCTCGAGATCGATCAGCGTGAGCCCGCGGCCGCCCTTCGGCAGCGCCTTGAGTTCGCCGATGTCGAAGGTCAGGATACGGCCGCCGGTCGAAGCGCAAGCCACGTGCGTGGCCGCCGGCAGCGGCTCGGCGCCGCCGGCGCCGCCGACCAGCGACGGCCGGCACAGCTGCTCGCCCTCGCCGACGTCGATGAAGGCCTTGCCGCCGCGCTGGCGCGAGATCATGTTCTCGACCGCCGCGATGAAGCCGTAGCCGCCGGTGTTCGCGAGCAGCAGGTTGGCGGTCAGCGGGCCCGCGAAGTAATGCGCGACATGCGTCCCGCTGTCGAGGTCGATCAGCGTCGTCACCGGCTGGCCGTCGCCGCGCCCGCCCGGCAGCGACGCCACGGGCACGCTGTAGACGCGCACGCCCTTGTCCTTGGCGGTGCCGAAGACCAGCAGCGTGTCGACCGAGCGGCATTCGAAGGCGCCATACAGCGTATCGCCCGACTTGAAGCTGTACTCGGGTGCCGCGGCGCCCGCGGCGCGCTCGCTGGCCCAGCCCTTCTGCGTGCGCACCCAGCCCTTCTGCGACACGATCACCGTCACCGGCTCGTCGACCACGCGCACTTCGGCCACGGCCCGCTTCTCGGCCTGGATCAGCGTGCGGCGCGCGTCCTCGAAGCTCTTCGCGTCGGCCTCGATTTCCTTCACCAGCAGGCGGCGCAGCGCGGCCGGGCTGCCGAGGATGTCCTCGAGCTTCTTCTGTTCCTCGCGCAGGCCCTTGAGCTCCTGCTCGATCTTGATCGCCTCCAGCCGCGCCAGCTGGCGCAGCCGGATCTCGAGAATGTCCTCGGCCTGCCGGTCGCTCAGGTTGAAGCGCGCGATCAAGGCCGCCTTCGGATCCTCGGCGGCGCGGATGATCGCGATCACCTCGTCGATGTTGAGCAGCACCAGCTGCCGCCCTTCGAGGATGTGGATGCGGTCCTGCACCTTGCCGAGCCGATGGCGCGAGCGCTTCTCGACCGTGATCTCGCGGAAGGCGATCCATTCGTTGAGGATCTGGCGCAGCGACTTCTGCGTCGGCTTGCCGTCGATGCCCACCATCGTGAGGTTGATCGACGAGGAGCTCTCCAGCGAGGTCTGCGACAGCAGCATCGTGGTGAACTCCTCCTGGCTGATGCGCGAGGTCTTGGGCTCGAACACCAGCCGCACCGGCGCGTCCTTGCTCGACTCGTCGCGCACCACGTCGAGCAGCGACAGCACGGCGGCCTTCAGTTGCGTCTGCTCGGCCGAAAGCGCCTTCTTGCCGGCGCGGATCTTGGGGTTGGTGAGCTCCTCGATCTCTTCGAGCACCTTCTGCGAGCTGACGCCCGGCGGCAGCTCGTTGACCACCAGTTGCCACTGGCCGCGCGCCAGTTCCTCGATCTTCCAGCGGGCCCGCACCTTGAGCGAGCCGCGGCCGGTGCGATAGGCGTCGGCGATGTCGGTCGCGCTGCTGATGATCTGCGCGCCGCCCGGATAGTCGGGGCCGGGCACCAGGGTGAACAGTTCCTCGTCGGTCAGCTGGCCGTTGGCCTTGATCAGCGCCACGCAGGCGTCGGCGACCTCGCGCAGGTTGTGGCTCGGGATCTCGGTCGCCAGGCCGACGGCGATGCCGCTCGCGCCATTGAGCAGCGTGAACGGCAGCCGTGCCGGCAGCAGGCGCGGCTCCTCGGTCGAGCCGTCGTAGTTGGCGATGAAGTCGACCGTGCCCTCGTCGATCTCGTCGAGCAGGAGGCTCGTGATGCGGGCCAGCCGCGCCTCGGTGTAGCGCATCGCCGCGGCGCCGTCGCCGTCGCGGCTGCCGAAGTTGCCCTGGCCGTCGACCAGCGGATAGCGCTGTGAGAAGTCCTGCGCCATGCGCACCAACGCGTCGTAGGCGGCCTGGTCGCTGTGCGGATGGAAGCGGCCGAGCACGTCGCCCACCACGCGCGCGCTCTTCACCGGCTTGGCGCCCACGGTGCCGTTGGCACCGCCGAAGCCCAGCCCCATGCGCGACATCGAATAGAGGATGCGCCGCTGCACCGGTTTCTGGCCGTCGCTGACGTCGGGCAAGGCGCGGCCCTTCACCACGCTGAGCGCGTATTCGAGATAGGCGGTCTGCGCGTAGTCGGCCAGCGTCAGCGCGCCATCGTCTTCGGGGCTCTGCAGATCGAGCGTGGGTTGAGAGTCCATGGAAAAAGAATGATGAAGAAATTCAGGGAGGGAGCCTGCGCCTTGCGCTCAGCCCGGTGTCCGGATCGCCGCCGACTTATTCCGTTTCGGCAGGCGTTTCAGGCACCGGCCCGGCATCGGCGGGCAGCGCCGGCACGCCGCGCGGTTCGGACGGCATGTTGCCACGTCCGAGCGCGCCGCCCTGCGGCACCGTCATTTCCATGCGGATGCGGCCGGGCGCATTGCCGCGCCCGTGCGGCGCCGAAGGCTTCAGGTAGGCGTAGAGCTGCAGCACGGTCGCGACGTAGTTCTGGGTCTCGCGGTAGTTGGGGATCCTGTTGCCGGCGCGCTGCACCGCGCCCTCGCCCGCGTTGTAGGCCGCCAGCGCCAGCTCGATCTGGCCGGGAAACATCGCGAGCAGATCGCCCAGGTAGCGCGAGCCGGTGGCGACGTTGATGTGCGGGTCGAAGAGCTTCTTCTCGATCGTCGCCCGCCTGTCCGTCGTGACGCCATAGCGCTGCGCGGTGGCCGGCATCACCTGCATCAAACCCAATGCGCCCTTGGGCGACACGGCCTGCGCATCGAATCCCGACTCGGTCGCGACCAGCGCCTGCAGCAGCTCGTAGTCGATCGAATGGCGCCGCGCCGCATCGCGCAGTGCGCCCTGCGCGGGCCTGTAGTTCGGCGAGGCCTCGAACAACGCCAGCAGCGCCTGCGAAGCAGGCGGCACCTTGCCGTCGATCACGCCCTTCGCGCCCAGCCGGGGCAGGCCGAGGCCCTTGGCCGTGTCGAAGCTCTGGCCGCCCCGAAAGAAGAGCTGGTAGCGCGGATCGATCTGCTCCGATGCGAAATGCGCCACGCCCTTGTCGTCGATGTAGCCGAAGACGTCGGCGGCGTGGACGCGCTGCGCCGCGATCAGCAGCAGCGCCGACAGCAGCAGGAAGCGTCCAAGGGCTCTCATGAGGTTTGCCATGCGGCACTATGGATGGCTACGGGCCTGTCCGACCGCTCACAGCGTCACAAAATGTTCATGGCCCGGCGCCGGCCTAGACGTCGATCTCGACATCATCGGCGCGCAGTTCCATCAGTTCGCGGCGGGCGGCGGCTTCGCCCTTGCCCATCAGCTTGGTGATCTCGCCCTCGGTGCCCTGGGTGTCGAAGCGCCCCAGCCGCACCTGGAGCAGCCGCCGCGTGTCGGGGTTCAGCGTGGTCTCCCACAACTGCTCGGCGTTCATCTCGCCCAGCCCCTTGAAGCGGCTGATGCTCCAGGCGCCTTCGCGCACGCCGTCCTTGCGCAGCTTGTCGAGGATCGCCGTGAGCTCGCCCTCGTCGAGCGCATAGAACTTGGAGGCCGGCTTCTTGCCGCGCGCCGGCGCGTCGACCCGGAACAGGGGCGGCTTGGCCACGTACACGTGGCCGGCCTCGATCAGCTTCGGGAAATGGCGGAAGAACAAGGTCAGCAGCAGCACCTGGATGTGCGAGCCGTCGACATCGGCATCGCTCAGGATGCAGACCTTGCCGTAACGCAGGCCCGACATGTCGGGCGTGTCGTTGGGCCCGTGCGGATCGACGCCGACCGCCACCGAGATGTCGTGGATTTCGGTGTTGGCGAACAGCCGGTCGCGCTCGACTTCCCAGGTGTTCAGCACCTTGCCGCGCAGCGGCAGGATGGCCTGGCTTTCCTTGTCGCGGCCCATCTTGGCGCTGCCGCCGGCCGAATCGCCCTCGACCAGGAAGACCTCGTTGTGCGCGATGTCCTTGCTCTCGCAGTCGGTCAGCTTGCCGGGCAGCACGGCCACGCCGGAGCCCTTGCGCTTCTCGACTTTCTGCCCGGCCTTCTGCCGCGTCTGCGCGGCCTTGATGGCCAGTTCGGCGAGCTTCCTGCCGTAGTCCACGTGCTGGTTCAGCCACAGCTCGAGCGCGGGCCGCACGAAGCTGGACACCAGTCGCACCGCGTCGCGCGAGTTGAGCCGTTCCTTGATCTGGCCCTGGAACTGGGGGTCGAGCACCTTGGCCGACAGCACGTACGAAGCGCGTGCGAACACGTCCTCGGGCAGCAGCTTGACGCCCTTGGGCAGCAGCGAATGCAGCTCGATGAAGCTCTTGACCGCGTTGAACAGGCCGTCCCGCAATCCGCTCTCGTGGGTGCCGCCGGCGCTGGTCGGGATCAGGTTGACGTAGCTCTCGCGCACCGGCTGGCCATCCTCGGTGAAGGCCACGCACCAGTCGGCGCCCTCGCCTTCGGCGAAGTTGTCGGCGTTCTTGTCGGCATGGCCCGCACCTTCGAACAGCGGGATCACCGGCTCGCCGTTGAGGGTCTGCATCAGGTAGTCGCGCAGGCCGCCCTTGTAGAGCCAGGTCTGGACGTCCTTGGTCTTCTCGACCACCAGCGTCACCGTGACGCCGGGCATCAGCACCGCCTTGCTGCGCAGCAGATGGGTCAGCTCGTTGATCGGCAGCGCGGCGGACTCGAAGTACTTCGGATCCGGCCAGGCGCGCACCGTGGTGCCCTGCTTGCGGTCGCGCGGGCCATCGCCGTTCGAGCCGGCCGCGCTTTCCTGCGGTCGAAGCTTCAGTGGCTCGATCACGTCGCCGGCCGAGAAGGCCAGCTGCGCCACCGAGCCTTCGCGGTAGGAGACGACTTCGAGCCGGGTCGACAGCGCATTGGTCACCGACACGCCGACCCCGTGCAGGCCGCCCGAGAAGCTGTAGGCGCCGCCCGAGCCCTTGTCGAACTTGCCGCCCGCATGCAGCCGGGTGAACACCAGCTCGACCACCGGCGCCTTCTCTTCCGGATGCAGGCCGAACGGAATGCCGCGGCCATCGTCCTCGACGCTGACCGAGCCATCGGTATGCAGTGTGACCTTGATCTTCTTGCCGTAGCCCGCGAGCGCCTCGTCGGCCGCGTTGTCCAGTACTTCCTGAATGATGTGCAGCGGGTTGTCGGTGCGGGTGTACATGCCCGGCCGCTGCTTGACGGGCTCGAGGCCCTTGAGGACGCGAATCGACGCCTCGCCGTAACTGCCTGGTTCCTTGCTTGCCATGGCGCGGGATTCTAGGCCTTGGTTCCGGGGCCGCCCGCGGGCCCCGGCGCGCGGACCGCATCAAAGGCCGCCGAAAATTTCAACAATCGCCGCCGGCAGGCGCCCGACGCCGATCCCGGCTTTTGGGTACATTTTCCGCAATGACCTCTTCTTCCCAGCCGCTCGGCATCCAGCGGGTGCTCATCTGCGGCGCCATGATCGTCACCCTGTCGATGGGAATCCGACACGGTTTCGGCCTCTGGCTCCAGCCGATCACCCAGGACCAGGGATGGACGCGGCAGGCCTTTTCGCTCGCGCTCGCCATCCAGAACCTTTCCTGGGGCGTGATCGGCGTCTTCGCCGGCATGCTGGCCGACAAGCTCGGCGCCTTCCGGGTGCTGGTGGCCGGCGCCGTGCTCTATGCGCTGGGACTGGCCGGCATGGCGCTGTCGCACACGCCGCTGCTGTTCGCGCTGACCACCGGCGTGCTGATCGGCGCCGCCCAGGCCGGCACCACCTACGCCGTGATCTACGGCGTGATCGGGCGCCAGGTCCCGGCCGAGCGCCGCTCCTGGGCCATGGGCGTGGCGGCCGCCGCCGGCTCCTTCGGCCAGTTCCTCATGGTGCCGGTCGAGGGCCAGCTGATCGCCCGGCTCGGCTGGCAGACCGCGCTGCTGGCGCTGGCGGCGATGGTGCTGCTGATCATCCCGCTGGCCTACGCGCTGCGCGAACCGCGGCTCGCCGCCGCCAGCGGCAAGCGCGAACAGACCATCGCGCAGGCGGTGCAGGAGGCCTTCAGGTACCCCAGTTTCGTGATGCTGACGGCGGGCTACTTCGTCTGCGGCTTCCAGTTGGCGTTCATCGGCATTCACATGCCGAGCTACCTGCGCGACAAGGGGCTCTCGCCCGAGGTGGCCAGCTATGCGCTGGCGCTGATCGGCCTGTTCAACATCTTCGGCACCTACACCGCGGGCGCGCTGGGCTCCCGGCTGGCCAAGCGCAAGCTGCTGGCGGCCATCTACCTGAGCCGCGCGGCGGCGATCGCCGTCTTCCTGCTGGCGCCGCTGTCGCCGCTCTCGGTCTACGTGTTCGCCGCCGCGATGGGCTTCCTGTGGCTCTCGACCGTGCCGCTGACCAGCGGCATCGTGGCCCAGATCTTCGGCGTCGCCCACCTGTCGATGCTGGGCGGCTTCGTCTTCCTGAGCCACCAGGTCGGCTCCTTCCTGGGGGTCTGGCTGGGCGGCTATCTGTACGACCGGCTGGGCAGCTACGACCTGGTCTGGTACGTCTCGATCGGGCTCGGCGTGATGGCTGCGCTGATCAACCTGCCGGTCAAGGAAAACGCGATTTTGCGACCGAGAATCCAACCTGCTTGACCACAGACATGTCTGAAACCACCCGCCCCACCCGCCATCGCCTCGTCCACGCCGGCTGGCTGGGCGCCGCCGCGCTCGCGCTGGCGGGCGTGTTCGCGCTCTACACGCGTCCGGGCTTCCTGGTGACGCTGGCCGACCAGATCTGGGCCTGCTTTTGAACCACGCCGCACTCGCACCCTCGCCCTGGATCGTGCGCTGGTCGCACCTGCTGGCGCCCGGCGCCACGGTGCTGGACGTCGCCTGCGGCAGCGGCCGCCACATGCGCTGGTTCGGCGACCGCGGCCACCCCGCTACAGGCGTCGACCGCTCGCAGGACGCGATCGATGCCGCGGCATCGTTCGGTCGCGCCGTTCAGGCCGACATCGAGGACGGCCCCTGGCCCTTCGAAGGCCGGCTTTTCGGCGCGGTGATCGTCACCAACTACCTCTGGCGCCCGCGCCTGCCGGACATCGTCGCGGCGGTCGCGCCCGGCGGCGTTTTGCTTTATGAAACCTTTGCGGCGGGCAACGAGAGCGTCGGCAAGCCATCGCGGCCGGACTTCCTGCTCCAGCCCGGCGAACTGCTGGCCGCCTGCGCCGGCCTGCGCGTGGTGGCCTACGAGGACGGTTTCCTGCCCGAACCCGAGCGTTTCGTCCAGCGCATTGCAGCCGTGCGGCCGCCCGCCGCACCGTCTGCGACACCGCCGCGCCACCTGCTCCTGCCGGCTTAGCCGGGCCACCCCTTCCCGGCGGAGGCGGCCAGATCAGTAGAATGGCTGCTTTTCGGGCAACCCACAAAGAGATTCCCTTGGAGCAACTGACAGGCAGCATCGTTGCGCTCGTCACGCCGATGCATGACGACGGCAGTGTCGACTACCCCGCCCTGCGCCGGCTGATCGACTGGCACATCGACGAAGGCACCGATTGTCTCGGCGTCGTCGGCACCACCGGCGAATCGCCGACGGTCGACGTCGAAGAGCATTGCGAGATCATCCGCGTCTCGGTCGAACAGGCGCGCGGCCGCGTGCCCGTGATGGCCGGCTGCGGCGCCAATTCCACCAAGGAAGCCATCGAGCTCGCCAAGTTCGCCAGGGGCGTGGGCGCCGATTGCCAGCTCCAGGTGGTGCCCTACTACAACAAGCCGACGCAGGAAGGCCAGTACCAGCACTTCAAGGCGATCGCCGAAGCGGTGGGCGACCTGCCGACGGTGCTCTACAACGTGCCCGGCCGAACCGTCGCCGACATGGCGCACGATACCGTGCTGAGGCTGGCGCAAGTGCCCGGCATCATCGGCATCAAGGAAGCAACCGGCAACATCGAACGCGCCCAGTGGCTGATCCGCGACCTGCCGAAGCGCTTTGCCGTGTACTCCGGCGACGACCCGACCGCGGTCGCGCTGATGCTGTGCGGCGGCCAGGGCAACATCAGCGTCACGGCCAACATCGCGCCGCGCAAGATGCACGAACTGTGCGTGGCCGCGATCGCCGGCGACGTGAAGCGCGCCATGCAGATCCAGTTCGAACTGATGCCGCTGCACCGCCACCTGTTCGTCGAGCCGAACCCGATTCCGCTCAAGTGGGCGATGGCACGGCTCGGCCTGTGCGGCGGCGCGCTGCGCCTGCCCCTCACCGAACTGGCCGAAGCCAGCCGGCCGGTGGTCGAATCCGCGTTGCGCGCCAGCGGCCTCCTCAAGAACTGACCCCCTCTTTACAGCGGGCGTTCGCGGACGCCGGCAACCTTTTTGCCCGGTCCGCGCTCTGAAGAAGCGGGCGCCGCGCCCATCGATCGAGCTCAACATTCCAAAAAGGAAGCAGACGTTGAAAACCATTTCGCGATTCGCATTGCTGGCCCTGGTCGCCAGCCTCGCCGCCTGTTCGGCCCTCGAGAGCGACAAGATCGACTACAAGAGCGCCGGCAAGGCCCCGACCCTCGAAGTGCCGCCCGACCTGACGCAGCTGTCGCGCGACAACCGCTATGCGGTGCCGGGCGGTGCGGTCACGGCCAACTCCTACCAGGCCGGCCTCGCCAATTCGCCGAGCCTGCCGACCGCCGTCAGCTCGGTCGGCGATGTGCGCATGGAACGTGCCGGCACGCAGCGCTGGCTGGTCATCAACCGGCCGGCCGACCAGCTCTGGGACCCGGTGCGCGACTTCTGGCTGGAGAGCGGCTTCCTGCTCACCTCCGACCAGCGCAACCTCGGCATCATGGAAACCGACTGGGCCGAGAACCGCGCCAAGCTGCCGCAGGACATCCTTCGCAGCACGATCGGCAAGCTGCTCGACTCGGTCTATTCGACCGGCGAGCTCGACCGCTTCCGCACCCGGCTGGAACGCACGCCCAATGGCACCGAGATCTTCATCAGCCACCGCGGCATGGAAGAGGTCTACAGCAGCTCGCGCAAGGACCAGACCACCTGGCAGCCGCGCGCCAGCGATCCTGAACTCGAAGCCGAATTCCTGCGCCGCCTGATGGTCAAGCTGGGTGTCTCGCAAGAGCAGTCGAAGGTCCTCGCCGCCACCGGCGCAGCGCCGCAGACGGCCAAGATCGCCAACATCGGCGGCCAGCCGGTGGTGCAGATCAACGACAACTTCGAACGCGCCTGGCGCCGTGTCGGCCTGGCGCTCGACCGCACCGGCTTCACGGTGGAAGACCGCGACCGCGCCGCCGGCACCTACTTCGTGCGCTACGTGCCGCCGAACCCCAACAAGTCGGAACCGACCATCTTCTCCAAGCTGTTGAGCTTCGGCTCGAGCAAGACCGACGCGCCGCTCAAGTTCCGCATCCTGGTCAAGGGCCAGGGCGAGACCAGCACGGTGTCGGTTCTGAACGAAGCCGGCGCAGCCGACAGCACCGCCAATGCGCAACGCATCGTGCAGGTGATTGCCGACGACCTGAAGTAGCCGGTCGATGCTGCGCTTCCGCAGTCTGGGCAGCGGCAGCACCGGCAATGCCACGCTGGTCGAGGCGTCCAGCGGCGGCCGCATCTCGCGGGTGCTGGTCGACTGCGGCTTCGCGCTGCGGCATCTGGATACGCGGCTGGCGCGGGCCGGGCTCGCCGCCGGCGACATCGACGCCATCTTCATCACGCACGAGCACGGCGACCACATCGGCTGCGCGCGGGCCTTGTCGCGCCGCGAGCGGATCCCGGTCTGGATGAGCGAGGGCACCTGGCTCGCAACCGGCGGGCACGATTTCGAAGGCCGCCTGCAACTCGCCCGCGACAGCGTCGACATCGAGGTCGGCGATCTTTGCATCCAGCCCTTCACCGTGCCGCACGATGCGCGCGAGCCCCTGCAGCTGCGCTGCACCGACGGCGCGCGCAGCCTCGGCGTGCTGACCGACCTGGGCCACGCGACGCCACACGTGCTGGCCCGCCTGATGGGCCTCGACGCCCTCCTGCTCGAGTTCAACCACGACAGCGACCTGCTGGCCGGCTCGGCCTATCCGCCCTTCCTCAAGCAGCGCGTCGGCGGCAACTACGGGCATCTCTCGAACGCCGCGGCCGCGGCCATTGCGCGCGCCGTGCACCACGGCGGCCTGCGCCATGTCCTGGCGGCGCACCTGAGCGAACAGAACAACCGGCCCGAGATCGTGCGCCGCGTGATGGCTGAAGCGCTGGGCGCCACCGAGCAGGACATGCTCACCGCCACGGCCGCCGAAGGCTCGCCCTGGCTTGATCTATAAGCCCCCACGCTCCCTCACTTCGTGTAGTCGCTGCCCCCCGAGGGGGCCGCAGGCCGCCTTGGGGCGGCCCGGCGCCGGCCTGAGCCTGAGCCCCTGAATGAAAAAGCCGCCCGGGGGCGGCTTTTTTTCGGGTGGTGGATCAGCCCTCAGGGCTTGGCGGGCGGGGTCTCGGCATTCTTCTTCGCGGCCTCGGTCGCCTGATTGGCGGCGTCCAGCGCGGAAGACGATTCGGCGGATGGCGCTGTTGCGGGCGCGGCAGGCGCGGCAGGTGCGGCCGGCGGCGCGACCTGTGCGGGAGGTGGCGCGACCACCGCCGGCGCCGACTCTTCCTTCTTGCCGCACGCAGTCAATGCGGCAGCGGCGATCAGCGAAGCGAGCAGGGCGGACTTCTTCATTGGGGGCTCCTTTGGATGAAGATGGCAGAGGAAAAAATTCTAGACCCGCGCTCAGGCCCGACGCCCCGATCCGGTGCGATTCGCGGCATTGGCTTACAAGCCCAGCGTGTCCGCGGGAAAGGCCAGCTTGGCGTGGCGCAGGCATTCGTCGATGCGCTCGCGCAGGGCGCGCCGCGCTTGCGGCGCGCTGCCGCAGACGCCTCGCGCGTGCTCGACGTCGATGCGCTGGAGGAACCAGCTGGGCGTCCAGATCGCGCTGGGCACCTGCGGCAGCCCGGGGCCATGGCAGGCGCGGCAATCGACGATATGGCTCCACATCCGACGCCAATGGACGAAGCGCGCATGTTCGCGGGCGAAGACGTCGAATCGCTGCGCCAGCAGGACGAAGCTGCGCCCGGCGGCGGACCAGGCCTGCAGGGCCTCGACGCTCGCGCGCTCGCCGAGCGGCCAGTCCAGGAAGTCGGGGTCGGCCAGCACGATCTCGCGCCAGTTCTGGCGCGCTGCCGCCTCGAGCGCGGCATGCAGGTGCGCCTGGAAGGCCTGGCGGCCATCGAAGGCGCCTTCGGGCAGGTCGACACCGACCGCGTCATCCGGCATGCAACCACCCCGCTTCGCACCAGTCGCCCAGCAGCGCGAGCGCATCCTCGCTGGCGCCCGCCAGATCGCGCGCCCCGAGCGTTCGCTGGTCGGCCAGCCGCCGCATCAGCGTGGCGTCGCGGCCCGCGGCCCGGAAGCTCTCGCCGTTGATGTAGAGATGGCGCGCGTCGTAAAGCATGCGCGTGCGACGGTCCAGCGCCACCTCGTTCCAGCGCTGCGGCAGCTCGCCGGCATCGAACCAGACCGTCGGCTTCGGCTCGGTCATCGATTCGCCGAGCGCGCGGTCGATGACCTCGCCGTCGCGCACGGCAGCCAGCACCGCCTCGCGCGCGAAGGCCTGCAGCGCCTGAGGCATGGCGGCCGGCGTCGCGAGTGCGTCCTGGGACGGGTCGCGGTAGTGCACCGCGGCGCGAGCCGGTTCGTCCTGCAGCGCATCCGCGTGCGCCTCGGCAATGCGCGACAACAGGTCGGCGCCGAGCGGCGCGGCGGCCGGCGCACGCAAGCCGATCGAGCAGGTCATGCAGTCGCCTCCGACCGCGACACCGTCGTGCGCATAGCGCGGCGGCAGGTAGAGCATGTCGCCGGGCTCGAGGACGAAGGTCTGCTCGGCTTCGAAGCGGGCCAGGATCTTGAGCGGCACGTCGGGCTGCAGGCCGAGGTCGCGCTGCTTGCCGATCGACCAGCGACGCCGTCCCTGCGCCTGCAGCAGGAACACGTCGTAGCTGTCGAAATGCGGCCCGACGCCGCCGGTATCGCTCGCATAGCTGATCATCAGGTCATCGAGCCGGGCATCGGGAACAAAACGGAACTGTTGCAACAGTTCATGAACGCCTTGATCGTGCAGATCCACGCCCTGCACCAGCAGGGTCCAGCCGGGCTGCTGGAGCCCGGGCAAGGCGCGGCGCGCAAAAGGCCCGTGCTTCAGGGTCCAGCCGGCATCGCGGTGGCGAATCAACCGGGACTCGACCTCCTCGCGGGCGGCCAGGTCGAACAACGCAGAGCGTGCGATTGGTGGCACCATGCCGGGCACGGCCTGGCGGACCAGCAGAGGCTTCTTCTGCCAGTGGCGTCGCATGAACTGGCGGGCGCTGAGGCCGCCGAGCAGGGACAGGGGTAGATCAATCTCCATGGGAGAATTGTCCAATGGAAATCACTGAACAATGCGTGGTCGGCCTGACCTGGACACTGAAAGACACCTTGGGCGAAGTCCTGGACGTGCTCGACGACCCGGTGGAGTTCCTGGTCGGCGGCGACGATCTCTTCGACGCCATCGAGGCCGCCCTGTTCGGCCATGAGCCGGGCGCCCGGGTCCAGTTGCAGCTCGAACCCGAACAGGCCTTCGGCGACTTCAACGACCAGTTGCTCTTTCTGGAGCCGCGCTCGCTGTTCCCGCCCGAGACCGAGGAAGGCATGAGCTTCGACGGCACGGCGCTGCCCAAGGGCGTGAACCCCGACATGCCCAAGGACGTGCTCTACACCGTGAGCGAGATCTATCCCGAGCATCTGGTGCTGGACGGCAACCATCCGCTGGCGGGCATCGCGATCCGGCTCGACATGACCGTGAAGTCGGTGCGCGAAGCCACCGAAGAAGAAATCGGCCGCGCCACGGCGGGCACCGGATTCTTCAAGGTCCCGACCACCGCGCCGGGCAACGACCTGCTGCACTGAGCCGCGACGCAAACGAAAAAAAGCCGGGCCCTGCCCGGCTTTTTCGCGCCTGGGCCTCGATCAGAAGCGCGAGATCTGGCCGTTGTCGATGCGAACGCGATCGCCCACGCGCAGGTCGCCCGGGCTCGGCACGTCGAAGGCGCGGAAGCCGCCGTTGTCGGTCTGAACCGAGACCCGGAAGCTCTGGTAGGTGCGCGGCGCATTGTTGTTGGCCTCGACCGCGTTGCCGATCAGCGCACCGCCGACCGCACCGGCGATGGTCGCCGCGGTATTGCCGCGGCCGCTGCCGACCTGGTGGCCGAGCACGCCGCCGGCCAGACCGCCGACCACCGCGCCGGCGCCGCTCGGCGCCGCGCCCGAAGACTGGCTCTGGATCACCTCGATGTTGGCGACACGGCCGTACTCGACATAGTGGCCCTGCGGCATCGGCTGCACCGGTTGATAGGGGTAGCTGGTGGTCTGGTAGACCGGTGCCGGCGCGACGCAGGCCGTCAGCGCGGCCAGTGCCAGGACGGAGGCGCCGACGGAAACGAGGCGGACGGGAATCTTCATGGTGTTTTGCTCCTCAGGAAACTGGGGGCCAATGCAGGCCGGATGGGAATTCAACGCGGCAGAGGCATGCGGGATGACCTCGACACAGCTTGATACCTTCGAAGGCGAAAGGCCATCGCCGGTTCCGCTCTTTACGTGTGGCCCTGCGAGACGCTCGCCTGAAGGCGACGGCCTACAGGTGCCGACCTCGGGTGTTCAGTGCTTGCCTGTCGATCCGTAGCCGCCCTCGCCCCGTTCGCTGGGCGGGAAATCGGCCACCACCTGGAACGCCGCCTGCACCACCGGCACGATCACCAGTTGGGCGAGCCGCTCCATGGGCTGCAGCACGAAGGGCGTGTCGCTGCGGTTCCAGGCGCTGATCTTGAGCTCGCCCTGGTAGTCGCTGTCGATCAGGCCGACCAGGTTGCCGAGCACGATGCCGTGCTTGTGGCCCAGTCCCGAGCGCGGCAGGATCAGCGCCGCGAAGCCCGGATCGGCCAGGTGGATCGCGATGCCCGTGCCCACCAGTTGCCAGGCATTGGGCTCCAGCGTGATGGGCGCGTCGAGGCAGGCCCGGAGGTCCAGCCCGGCACTGCCGGGCGTGGCGTAGGCAGGCAGCTGGTCCTGCATGCGGGGATCGAGGATGCGAACGTCGACTTTCAATTCTTGTGACCTGTGCGTGTGATGAGAGAGGGCCGGTTCAACGCGAACCGGCGGTGGGAAGGCGGGCCGCGATCTCGGCCACCAGATCGCGCGCCAGCGTGAGCTTGGGCGCGCGCGGCAATTCGCGCACGCCGTGGGCGTCGACCAGCAGCAGGCTGTTGTCGTCCTGCCCGAAGGTGAGCGGACCGATGTTTCCGACCAGCAGCGGAATGCCCTTGCGCTCGCGCTTGGCCTTGGCATGGGCTTCCAGATTTTCGCTCTCGGCCGCGAAGCCGACGCAGAACAGCTGGCCGCCCTGGGCGCGCGCACCCTGGGCGACGGTCAGCAGGATGTCGTCGTTCTCGACGAAGTGCAGCACCGGCGGCTTGCCGCTGCCATCCTTCTTGATCTTCTGCTCGCTGTGCGAAGCCGGGCGCCAGTCGGCCACGGCCGCAGTGGCGACGAAGATCGAGGCCGCCTGCACGGCCTGCAGGGTCGCGTCGAGCATCTCGCGGGCCGACAGCACGTCAACGCGGCGCACGCCGCGCGGCGTCGCCAGGTGCACCGGGCCGGCCACCAGCGTGACCTCGGCACCGGCATCGCGCGCGGCACGGGCGATGGCGAAGCCCATCTTGCCCGATGAATGATTGGTGATGCCGCGGATCGGGTCGAGCGCCTCGAAGGTCGGCCCGGCGGTCACGACCACCTGCTGGCCCGCCAGCACCTTGGGCTGGAACTGGGCGATCACTTCCTCGAGCAGCTGCTCGGCCTCCAGCATGCGGCCGTCGCCGGTCTCGCCGCAGGCCTGCCAGCCGTTGCCCACGCCCAGCACGCGCGCGCCGTCGGCATCGACCTGGCGCAGGTTGCGCTGGGTCGCCGGATGGATCCACATCTCGCGGTTCATGGCCGGCGCGATCAGGAGCGGCACCCGCTCGGCCGGGCGCGCCAGGCACAGCAGGCTCAGCAATTCGTCGGAGCGCCCCTGCACCAGCCGGGCGATGAAATCGGCACTGGCGGGCGCCAGCACGATGGCATCGGCCTCGCGGCTCAGGTTGATGTGCGGCATGTTGTTGGGCTCGCGCACATCCCACTGCGAGCCGTAGACCGGCCGCCCCGACAGCGCCTGCATGGTCACCGGCGTGATGAACTGCTCGGCCGCCTCGGTCATCACGACCTGCACCGTGGCGCCGGCCTTCACCAGCAGCCGGCACAATTCGGCCGACTTGTAGCAGGCGATGCCCCCCGTGAGACCCAGGACGATGTGTTTGCCAACGAGTTCTTGTTGCATCTAAGGAGTTTAAAGCGCCGGGGATGAACGCCGGGGGGCCGTCGAGTGCGGGGCGCCATCAGGGGGCGAGCAATGCCCCACATCTATAATCCCTATTTCCCACTTCCCGGATCTGCGTCCGGAACTGGCATGACCAAATTTGTCTTCGTCACCGGCGGTGTGGTGTCCTCC
Source organism: Variovorax sp. P2_H12 (assembly GCF_056403395.1). Taxonomy (NCBI): domain Bacteria; kingdom Pseudomonadati; phylum Pseudomonadota; class Betaproteobacteria; order Burkholderiales; family Comamonadaceae; genus Variovorax; species Variovorax sp. P2_H12. Next base: position 113,492 of record NZ_JBFUFO010000008.1, on the reverse strand, counting down.
CTGGGCAAGGGAATCGCCTCCGCCTCGCTCGCCGCCCTCCTTGAATCGCGCGGCCTCAATGTCACCCTCATCAAGCTGGATCCGTACATCAACGTCGACCCCGGCACGATGTCGCCGTTCCAGCACGGCGAAGTGTTCGTCACCGACGACGGTGCCGAGACCGACCTCGACCTGGGCCACTACGAGCGCTTCATCACGACGCGCATGCGCCGTGCCAACAATTTCACCACCGGCCAGATCTACAAGTCCGTGCTCGAGAAAGAGCGCCGCGGCGACTACCTGGGCAAGACGGTGCAGGTGATTCCGCACATCACGAACGAGATCCAGGAATACGTCAAGCGCGGCGCCGGCATCGACACCGCGCACGAGGTCGATGTCGCGATCGTCGAGATCGGCGGCACCGTCGGCGACATCGAGTCGCTGCCCTTCCTCGAGGCCGTGCGCCAGATGAGCCTGCGCATGGGCCCCAACAATTCGGCCTTCGTGCACCTGAGCTACGTGCCGTGGATCGCCGCGGCCGGCGAACTCAAGACCAAGCCGACCCAGCACACCGCCAAGGAACTGCGCGCCATCGGCATCCAGGCCGACGCCCTGCTGTGCCGCGCCGACCGGCCGATTCCCGACGACGAGCGCGCCAAGATCTCGCTGTTCTCGAACGTGCCCGAATGGGGCGTGATCTCGATGTGGGACGTCGACACCATCTACAAGGTGCCGCGCATGCTGCACGAGCAGGGCCTGGACGGCCTGATCTGCGACAAGCTGCGCATCAATACGCCGCCGGCCAAGCTCCAGCGCTGGGACGACCTGGTCTACGAGGTCGAGCATCCGCAGAAGGACGTGTCGATCGCGATGGTCGGCAAGTACGTCGACCTGTCCGACAGCTACAAGTCGCTCAACGAGGCGCTGCGCCACGCCGGCATGAAGAACCACGCGCGCGTGAAGATCGACTACATCGACTCCGAGACCATCACGCCGCAGGACGTGGCGCGGCTCGGCAAGTACGATGGCGTCCTGGTGCCCGGCGGCTTCGGCCAGCGCGGCGTCGAGGGCAAGATCGCGGCGGCGCGCTTCGCCCGCGAGACCAAGGTGCCCTACCTGGGCATCTGCCTGGGCATGCAGGTCGCGACCATCGAGTACGCCCGCAACGTGGCCGGCCTCAAGAACGCCAACAGCACCGAGTTCGACCCCGAGACCCCCTGCCCCGTGATCGCGCTGATCACCGAGTGGAAGGACAACGACGGCACGGTCAAGACCCGCGACGAGAAGTCCGATCTCGGCGGCACCATGCGCCTGGGCGCCCAAAGCTCCGACGTGGCGCCCGGCACGCTGGCCCACAGCATCTACGGCGACGTCGTGACCGAGCGGCACCGCCATCGCTACGAAGCCAACGTCAACTACCTCGACGAACTTCGCCGCGCCGGCCTCGTCATTTCGGCACTGACGCAGCGCGAGCACCTGACCGAGATCGTCGAATTGCCGCAGAACGTGCACCCGTGGTTCATGGGCGTGCAATTCCACCCGGAATTCAAGTCCACGCCGTGGGGCGGTCATCCGTTGTTCAATGCGTTCGTCAAGGCGGCGCTCGAACATCAGGGCGCGGACAAGAAGGCTCTCAAGGTGGTGGCATGAAACTCTGCGGATTCGACATCGGGTTGGACCAGCCCTTCTTCTTGATCGCAGGACCCTGCGTCGTCGAGTCCGAGCAGTTGCAGATGGACACCGCCGGCACGCTCAAGGAGATCACCGCCTCGCTCGGCATCCCATTCATCTTCAAGAGCAGCTTCGACAAGGCCAACCGCTCGTCGGGCACCAGCTTCCGCGGCCCGGGCCGCGACAAGGGCCTGGAGATCCTGGCCAAGGTCAAGCGCGAACTCGGCCTGCCGGTGCTGACCGACGTCCACACGGAAGAAGACATCACCGCCGCGGCCCAGGTGGTCGACGTGCTGCAGACACCGGCCTTCCTGTGCCGCCAGACCGACTTCATCCGCGCCGTGGCGCAGTCGGGCAAGCCGGTCAACATCAAGAAGGGCCAGTTCCTCGCGCCGCACGACATGAAGAACGTGATCGACAAGGCGCGCGCGGCGGCCAAGGAAAAGGGCCTGCCCGAGGACAGCTTCATGGCCTGCGAGCGCGGCGCCAGCTTCGGCTACAACAACCTGGTCTCGGACATGCGTTCGCTCGCGATCATGCGCGAGACCGGCGCCCCGGTGGTGTTCGACGCCACGCATTCGGTGCAGCTGCCCGGCGGCCAGGGCACCAGCTCGGGCGGCCAGCGCGAGATGGTGCCGGTGCTGTCGCGCGCGGCGGTCGCGGTCGGCGTGGCGGGGCTGTTCATGGAAACCCATCCCGACCCCGCCAAGGCGCTGAGCGACGGGCCCAACGCCGTGCCGCTCAAGCACATGAAGGCGCTGCTCGAGACGCTGCTGGCGCTCGACCGCGTCACCAAGAAGAACGCATTTCTCGAGGACATTTTTCAGCAATGACCAGCGCCTACATCATCGCGAATGTCGAGGTGACGAACCCGACGCAATACGAGGATTACAAGAAGTGGTCCTCCGAAGCCATGAAGGTGCACGGCGCCGAGGTCTGCGTGCGCGGTGGCAAGGTCGAGGTGCTCGAGGGCGACTGGAATCCCCAGCGCATCGTGATCCTCAAGTTTCCGAGCGTCGAGGCGGCGAAGAAATTCAACGACTCGCCCGAATACGGCAAGGCGCGCGCGTCGCGTCAGGGCGCTGCGGTCATGCGCATGATCGTCGTCGAAGGTGTGTAACAAGCTGAACCCCAGGTTGGCTCGCTTCGTGTAGCCGCCCACCCCCTTTCAGGGGGCGATACCAGCAGCCCGGCAAAGCCGGTTCTGCGGTATCCCTGGAATGAGGCTGTGGCATGTTTTGATAGCTGATTGATTACCAGGTTTTTTTCGGAGCAAGAGAAAATGAGTGCAATCGTAGACATCGTCGGGCGCGAGATTCTCGACAGCCGCGGCAACCCCACCGTCGAATGCGACGTGCTGCTCGAATCGGGCACCATGGGCCGCGCGGCCGTGCCTTCGGGCGCATCGACCGGCTCGCGCGAAGCCATCGAGCTGCGCGACGGCGACAAGGGCCGCTACCTGGGCAAGGGCGTGCTCAAGGCGGTCGAGAACATCAACACCGAAATCTCCGAGTCCGTGCTGGGCCTGGACGCCAGCGAGCAGGCCTTCCTGGACCGCACGCTGCTCGACCTCGACGGCACCGAGAACAAGGCCCGGCTGGGCGCCAACGCGACCCTGGCCGTGTCGATGGCCGTGGCCCGCGCCGCGGCCGAAGAATCCGGCCTGCCGCTGTACCGCTACTTCGGCGGCATGGGCGGCATGCAGCTGCCGGTGCCGATGATGAACGTCATCAACGGCGGCGCCCACGCCAACAACAGCCTCGACCTGCAGGAGTTCATGATCATCCCCGTGGGCGCCAAGAGCTTCCGCGAATCGGTGCGCTATGGCGCCGAGGTGTTCCATGCGCTCAAGAAGATCCTGGGCGACCGCGGCATCAGCACGGCGGTCGGCGACGAAGGCGGCTTCGCACCCAGCGTCGAAAGCCATGAAGCGGCGATCCAGCTGATCCTCGAAGCCATCGACAAGGCCGGCTACGTCGCGGGCGAGCAGATCGCCCTGGGCCTCGACTGCGCCGCCAGCGAGTTCTACAAGGACGGCAAGTACGTGCTGGCCGGCGAGAACCTGAGCCTCACGGCCGAGAGCTGGACCGACATGCTGGCGAGCTGGGTCGACAAGTACCCGATCATCAGCATCGAGGACGGCATGCACGAAGGCGACTGGGACGGCTGGAAGCACCTCACCGAACGCCTGGGCAAGCGCGTGCAGCTGGTGGGCGACGACTTGTTCGTCACCAACACCAAGATCCTGCAGGAAGGCATCGACCGCGGCATCGCCAACTCGATCCTGATCAAGATCAACCAGATCGGCACCCTGACCGAAACCTTCGCCGCGATCGAGATGGCCAAGCGCGCGGGCTACACCGCCGTGATCAGCCATCGCTCGGGCGAGACCGAGGACTCGACCATCGCCGACATCGCGGTCGGCACCAACGCCGGCCAGATCAAGACCGGCTCGCTGTCGCGCTCGGACCGCATCGCCAAGTACAACCAGCTGCTGCGCATCGAGGAAGACCTCGGTGATGTCGCTTCCTACCCCGGCCGCGGCGCCTTCTACAACCTGAGATGACGTTCACCCCCAGGTTGGCCCACTTCGTGTGGCCGCCCACCCCCTCTCCGGGGGCAACACCCGCGGCCCGGCGAAGCCGGTCCCGCGGTGTTCCTGGCGAAGACCGGGCGTCGCCGACCTGAGAATTCCGTCTTAGTTGTTTATGCGCTCACGCATCGTCCCGATCATCCTGGTCCTGCTGCTGCTGATTCTTCAGTGGCAGCTCTGGACCGGGCGCGGCAGCGTGCGCGACGTGGCGCAGCTCCAGGACAAGCTGGCCGATCAGAAGGAATCCAACGCCAAGGCGGCGATCAACAATGAGCGGCTGTCCTCCGAGGTCAACGATCTCAAGGAAGGACTCGAAATGGTCGAGGAACGGGCCCGCCAGGAGCTCGGCATGGTCAAGCCCAACGAAGTGTTCGTCCAGATCACGCGCTGACGGGCGCCTCGGCATGATGCCCGCCCTTCCCGCCGGCTGCACGATCGCCTTGCTCGGCGCCGAACGCACCGGCAAGACGGAACTGGCGCGCGCGCTCGCGGCACGGCTGCAGGACCACGGCGTGACGGTGGCCGACGGCACGGCCCTCGGCGAGGCCGTTTCGCACGAACTTCTCACCGGGGACCGCTCGCTCTACGCAGGGGCGCTCGCGGCACAGCGCCGATACGCGTGCACCCTGCTCATGGGTCTCGACCTTTCGTTGCCGGCCGAGTTCGGACCCGAGTCTTGGCTACGGCGGGAGCGCACCGACGCCCTGCTGCGCGCGGCGCTCGCCGGCGCACAACTCCCCTTCGCCGTCATCCACGGCCGCGGCAGCGAGCGCCTGGCCAATGCCTGCAACGCGATCGGCGCCGGGGATGCCGGCAGCGGCCGAAGCGTCGCGCCCTGGAGCTGCGACAAGTGCTCCGACCCGGCGTGCGAACATCGGCTCTTCACCGATCTCCTCGGCCGGCGCCGCGAAGCCGGCACCGCTGCATGACCCACGCCTGCCTGCGCAACGCCTTCTGCACCTGCGTCCTCTGGCTCGGCGCCGGCGCGACCGCCGCGCCCGCCACCGTCACGGTCGAGAACAAGACCCGACCGACCGCCTGCGCCGAGGAAGACAACGTGTCGCTGGCATTGAGCGGCCGCGGCATCGCGCGCTTTCGCGTCGAAGCGCTGCAACCGCCCTACCTGGCCGGCATCGGAGCCGACACCACCGCGCCCGATTTCTCCAACTGCAACTTCGACGGCGGCGCCCATCCCACCGATCCGAGCTACGCCTTCAAGCCGCGTCGCGTGGTGCTCCATGACGGCAGGCAATGGATGATCGTCGGCATCACGCTGCCCACCTTCTGGCGCCCTCACCGGGTGCCGGTGCGCGTCGGCCAGCGGTCGGAGGACGACATCCACCTGCTGCAGGTCTTCGCCAAGAAGCCCGGCGCCAAGCCGTTGGAGGCGATCGTGATGTACCCGGCCGACGGCTACTGGCGCCTCAAGCCGCTGCCCAAGGCCCGCTTCGGCGACGGCGTCTACGGCTCGTCCTTCCTGATGGGGCCGGTCGAGACGGACGGGCGGCCGGTGGTGAACATCGCCTCGATCGAGGTCAGGACCCAGCCGCTCGCCTTCCGCCTGCGCTTCGTCGGCGGCGGGCGGGCGGACGTGAAGGTCGCGGAGATCAGCCGGACGCGCACCGCGCTCGAGGTGGCCCTCGCGCCGCCGACCCGCCGCGACCAGCCTTTCGCGGTGCTGCGCTCGATGTACGTGACGGCCGACAACGCCGACGTCAGCGCGCTGAGCTGGCAGGCCACGCCCTCCTCGGCCATGCAGACGCAGGACCTGCCCTCGGTCTCCACGCTCGAGGCGGCGCAGGTCCGCTTCGGCCGGACGGTGCCATCGCGCCACAACACGAGCGCGCCGGACATCCGGTTCAGCGGCTTCGAGACGACGGGTTCCGGGCCATAGGCGCCAGCCCTCGTTGCTCAGAGCTTGTAGCCGAACTGGCGCAGCATCTTCTTGCGTGCTTCGACGTCGGACTCGGTTTCGATGCCCTTGCTCTTGACGCCATCGACAACGCCGAGAATCCCACGCCCGCTTCCCGTGTCCGCCACGATGACCTCCACCGGATTGCCGGTCGCGCAGTAGATGGCGCACACCTCGGGCACCGCCTTGATGGCGTTCAGTATGTTGACCGGGAATCCATCGGTCATGAAGACGATGAAGCAATGGCCGCAACTCAGCGCCAGGGCGTTCTTCTGGGCCAGCGCGACGAGTTCCGCATCGTTCCCGGTCCGACGCACCAGGGCGGGCCCGCTGGCCTCGCAGAATGCAATGCCGAACTTCATCTGAGGCACGGTCTGCACGATCGCCTCGTGCAAGTCTTCGATCGTCTTGATGAAGTGCGACTGGCCGAGGATGACGTTGAGATCGGCCGGCTTGTCGATCGGGACGGTAGTCAGTTCCATGGCAGTCTCCTTGACGTTGCGACCCCTGCCGGGGGTCTGGCAAGCGCGGGTCAATCCGGACTGCGCGCCTGCTCTTCGATCTCGTCGCGCGCATCCCCCAGCGTGAGATACGCACGAACCAGCGCCACGCGAATGACGTCCTGGTGAGTGGGCGCATCGAAGCTCCGATCGCTGCTCAGCGAATTGGCGGATACGGCCGCGGCGACGAGCTGCACGGCTTGCGCAAAGCGTGCATCGTCGATTCGGGATCTTTCGTCCATGGCGTCCTCCGGTGGAAGGCCTCACGCACGTCGCAGGGCGCTGGGCGCCAGCGCGTACCCGGAAAGCCCGTTGGAGTGGGGTGTCACTGCAGCTTGATGTCGCCGTCGAACTTGACCTTGAGACCCAGTTGCGGGATCTCCAGGGTCATGGTGGCGGCAAGGGTCTCGGCGACGGCGCCGGCGGCGACGGCCTTCGCCACCGCCTGCTCGATGTCGCGTTGCGAGTTGACGCCGACCATCTTGAGAAACTTCCGAATGCTGAGGTTGAGTGTCTCGTCGTCCATCGGGGCCTCCTGATCTACGTCGCTCATGTTGTCATCGACTTGGCGCTTCGGCAAGGCTAGCCCAGCGGCGATACGCCCGTCAGCCACGCGTGGGCCCAGAACAGGAACCCGACGTACACCACCAGGCCCCCGGTGAGCGCTGCGATGTCATTCAGGGCACTGGGCGGGGCTCCCGGCACGCGGTGCGGCACGGCACGGCGCTTGACGGAAATCCGGTCGGCCACGGCCCAGACGAGGAAGGCGCCGAACAGCAGCACGTCGGCCAGCGTGCCATTGGCCAGGAGATGCGCCGCCGCCCAGAATTTCACGGCGAGCAGCATGGGGTGCCTGGCCGCTCGCTGCATGCGCCCGGGGAGGTAGGCCGCAAACAGCAGTGGAAACACCGGCAGCATCAGCAGCAGCGCGACATGCCGCAGCGCGGGTGGCGGCGTGTAGAGGACCACAGGGGACTGGCGGGCGACGCCGTAGCCATGGATGAGCACGATCAGCCCGACGAGCGAGAGCAGGGCATAGATGCCTTTCCAGAGCCGCTCGCCACGTCGTTCGACTTGCGCATCGCGCCAGGCCGGGGCGACGATCGACACCGAATGAATGCCGAGAAACAGGATGAGGCCAACGACAAGAAGAGACATGAGAGCTTCTCCGGGCGGCGCTGCTGGCCGCAGTGGTCGTCGAACGACGGGCGATGGAACCGGGCAGAACCGAGCGTGGCTGCCCTTCGCCCGCATTCTGTCTCACCGAAGCGCGGGTCGCCAGCCATCCGCCGACTGGCGTACGCACCTCTGGGTGGCGCCCCCTACTGAACCACCGCGCTCCCAGGCATCTGGTCGCCCGGTGCGGTGAAGATCTGGGCCGCATCGACCGCATCGAAGCGGTACTGTTTGCCGCAGAAGTCGCAGCCGACCTCGATGTCACCGCGCTCGGCGAGGATGCTCTCGGCCTCCTCCATGCCGAGCCCGCGGATCATGTTCGCGACCCGGCTGCGGCCGCAGGTGCAGGCGAAATGCGGCCCCAGCAAGCCGGCCTGCGGCTCGAAGCGCAGCAGCTTCTCTTCCCAGAACAGGCGCCGCAGGATGGTGTCGACGTCGAGCGTCAGCAATTCGTCCCTGGTCAGGCTCGAGGCCAGGATCGAGATGCGGTTGTAGTCCTCGTTGCGGCCGATCTGGTCTTCGTTGGCCTGGTCGTGGTCGCTGCCGGAGGTGCCCTCGAGGTTGGCCTCGCCCTTGACCGGCAGGCGCTGGATCAGCAGCCCCGCAGCCACCTTGTCGTCAGCCGCCAGCACCAGCGTGGTGTCGAGCTGCTCGCTTTGCAGCATGTAGTGCTGCAGCACCTCGCTCAGGCGCCCGAGCTTCTCGCCGCGGTCGCCGAACAGCGGCACCACGCCCTGATAGGGCTGCTGGCCCGGCAGCTTGTCCTTGGGGTCGAGCGTGATCGCGCAGCGGCCCTTGTTGCTCACGTTCACCATCTCGGGCAGGCGCGCGCCGACCGGCAGCTCGCCCACCACCTTGGCGGTGGCGCGCACGCTCAGGTCGGGCTTGGCTTCGGCGACCGCGACCTTGACCGGCCCATCACCGAAGATCTGCAGGATCAGCGCGCCATTGAACTTGATGTTGGCCTGCATCAGCGTGGCGGCGGCCGTCATCTCGCCCAGCAGTTCGGCCACCGGGGCCGGATAAGCGCCCGTGGCGCTGTTGGACGCGCGCCGCGCCAGGATCTCCTGCCAGGCATCGGTCAGGCGCACGATCATGCCGCGCACCGGCATGCCGTCGAACAGGAACTTGTGCAACTCGCTCAATGGGAACTCGCTCTCCCGCCCTTTCAGGCGATCTTCTTGAGGCCCTTCGCGAAGCGACGGCCGTTTTCAACATAGTGCTCGGCGCTTTGCCGCAGCCTGGCGGCGGCCGCATCGTCGAGCGTGCGCACCACCTTGGCGGGCGAGCCGATGATCAGCGAGTTGTCCGGAAATTCCTTGCCCTCGGTGACGACACTGCCGGCGCCAACGATCGAGTTGCGGCCGATCCTGGCGTTATTCAAGACCACCGCCTGGATGCCGATCAGCGAGTTGTCGCCGACGGTGCAGCCATGCAGCATCACCTGGTGGCCGACCGTGACGTTGTCGCCGATCGTGAGCGGACAGCCGATGTCGGCATGCAGCACCGACAGGTCCTGCACATTGCTGTTGCGCCCGATGGTGAGGGTCTCGGTGTCGCCGCGCAGCACGGCGCCGAACCAGATGCTCGCGTTCTCGCCCAGGACGACGTTGCCCATGACCTGCGCACTGTCGGCGACCCAGGCACCTTCGGCGAGTTGCGGCGCCACGCCGTCGAGTTCATAGAGGGCCATCGCGTGTGTCTCCAGAAGAACAAAAACTAGAATTGTAGGGATGCATCCCCGCCTTGGCGCCCTGGCCGCGCTGCGCCTCACCGACCCCGACCTCAAGGTGGCCGCGACCCGGGCCCTGGTCGCCGGCCTCGGGCCGGGGTCGATCGACAGCCTGCCGCTGCGCATCGCCGGCGACGATGCCGGCGTCCCGGGCCGCCCCGAACGCCCGCTGCGCGTGTCGGCGACCGCGGTCGAGAAGCGCTCGCCCTTCACGCCCGAAGGCCGCGCCGCGCTGATCCATTCGATCTGCCACATCGAATTCAACGCGATCAACCTGGCGCTCGATGCCGCCTGGCGCTACGACGGCATGCCCGAGGCCTACTACCGCGACTGGCTGCGCGTGGCCGACGAGGAGGCGCAGCATTTCACGCTGCTGCACACGCATCTGCGCACCATGGGCCATGCCTACGGCGACTTCAGCGGCCATGACGGCCTCTGGTCCATGTGCGAGAAGACCCGGGGCGACGTGCTCGCCCGCATGGCGCTGGTGCCGCGCACGCTGGAAGCACGCGGCCTGGACGCGACGCCGCTGATCCAGGCCAAGCTGCGCCGGGTCGGCACCCCCGATGCGCTGGCGGCCTGCGCCATCCTCGACATCATCCTGCGCGACGAGGTCGGCCATGTGGCGATCGGCAACCACTGGTACCGCTGGCTGTGCGAGCGCGACGGGTTCGAGCCGATCGCCCACTACCGCGTGCTGTACCGGCGGCACGAGGCGCCGCGGCTGCGGGCGCCGTTCAACCTGGAGGCCCGCGCACGGGCCGGCTTCACCGACGAGGAACTGCTGGGCCTGCAGCAGGGCTGAGCGCGGCTACGAAGGCCGCTTCGACACCACCAGCTTCGGCGAGAAGCGCTGCAGCACGTCGCCGTGCTGGTTCAGTGTCTCGCAGCGCATCTGCACCATGCCGCGTTCGGGTCGCGAACGCGAGGGAACCACCTCGACCACCTCGCTCTCGACGTGCAGCACGTCGCCCGGCCGGGTCGGCTTGGGCCAGCTGAGTTCGCCACCCGAGCCGATGATGCCGTCGGCCAGCGGGATGCCGCTCTCGACCAGCAGCTTCATCGTGATCGCCGCCGTGTGCCAGCCGCTGGCCGCGAGGCCCTGGAAGAAGGTGCGCTGCGCCGCCTCCGGGTCGAGATGGAAGGGCTGAGGATCGAAGCGGGTCGCGAAGTCGATGATCTGCGCGGCATCGAGCGCATGCTCGCCGCTCGTGAAGCGATCGCCGGGCGCAAGGTCTTCGAGGTACAGCCTGGGTGTCGAGGCGCTGGATTCGGGCATGGGGACTTCCACTGTCGTTGGGTGGGTCATTGTCAGACGCGCTCGAGGATCGTTGCAATGCCCTGCCCGCCACCGATGCATTGCGTGGCCAGCGCGTAGCGGCCGTTCTCACGCACCAGCAGCGACGCCGCCTTGCCGGTGATGCGCGCGCCGGTGGCGCCCAGCGGGTGGCCGATCGCGAGGCCGCCGCCGTCGAGGTTGACCTTGTCCGGATCGAGCCCCAGTTCGCGGATGCAGGCCAGCGCCTGCGACGAGAAGGCCTCGTTGATCTCGACCACGTCGAGGTCGGCCACCGTGAGGCCGGCACGCGCCAGCGCCTTGCGCGTGGCCGGGATCGGCCCGATGCCCATCACGGCCGGATCGACACCCACCGAGGCGAAGGACTTGATCCGTGCCAGTGCCTGCAGGCCGTGCCGTGCGGCAAAGGTGTCGCTCGTGACCAGCACCACGGCGGCACCGTCCGTCAGCGGCGAGGAGGTGCCCGCGGTCACGACGCCGTCGGGCCGGAACGCCGGACGCAGCGCGGCCAGCGCTTCGGCCGAGGTCGCCGGGCGGATGCAGCCATCGGCCCCGACGCTGTCGCCGCCGGTCAGCGCGATGGCGACGATCTCGTCGGCCAGCCGACCCTGCTCGCGCGCTTCGGCGGCCTTGCGGTGCGACTGCACCGCCAGCGCCTCCTGGTCGGTCCGACTGACATTCCAGCGTTCGGCGACGTTCTCGGCGGTCTCGCCCATCGAGATGTAGGCGTCGGTGTCGGCCAGCAATTCGGGGTTGGGCGAAAAGTTGAAGCCGCCCTGCGGCACCATCGTCATCGACTCCACGCCGACGCAGAGGAAGGCCTCGCCCATGCCGGCTTCGATCTGCGCGGCCGCGATGTGGATCGCCTGCATCGACGAGCCGCAGAAGCGGTTGACCGTCATGCCGCCGACCTCGTGCGGCAGCCCGGCCAGCAGGCCGACGATGCGCGCCAGGTTGTTGCCCTGGGCCGCCTCGGGGTAGGCGCAGCCGAGGATCACGTCCTCGATCAGCGCAGGATCGAGATCGATGCGCCGCAGCAGGCCGCCGACCACCTGCGCGGCCAGCGTGTCGGGCCGGATACCGGCCAGTGCGCCCTTCTTCGCGAAATGGAACGGGGAACGAACATAGCCCGCGATGACGGCTTTCATGGTTTTACTCCAGTTAACTACCAACCAATCGGTAGTTTTTCTTGCCAAAACAAGGCACGCCGAAGCGTGCCGGGGAAACGCTTATCGCTCAGCGCGCAAGCGAATGCTTCAATTGGTCGATGGCCTCGTCGAAATCCTCGACCTGCCCGGTCATGCGCGCCGACAGCAGGGCGCCCTGGCAGGCCGCGAACACATAGCTGGCCGAAGCGCCGACCTTGCCGCCCGGCGACAAGGCCCCCAGCACGCCGGTCAGCCAGAGGATCTGCGCGTTGCGCAAATCGCGCACGGCCCGCCTGAGTTCCTCGTCGATGCAGTCCCAGCCCGGCGCCAATGCACCCGCAGGGCAGACGCCCTCGCCCGCGTGCAGGCCGTTGCGGTACATCCGGAAGTAGGCATCGAGCGAGGCTTGCGGCGTGCTGCGCGGCTTGGCGGTCCAGTCCTTGAACGCCTGGGCCGCCGCGCGCAGCACCTCGACGCCGAGCGTCTCCTTGGTCGCGAAGTGGTGGTACAGGCTCGCCTTGCGGATGCCGACCCGGTCCGCCACGTCCTGGAAACTGAAGCCGAGGTAGGAGCGGGTCTGGATCAGCTCCCGCGCCACGCCCAGGATCTGCTCGCGCGTGGTGGCGCCAGCCAAGGTGTTTGCAGCAATCATCTACCTACTATAAGGTAGGCAATCCGGATGGTCAAGCCACGCGGGCCTGTTCAGTCAGCCCGTATGCCCGCGGCTTTCACGATCCGGGCGTTGTTCTCGTATTCCGTCGCGATCTCGTTGGCGAAGGCTTCTGCGCGGCCGCCGGTGGGGACGTTGTCGGTCGCCAGCAGCTTGGCGCGCAGATCGGGGCTGGCCAGCGCCTTGTTGATCTCCACGTTGTACTTCTCGATCAGGATGGCCGGCGTGCCCGCGGGCGCAAAGACACCGAACTGCGAGGACAGGTTGGCCGCGGGGTAACCCAGTTCGGCCAGGGTGGCGACCTTCGGCAGGTTCTCCAGCCGCGCCGGCGCGCCGACCGCGAGCGGCCGCAGCTTGCCGGCCTGGATCTGCGCCGAGACGGCCGGCCCCGCGTTGGTCGACAGGATCTCGAACTGGCCGCCGATCGCATCGCTGAGCTGCTGGCCGCCGCCCTTGTACGGAATGTGCGTGATGTCGACCTTGGCCGCCGCGCGCAGTTGCTCCAGCACGATGTGGCCGAGCGAGGCCTGGCCGGATGTGGCCCAGCGCACCGCGCCGGGGCGCGCCCGGGCGTCTTCGAGCAGGCTGCGCAGGTCGCGCATGCCGGTCGCCGGTGTCGCCATCAGCAGCACCGGCGAGTACATGACGCTCGCCACCGGCGCGATGTCCTTGATTGGATCGAAGGGCGAGCGGCCCAGGTGCGGGTTCAGCACCAGCGGACTGATGGCCGAGAAGCCCAGGGTGGCGCCGTCGGGCGCCGCCTTGGCGACCGCATCCATGCCGATCGTGCCGCTGGCGCCGGCCTTGTTCTCGACCACCAGCGTGCTGCCGAGCTGCGCGGCCAGCTTGTCGGCCAGCGCCCGCGCGACCACGTCGCTGACGCCGCCCGAGGGATAGGCGACCACCAGCCGGATGGTCTTGGGCACCGCCTGCGCCGATGCCGCAGCACTGAAGAAAACCAGGCCGAGCGCGGCGGCCAGGGCACGGGGACGGACGGTCAAGGGCATCGATGCGACTCCTGCGATGAATGGTCAATGCCGGCATTCTGCCGGCTGGGAGGGCTCGCCCCCAGGTTGCCCGGCACTTCGTGTCCGGGCGCCCACCCCCTACCGGGGGCAACACCAGCGGCCCGGCAAAGCCGGTTCCGCGGTAGGACTGTTGCTCGCCCCCAGGTTGCCCCGCACTTCGTGTCGGGGCGCCCACCCCCTACCGGGGGCAACACCAGCGGCCCGGCGAAGCCGGTTCCGCGGTGTTTCACCAACGGGCCTGGCTTCGCCGGCCAAAGCAATCGGCGCTGGGGTTTTTCTACGGCTGCGCGTAGCGCGCCTGTTGGTGGGCAGACGCGGAACCGGCTTCGCCGGGCCGCTGGCTGCGCCCCCGGTAGGGGGTGGGCGGGCTACACGCAGTGAGCCCAACCTGGGGGCGAGCTGATGCTCCGCGCAGCGCGCCTGTTCGTGGGCAGTCGCGGAACCGGCTTCGCCGGGCCGCTGGCTGCGCCCCCGGCAGGGGGTGGGCGGGCTACACGCAGTGAGCCCAACCTGGGGGCGAGCCACCCTACCCCCGGGGATGATGCTTCGCGTGCATCTGCTTGAGCCGCTCGCGCGCCACGTGCGTGTAGATCGTGGTGGTCGAGATGTCGGCATGGCCCAGCAGCAGCTGCACCGCACGCAGGTCGGCGCCATGGTTGAGCAGGTGGGTGGCGAAGGCATGGCGCAGCGTGTGGGGCGACAGCGGCACGTGGATGCCGGCGGCCAGCGCGTTCTTCTTGACGATGATCCAGAACATCACGCGCGTCATGCCCGCCCCGCGCGCGGTGACGAACAGGTCCGGCGTCTGCTGGCCATCGAGGATCAAGGGCCGCGCATCGTGCAAATAACGCTCGATCCAGCGCCGTGCCTCGCCGCCGAAGGGAACCAGCCGCTCCTTGCTGCCCTTGCCCAGCACGCGGATGACGCCGTCGTTGAGGCTCAGCTCGAACACCTTGAGCGCGACCAGCTCGCTGACCCGCAGCCCGCTGGCATACATCAGCTCGAGCATGGCGCGATCGCGCAGCCCCAGCGGCGTGTCGACGTCAGGCGCGGCCAGCAGGTCGTCGACCTGCTTCTCCGACAAGGTCTTGATCGCGCGCGGCATCTGCCGGGCCGGCGCCAGCCGCAGGCTCGGGTCGGCGGCGATTCGGTGCTCGCGCAGGGCCCAGCGGTAATAGCGCTTGAACACGGTGAGCCGGCGATTGGCCGAGGTCGCCTTGCCCTTGTCGGACAGGCGCGCGCCCATGTAGGCCTGCAGGTCGCTTTCCAGCGCGGCGTCGAGCGGCTTGCCGCGCTGCACGCGCAGCCACTGGGCGAACAGCGCGAGATCGCGGCGGTAGGCCGCGAGTGTGTTCTTCGACAGGCCGTCCTCGAGCCACAGCGCATCGACGAAGTCGTCGATCTCGGGGGTATCGGAAAGCGTATCGGCGGCAGTTGTCATCCGCCGCAAGATAACAAAAAGGCCGCAAAAAGGCCGGCGCAGCCAGGCCCGTTGGTGAAACACCGCGGATCTGGCTTTGCCAGTCCGCTGGTGTTGCCCCCGGCAGGGGGTGGGCGCCCGGACACGAAGTGCCGGGCAACCTGGGGGCGAGCCACTCAGTCGAGCGAGAGCTTTTGCTTCGCGACCACCTGCTTGTAGACCTCGTACTCGGCCTTGATCTGGGCCGCGAACTGCTCGGGCGTGTTGGCCACGATCAGCGAGCCGGTGTCCTCGATGCGCTTGCGCACCGCCGGGTCTTCGACCGACTTCTTGACGCCGGCGTTGACCTTGTCGACCACTTCCTTCGGCAGGCCCTTGGGCCCCAGGATGCCGTAGTAAGCCATGCGGTTGACCGGCTCCAGGCCGACTTCCTTGAAGGTCGGCACATTCGGCAGCGCGGCCAGGCGCTGCGGCGCGGACACCACGATCGGCACCAGCTTGCCGGTCTGGATGAAGGGCAGCGCCGACGGGATGTTGTCGAAAATGATCGCCACCTGCCCGGCCACCACGTCGTTGAGCGCCGGTCCGGCGCCGCGGTACGGAATGTGGGTCACGAAGGTGTTGGTCAGGTTCTTGTACAGCTCCATCAACAGATGGCCGATACCGCCCGTGCCCGACGAGGCATACGAATACTTGCCTGGGTTCTTCTTGAGTTCGGCCACGAACTCGGCATAGTTCTTGGCCGGAAAGCTCGGGTGCACCGCGATGATGTTCGGCGTCGCCGCGATGTTCACGATCGGCGTGAAGTCGTTGATCGGGTCGTACGGCACCTTCGGGTTGATGGCCGGATTGGCGGCCGTGCTCGACACCGTCGCGACGCCGAGCTTGTAGCCGTCGGGCGCGGCGCGCGCGGTTTCGGCGGCCCCCACGATGCCGCCGCCGCCGGCCTTGTTGATCACGATCACGTTCTGTCCGAGCGCCTTGCCCAGCGGCTCCGAAATGACGCGCGCCACGATGTCCGTGGTGCCACCGGGTGCGAAAGGCACCTGGAGTTCGATCGGCTTGTTCGGGTAGCCCTGCGCCCAGCTCGAACCAGCGACCGCGAACAGCGCGGCCGCACCGACGACTGCACTCCATTGACGACGTTGCATTGATAGCCTCCTAGGGCCAAGAAACGAAAGTGCGGATGCTAACGGGTGGCCCCGGCCGGCACCACGTGGATAACCCACGGCCGAGGCGGATATCCTCGAAGCGGTGAACTATGCCCAGCTCCTCTTCCCCGATTTCTCCCTCATCGCCTGCGGCTGGCTGCTGTGCCGCTACACGCCCCTCGACCGCCGCGTCTGGGATCAGGTCGAGAGCCTGGTGTACTACTTTCTTTTTCCGGTGCTGCTGTTCCACTCGATCGTGCGCAGTCCGCTCGACTTCGGAGCCACCTCAAACCTGCTGACTGCCGGGGTCGGCGTCGGCCTCAGCGGCATCGCGTTGGCCTATGCCCTGCCCTTCCTGCCGGGCATCGGGGAGCACATCGACCGCCGCGACCACGCAGCCAGCGCGCAGATCGCGTTTCGCTTCAATTCCTTCATCTGCCTGGCACTGGCCGACCGGATCGCAGGCCCCGAGGGACTCCTGATGATCGCAGTGCTGATCGGGGTCTGCGTGCCGATGTTCAACATCGCGGCGGTCTGGCCGATGGCGCGGCATGCGCAGACCGGGCTGGCGCGCCAGCTGCTTCGCAACCCGCTGATCATCGCGACGCTCAGCGGCCTCGCCGCCAACCTGCTCGGCCTGGGCGTGCCGGGCTGGATCGAGCCGACGCTCACGCGCATCGGCGCGGCCTCACTGGCGCTGGGGCTGATGGCGGCCGGCGCCGGCATGCAGTTCGCCACCATTGCGCGCGGCAAGGTACTGGCGGTGTCAGTGCTCACGATCCGCCACCTGCTGCTGCCGCTCATCGGCTGGGGGCTCGCCGTGGTGCTGCAGCTGCATCCGGCCCAGGCCGCGGTGCTGCTGACCTTCGCGGCCGTGCCGACCGCGTCGAGCGCCTATGTGCTGGCGACGCGCATGGGCTACAACGGCCCCTACGTCGCGGGGCTGGTGACGCTGTCGACGCTGTTCGGCGTGGCCAGCCTGCCTTTTGCGCTGGCGCTCATCCGCTAGGGCCTGTGAACAGGCCCGGGCCTCGACCCGCTACCATGCGGCGATGCGCTACCCGCTTCTGGCTGCCGTCGCCGTCGCTTCGACCTGGACGGCGGCAGCGCAGGCGCAGGAATACACCCACTACCAAGGGACCTGGAGCGGCCCCTTCCTGTTCTACGTCGCCCAGCCGGACACGGGCGCCGAGGGCCCGCCGGCGGTGTTCGCGGGCAGCTTGCAGATCGAGCTCGATGGCACGGTGTACGGCGCGGTGCCCGAGGCGGCCTGCACGCTGGCCGGTTCGAGCGTGGACTACATCACGCCGGCCAACGCCTCGATCGACCTGGTGGCGACCGGCTGCCGGGATACGCGCTTCAACGGCCACTTCGTCGGCAAGCTGATCAACAACCCAGCTCTGAAGTACGCCTCGATCCGCCTCAGTTCGATGCGCTCGCTCGACACCGGCACGGCCCACATCTCGGCCATCATCCGGCACTGAACGCCAGCGCCCACTCGACATGCTCGCGCACCAGCGCGCTCGGGTCGGCGCGGCGAGTGGCCAGCGCCTCGCGCGCACCCGGCTCCCCGGCACGCAGCGCATTGCCCAGCGCCACCGCCACATTGCGCAGCCAGCGCTCATGCCCGATGCGGCGGATCGGGCTGCCTTCGGTGAAGCGCAGGAAGTCGTCCTCGCTCCAGGCGAACAGCTCGCCGAGCTGGCGGCCCGTGAGCCCGTCGCGGGCATCGAAGTCGGGCAGCGCGCTCTTCTTGGCGAACTTGTTCCATGGGCAGACCAGCTGGCAGTCGTCGCAGCCGTAGATGCGGTTGCCGATCAGGGGGCGCAGCTCGAGCGGGATCGCTCCGGCATGCTCGATCGTCAGGTAGGAGATGCAGCGCCGCGCGTCCAGCCGATGCGGCGCGATGATCGCGCGCGTCGGGCAGATGTCGATGCAGGCGCGGCAACTGCCGCAGTGCGGCGTGACCGGCTCGCTGGGCGGCAGCGCCATGTCGACGTAGATCTCGCCGAGAAAGAACATCGAGCCGGCCTCGCGATCGAGCACCAGCGTGTGCTTGCCGCGCCAGCCCTGCCCGCTGCGCGAGGCCAGTTCGGCCTCGAGCACCGGCGCCGAATCGGTGAAGGCGCGGTGGCCGAAAGGACCGACTTCGGCGGCGATGCGCTCGGCCAGCCTGGCCAGCCGCGAGCGCAGCACCTTGTGGTAGTCGCGGCCGCGGGCATAGAGCGAGACGATGCCTTCGCCGGGCCGCTCGAGCCGCGCGAACTCCACGGCCTGCCATTCGTCCGGCGTGGCGCGCGGCAGGTAGTCCATGCGCGCGGTGATCACCGACACCGTGCCCGGCACCAGCTCGGCCGGCCTCGCGCGACGGGTGCCATGCGCGGCCATGTAGTGCATCTCGCCGTGGAAGCCTTCGGCCAGCCATTGCATCAATCCGGCCTCTGCGCTCGACAAGTCGACGCCCGCGACGCCGATTTGGGAGAATCCGAGCTCCCGGGCCAAGGCCTGAATCCTGTTGACGAGTTGATGGCTGCCGATCACCTTCCGATTGTAGAAACGCACAGCGCCACCCAGGTCTGGCGAACCGAAGACGACACTGGCGTCCTGGCGAAGGCGCTGGCGCGCTCGCCCGCGCTGCGCGATGCCTTCATCTCGCTGCAGGGCGACCTGGGCGCCGGCAAGACCACCTTCGTGCGCCACCTGCTGCGCGCGCTCGGCATCGCCGGACGCATCAAGAGCCCAACCTACGCGGTCGTGGAGCCGCACGAGGCGCCCGACGGGCTGGCGATCTTCCATTTCGACTTCTACCGCTTCAGCGACCCGCGCGAATGGGAGGACGCCGGCTTCCGAGACATCTTCGCGGGTCCGGGCGTCAAGCTGGCCGAATGGCCTGAAAACGCGGCAGGGCGCATTCCGCTTGCGGACCTCGCTATTAAAATCGAAGCAATGACCGACGACACCCGCACCGTGACGCTGCGCGCCCACACCGAGCGAGGCACGCGCCTGCTCGCCGACGCGGCATGAAGGCCAGAGGACTGAAGCGCCGCGTGCTGCTGCAAGGCGGCAGCATCGCGCTGCTGCTGGGCCTGCACGAGATCGCCCGTGGCGCCACCATCATGGCGGTGCGGGTCTGGCCTGCGGCCGACTACACGCGTGTCACCATCGAGTCCGATGGCCGGCTCAGCTCGCAGCAGCTGGTGGTGGGCAGCCCGCCGCGGCTGGCGGTCGACATCAACGGGATCGAGCTCAACCCGGCGCTGCGCGAGCTGGTCGGAAAGATCAAGCCCGACGACCCTTTCATCAACGGCCTGCGCGTCGGCCAGTTCGCGCCGGGCGTGGTGCGCATCGTGTTCGACCTCAAGCAGGCCGTGGCGCCGCAGGTGTTCTCGCTGGCGCCGGTGGCGGCCTACCGCGACCGGCTGGTGCTGGACCTCTATCCGCAGCAGGCCATCGATCCGCTCGAGGCGCTGATCGCCGAGCGGATGCGCGACGCGCCCAAGGCGCCGGGCCGCGACACCGCGGCGGCGCCCGAGCCCGCCGTCGACCCCCTCGGCGACCTGATGGCGCAGCAATCGGCGCGGCCGGCGCCGTCCGTGTCGGTCACGCAGGCCAACCGCCCGTCGGCCCCGGTCGGGCCGCTGCCGATGCCGATGCCACCGGTGGCCAGCGCTGCGCCGCCGCCCTCCGCGACGGCCAACCGCGGCGCCACCGCGAACCAGACCGACCGCATCATCATCGTCGCGCTCGATCCGGGCCACGGCGGCGAAGACCCGGGTGCGATCGGCTCCAACGGCACCCGCGAGAAGGACATCGTGCTGCAGATCGCGCACCGTCTGCGCACCCGCATCAATGCGAGCAGCGTCAATGGCAATCCGATGCGCGCCTACCTGACGCGCGACGCCGACTTCTTCGTGCCGCTGGGCGTGCGCGTGCAGAAGGCGCGGCGGGTGCAGGCCGACCTGTTCGTCAGCATCCATGCCGATGCCTTCACCACCCCAGAGGCCCGCGGCGCCAGCGTCTTCGCGCTGAGCCAGGGCGGCGCCTCGAGCAGCGCCGCGCGCTGGCTTGCCAACAAGGAGAACCAGGCCGACAAGGTCGGCGGCGTCAACGTGGGCAACCACGAAGTGCAGGTGCAGCGCGCGCTGCTCGACATGAGCACCACGGCGCAGATCAACGACAGCCTGAAGCTCGGCGGCGCGATGCTCGGCGAGATCCGCGGCATCGGCGCGCGGCTGCACAAGCCGAAGGTCGAGCAGGCCGGCTTCGCGGTGCTCAAGGCACCCGACATCCCGAGCGTGCTGGTCGAGACCGCCTTCATCAGCAATCCCGAGGAAGAGGCCAAGCTGCGCAGCACGGCCTATCAGGAAGACCTGGCGGATGCGCTGATGCGAGGCATCCAGAGCTACTTCGCGCAGAACCCGCCGCTGGCGCGCAGCCGGCAGCTGTAGTTCCGTACAGGAATTGCAGCGCATTCGGTCAATGCGCCGAGGCTCGCTCCTACATGCGGCGCCGCGCTTTTTCGAACAATGAATCCACCAATCACTGAAAGGTGGACGATATGAAGACAAGACTCTGGATCGCGGCGGCCGCCGCCGCGGGCATCACCGCCCTGGCCGGCTGCGCGGGCGGCCCGAATCAGCAGCTCGGCACCGCAGGCGGTGCCGTCGGCGGCGCGGTGATCGGCCATGCGATCGGCGGCAACACGGCCTCCACGGTGGGTGGCGCCGCGGTCGGCGGGCTGATCGGCAACCAGGTGGGCCGCAGCGTCGACGAACGAAACCAGCGGCGCTACTACCCCCCAAACAACTACTACGCCCCGAACGGCTACTACCCGAACAACGGCCCGAACTATTGAGCGAGGCCAGGCAGGAATTGAAAAGCGCACCCCGGTGCGCTTTTTTTTTTGGCCGCGCCTCAGCGCGCCGCCGACGCGCCGCGGGCGCGCCAGGCACCGAACAGCGCGATCAGCCCGGGCACCAGGATCAGCGCCCAGATGACCTTCTCGAGGTTGTCCTTGACGATCGGCAGGTTGCCGAAGAAGTAGCCGACCGTACACAGGCTCAGCACCCACAGCAGCGCACCCACCACATTGAACAGCGTGAATTTGCCGCGCGTCATGTCGGCCACGCCCGCCACGAAGGGAGCGAAGGTGCGAATGAAGGGCAGGAAACGCGCCGCGATGATCGTGACGCCGCCGAAGCGCTCATAGAAGGCATGCGCCTGGTCGAAGGCCCTGCGGTTGAAGAAGCGCGAGTTCTCCCACTGGAACACCTTCGGCCCGAAATAGCGCCCGATGCTGAAATTGCACTGGTCGCCCAGGATCGCGGCCGCCAGCAGGATCGGCACCGCCAGCCCAAAGCTCATCAGGCCCGCGCCGCACAGCGCACCGACGATGAACAGCAGCGAATCGCCGGGCAGGAAGGGCATCACCACCAGCCCGGTCTCGACGAACACGATCAGGAACAGCAGCGCGTAGACCCAGGGCCCGTAGGCGATGACGAAGGCCTCGAGATGTTTGTCGACATGCAGGATGAAGTCGATGAGAAAGCTGATGAATTCCATGGCGCGCATTATCCCGGTGCGCGCAAGGGCGCCCTTCTAGAATGTCCCCGTGAGCGCCCTTCCTTCTTCCACCGCCGCCGCGCGCCGGCCGATCCGCGAACTTCCCGACGAACTGATCAGCCAGATCGCAGCCGGCGAAGTGGTCGAGCGGCCCGCCTCGGTGGTGCGCGAACTGCTCGACAACGCGCTCGACGCCGGCGCCAGGCAGATCACGGTGCGGCTCTCGGCCGGCGGTGTGCGGCTGATCTCGGTCGAGGACGACGGCCTGGGCCTGCCGCGCGAGGAACTCCCGCTGGCCCTGCGCCGGCACGCCACCAGCAAGATCGCCAGCCTGGGCGACCTCGAGACCGTGGGCACGATGGGCTTTCGCGGCGAGGCGCTGGCCGCCATCAATGCGATCGCCGAGCTCAGCGTGCTGTCGCGCTTCGCGGGTGCCGACAGCGCCTTCGCGCTCGACGGCCGCACCGGCGAACTGCGGCCGGKGGCGCGCGCCMCCGGCACCACGGTCGAGGTTCGCGAGCTGTTCTTCGCCACCCCGGCCCGGCGCAAATTCCTCAAGACCGACGCCACCGAGCTCGCACACTGCATCGAGGCCGTGCGGCGCCATGCGCTGGCGCGTCCCGAGGTCGGCTTTTCGATCTGGCACGAGGGCCGCCTGGTCGAGCAATGGCGTGCCGCCGACTCGCGCGACCAGCGCCTGGCCGACACGCTCGGCGACGACTTCGTGGCCCACAGCGTGGCGGTCGATCGCAGCGCCGGCCCGGTGCGCGTCACCGGCCGCGCCGGCATTCCCGATGCGGCGCGCTCGCGCGCCGACCAGCAGTTCTTCTATGTCAACGGCCGCTTCGTGCGCGACAAGGTGCTGGCCCACGCGGTGCGCAGCGCCTACGAGGACGTGCTGCACGGCCAGCGCCAACCGGTCTATGCGCTGTACCTCGAGATCGATCCGGCCCGGGTCGACGTCAACGTGCACCCGACCAAGATCGAGGTGCGCTTCCGCGACGGCCGCGAGGTGCACCAGGCGGTGCGCCACGCGATCGAGGACGCGCTGGCCGCCCCGCGGGCCGGCGAGGCGAGCGCGGCCCCGGCGGAACCCTTCTTCAAGCCCCGACTGGCGCCCGCCTCGGCCGCCTGGACCCAGCCGGCGATGCACTTCGCGGGCGAGCGCGGGCTCGGCGACGCGGCCGCCATGTGGCCGGCCGCGCCGCGCGAGACTTCGCTGGAGCGCCCGGCGCCGCCCTTCGCCTCGGAGGCTGCGCCGGCTTTCGCCGCCGTGCCGCCCGGCACAGGTCCGAGCGCCGCGGCCGAAGCCCAAGCCTGGCCCCTGGGCCGCGCGCTGGCCCAGTTGCAGGGCATCTACATCCTGGCCGAGAACAGCCAGGGCCTGGTCATCGTCGACATGCATGCCGCGCACGAGCGGATCGTCTACGAGCGCCTGAAGACCCAGCTCGACGGTGCCGCCATCAGCAGCCAGCCGCTGCTGATCCCGGCCACCTTCGCCGCCACGCCGCAGGAAGTGGCCACCGCCGAAGCCTGCGCCGCCGTGCTGCCCGCGCTCGGCCTCGAGATCACGCCGTTCTCGCTGCGCACCCTGGCGGTGCGTGCGGTGCCCGGAACCCTGGCCGACGGCGACCCCGTGGAGCTCGCGCGCAGCGTGCTGGCCGAACTGGCCCACCATGACGCCAGCACCGTGGTGCAGCGGGCCCAGAACGAACTGCTGTCCACCATGGCCTGCCACGGCGCCGTGCGCGCCAACCGCAAGCTGACCCTCGACGAGATGAACGCCTTGCTGCGCCAGATGGAGGCCACCGAGCGCTCGGACCAGTGCAATCACGGCCGGCCGACCTGGCGCCAGCTGTCGGTGCGGGAGCTCGACGCGCTCTTCATGCGCGGGCGCTGAGCCTCGGCCTGCCCGCTTTGACGTGCGGCATGGCGACTGCCACGGTCCCTCAGCGCAAGCGATCCGTGTGAAATTGTGAAAGAAACCTTGCGGTTTTCTTACAGATCACGCGATCCGACCGCGGCCGCACGCCCCGGGTACCAAGGGTTTTCAGGGTCATCGCCCAACCCGGCATGGACGTTGCATGGAATCTGTCGTTGAACTTTCCGGCCCTGTGCCTGTCTTTCAGCCTTCCATGAAATCCTGGTCCCTGTTCGCATCCGCCACCGCCCTGGTCGCCCTGCTGGCCGGGGGCTGTTCGACCCTCGACGAGCAGCAGCGCGAGTGGATCTTCCAGCCCAGCGACCGCAGCTGGGGCAATTCGGAGGCCATGAGCCAGGGCATGGACGACGTCTGGATCGATTTCCAGTCCTCCCTGACCGGCGAGTCCGCGCGCCTGCACGGGCTGTGGCTCGGCGGCGCCCCCGAAACGCAGGACACGCCGGTGCTGCTCTATCTGCACGGCGCGCGCTACAACGTGGCCGGCTCGGCACCCCGCATGCGCCGCATGCACGAACTGGGCTTCTCGGTGCTGGCGATCGACTACCGCGGCTTCGGCAAGAGTTCCAAGGGATTGCCTTCCGAAGACTCGGCGCGCGAAGACGCCCGCGCGGCCTGGGCCTGGCTCGCGGCCCGGCACCCGAAGCAGGCGCGCTACATCTTCGGCCACTCGCTCGGCGGCGCAATCGGCATCGACCTGGCGTCGCGCGTGAACGACGAGAGCGGCACCATCGTCGAGAGCACCTTCACCTCGATCGCCGACGTGGCGAGCAGCTTCAAGTGGGGCTGGCTGCCTTTCGGTCCCTTCATCACCCAGCGCTTCGAGGCGATCAGCAAGGTCCAGGACATCGGCGCGCCGCTGCTGGTGGTGCATGGCGCGGCCGACAGCCTGATCAACCCGACCCTGGGCCGAAAGCTCTACGACGCCGCGACCGTGCCGAAGATGTTCGTGCTGGTCGAGGGCGGCTCGCACCACAATGCGAATTCGATCGGCCAGGGGCAGTACCGGGCGGCCCTGTCGCAGCTGTTCCGCATGAAGGAGCCGCCGCTCGAAACCGCCACGGGCGCGGATGCCCCCCCCAAGCCCGCGCCGTTGCTGCTGCCGGCGCCTGCCGAGACGACCGCCTTGCGGCCCCATCGCCTGTCCGCCCCGGCGATCTGAGCGCTCTGCGGCGACCCGCGGCGGCGCCTTTGTTAACCTTGGGCGCATGCCGCCTCCTGTCGCACCGGCCATTTCCCGCATCGCGCCGTCTGCCTCGAGCATGTCGCCGGCCGCGGTCGTCCTCATGCTCGCCCTGCTGCTGGGCATCCAGCCGGTCACGACCGACCTCTATCTGCCCGCCCTGCCGACGCTGACCGCCGAACTCGGCGCCCGCATGTCGCACGCGCAGCTCACGCTGAGCGCCCTGCTGCTGGCCTTCGGCGTCTCGCAGCTGGTGCTCGGACCGTTGTCCGACCGCTTCGGCCGCCGGCCGGTCCTGCTGTGGGGCCTCGGCGGCTACGTGGCCGCCAGCATCGGCGGCGCGATGGCGCCCTCGATCGAGATCCTGATCGTCTGGCGCGCCCTGCAGGGCGCCGCGATGGGCGCGGCGGTGATGGCGGCGCGCGCGATCGTGCGCGACCTCTATCCGCCGGCCGACGGCGCGCGCGTGATGTCCCGCGCCCTGACCGGCCTGGGCATCATCGCCTGCCTCTGCGTGCCCCTGGGAGGGCTGGTGTCGGACCTGTTCGGCTGGCGCGTCGCACTGCTGGCGCCGGCCGTGTTCGGCGCCCTCACGCTGGCGCTGATCGCCCTGCGCTTCGACGAGACCCTGACGCGCCGCAATCCCGACGCGCTGCGCGCCGGGGCGCTGGTCGCCACCTGGGCGACGGTGCTGCGCAACCCGGTCTTCCTGGCCTTCAGCGCACTGACCACCGCGTCCTACGGCCTGCTGTTCACCTTCCTGGCCGCGTCGTCCTTCGTATTCATCCAGGTGCTCGGGCTCAGCAAGACGCAATACGGCGCCGTGATGCTGTGGAACTCGCTGGCCTACATCGCCGGCACCTTCGTCTGCCGGCGCTGGCTGGCGCGCCACGGCGTGCGCCGCAGCGTCGCGCGGGCGGCCTGGCTGACGCTCGCGGGCGGCACGTCGATGGGCCTGCTGGCGCTGGCGGGCGTGGTGTCGGTCGCGGCCATCGTCGGTCCGCAGACCCTGGTGATGATCGCGCACGGCGTCCACCAGCCCTGCGGCCAGACCGGCGCGGTCGGCCCGTTCCCGCAGGCAGCGGGTGCCGCCTCGGCGCTCAACGGCTTCCTCATGATGCTGGCCGCCTTCGCCATCGGCGGCTGGCTCGGCGCGCACATGGACGGCACCGTGATGCCGCTGGTGCTCGGCGTCTGGTTCTGGAGCGTCTGCATCGCCGCCGTCGCGTGGACCCTGGTGCGCAGGTACGGGGAGCCGCGTGGCCGCTGATCCGACATCGAACGCATTGCGCTACGTGGCGCTCGCCGGGCCCACCGCCTCGGGCAAGACCGCGGCGGCGCTGGAGATCGCCCGCGAACGCCCAGTCGAGATCGTCAGCGTCGACTCGGCCCTGGTCTACCGCGGCATGGACATCGGCACCGCCAAGCCCACCCCGGCGGAACTCGCCGAAGTGCCGCACCACCTGATCGACATCCGCGATCCGCGCGAGGCCTACAGCGCCGCCGCGTTCGTGGGGGACGCCCGGCGCCTGATCGGCGAGATCGCGGCGCGCGGCAAGCTCCCGCTGCTGGTGGGCGGCACGATGCTCTACTTCAAGGCGCTGGCCGACGGCATCGACGCGATGCCCGCGGCCGATCCCGCGCTGCGCCGGCAGCTCGAGGCCGACGCCGCCGCGCTCGGCTGGCCGGCGATGCACGCCCGCCTCGCCAAGGTCGATGCGATCACGGCGGCGCGGCTGGCGCCCAACGACAGCCAGCGCATCCAGCGTGCGCTGGAGGTCTGGCACACGAGCGGCCAGACGCTGGCCAGCTTCCATGCCGCGGGCCGCGCGAGCCGGGGAACGCCGGCGGTCGCGTTGCTGTCCCTGGAGCCCACCGATCGCGCCTGGCTGAACGAACGCATCGCGGCGCGCTTCGACGCCATGCTCTCGGCCGGCTTCATCGCCGAGGTGCAGGCGCTGCGCGCGCGCGGCGACCTGGCGGCGGACCTGCCGTCGATGCGCTGCGTCGGCTACCGCCAGACCTGGGAAGCCCTGGATGGCGCCTGGCCGATCACCGAGCTGCGCGAGCGCGGCATCGCCGCCACCCGCCAGCTCGCGAAACGCCAGATGACCTGGCTGCGCAGCATGCCGCAGCGCCGCGTGATCGCCGCGGAAGCCCCCGACGCGGTCGCGCAGGTCGTCCGGCTCGTCGCCGAGCTCCCATGACGCTGCGCATCACGGACCTGGGGAAGCACTACGGCGACCTGCCGGTGTTCGAGCACGTGTCGCTCGAGGTCGCGGCCGGCGAATTCGTCGCCATCGTGGGCGAATCCGGTGTCGGCAAATCGACCCTGCTCAATTGCATGGCCGGCCTCGACCACTGGGATGCCGGCACGGTCCTGCACGGCGGCACCGACATCGGCGCCCTCGACGCCGAGGCGCGCGCTCTGTGGCGGCGCGCGCACGTCGGCTTCGTGTTCCAGGCCTTCCATGTGCTGCCGCACCTGGACGTGGCACAAAACGTCGCATTGCCGCTGATGCTGCTGGGGCAACAGGGGCCGGGCAGCACCGAGCGCGTCGCCCGGATGCTCGATGCGGTCGGCCTCGCCGGCCTCGGCGAACGCCTGCCGCAGCAGTTGAGCGGCGGTCAGCTCCAGCGCGTGGCGATCGCGCGCGCACTGGTGCACCGGCCCGCACTGCTGCTGGCCGACGAGCCGACCGGCAACCTCGATCCCGCCACCGCCGTGCGCGTGATGGACGTGCTGCTGGCGCAGACCCGCGAGCACGGCGCCTCGCTGGTGCTGGTCACGCACTCCGAGGCCGCGGCCGCGCGCGCCGACCGCGTGCTGCACCTGAGCGCCGAAGGGATTCGGGCCTAGGCTGCGGACAGCAGCGCGGCGAAGCGCGCCAGGTCGACGTTGCCGCCGCTCACGATGACGCCCACCCGCTGGCCGCGGATCGCCTCGCCCGCCGCGCAGGCCGCCGCGAAGGCGAGGCAGCCCGTGGGCTCGACCACCATCTTCATCCGCTCGGCGAAGAAGCGCATGGCGTCGACCAGCTGCGCGTCGCTGACCGTGGCGATGTCGGTCACATCGCGCCGGATGATGCCGAAGGTGTACTCGCCCAGGTGCTGGGTCTGTGCGCCGTCGGCAATGGTCTTCGGGGTGTCGATGTGCACGATGCGGCCGGCGCGCAGCGACTGCTGGCCGTCGTTGCCGGCTTCGGGCTCGACGCCGTAGACCTGGCAGTCCGGCGCCAGCGCGCGCGCCGCGAGCGCCGAGCCGCTGGTCAGGCCGCCGCCGCCGAGGCAGACGTAGAGCGCATCGAGCGCGCCGACCTCCTCGAACAGTTCCTTCGCCGCCGTGCCCTGGCCCGCGATCACGTCCGGATGGTCGTAAGGCGGGATCAGCGTCATGCCGCGCGCCTCGGCCAGCCGCCGCGTCAGCGCCTCGCGGTCCTCGGTGAAGCGGTCGTAGAGGAGCACCTCGGCACCGTACTCGCGCGTGGCGGCGAGCTTGGCGGCCGGCGCATCGGTGGGCATCACGATCACGGCCGGCATGCCGAGGATGCGCGCCGCCAGCGCGACCGCCTGCGCATGGTTGCCCGAGGAGAAGGCGATCGCGCCGGCCTGGCGCTGCCGGGCATCGAACTTCGACAGCGCATTGAAGGCGCCGCGGAACTTGAAGGCGCCCATGCGCTGGAAGTTCTCGCACTTGAAGAAGAACTGCGCGCCCCAGCGGGCGTCGGCGGTGCGCGAGCGCAGCACCGGCGTGCGGTGCGCATGCCCTTCGAGCCGCGCGGCCGCGGCGATCACGTCGTCGTAGGTCGGAAGTGTCTGCATGGCGACGAGCTTAGCGCGGCGGTCATCGAAAAATGCACGATTCCTGTCGCACACTGTCGAAATGCCCGCCCGTGCGCCGTCATTGCAGTGAGCGATCCTGCTCGTGTGTTTTCCTTCGTGGAGATTTCCATGCAATACATGCTGATGTTCTACCAACCCCAGTCCGAGTTCGACCAGCGCGACGAGGCAGCGGCCCAGGCCTACCGGGCCGGCTGGATGGACTACGTGGGCGCGATCCGCCAGTCGGGTGTCACGCTCAGCGGCCACGGCCTGCAACCGCCGATGACCGGCACCACGCTGCGGGTGCGCGGCGACAAGCGCCAGGTGCAGGACGGGCCCTTCGCCGACAGCAAGGAGCAGCTCGGCGGCTACTTCGTGATCGAGGTGCCCGACCTCGACACCGCGCTCGAATGGGCCGCGCGCGCGCCCTGCGCCAGCACCGGCGGTGTCGAGGTGCGGCCGGTGTTCACCACACCCACGATGTGACGGACGTGGCCGTCCGGGAGGCCCGCGCGGCGGCCGAGCGGGCGGCCCGCGAGTCGTATGGCCGGCTGGTCGCCATCCTGTCGGCGCGCACGCGCGACATCGCAGCCTCGGAGGACGCGCTGGCCGACGCCTTCGCGCGGGCGCTCGAGCGCTGGCCGGCCGACGGCGTGCCCGCGAAGCCGGAGGCCTGGCTGCTGCAGGTGGCGCGCCACCGCACGCTCGACGCCTGGCGCCACAGCCGGGTGCAGGACGAGGCGGCGCAGAGCCTGCTGCTTCTGGCCGACCAGTTCGAGGAGGACGCGGACGGCGGCGAGGCAGTGCCCGACGAGCGGCTGCGCCTGTTCTTCGTCTGCGCCCATCCGGCCATCGACGCCGCGGCGCGCGCGCCCTTGATGCTGCAGACCGTGCTCGGGCTGGACGCCGCCCGCATGGCGGGTGCCTTCCTGAGCGCGCCGGCCACGCTCGGCCAGCGCCTGGTGCGGGCCAAGGCACGCATCCGGGCCGCCGGTATTCCGTTCGAGTTCCCGCACGCGAACGACCTGCCGCAGCGGCTGCAGGACGTGCTCGACGGCATCTACGCGGCCTACGGCACCGGCTGGGACGAGGTCGACGGCGCCGACGCCTCGCAGCGCGGCCTCACGGCCGAGGCGATCGACCTCTGCCGCATCCTCTGCGGCCTGCTGCCGCGGGAACCCGAGCCGCTGGGCCTGCTGGCGCTGATGCTGTTCTGCGAAAGCCGCGCCGCGGCGAGGCGCAACGCCGCAGGCGACTACGTGCCGCTGGACGCGCAGGAGGTCGCGCGCTGGAACCCGCAGCTGCGCGGACAGGCCGAGCGGGCGCTGCAGAGTGCCGCCAGCCTCGAGTCGCTCGGCGCCTACCAGATCGAAGCCGCGATCCAGTCGGCGCATTGCGCGCGACGGCTCGGCGCGCAGGTGCCGGCCGATGCGCTGGTGGCGCTCTATGACGGCCTGATCGCGCTACGCCCGGGCACCGGCGCGCAGGTCGGCCGAGCCTGCGCCGTGGCCGAAGCCGAAACGCCGGCGGCCGGCCTGCAGGCGCTCGATGCCATCGCGCCGGCCGAGGTCGCGAACTACCAGCCCTACTGGGCGGCGCGCGCGCACCTGCTGGGCCGCAGCGGCCAGGTGGCCGCGGCGCGGCAGGCCTATGCCCGCGCGGCCGGCCTCAGCACCAGCCCGGCGATCCGCGCCTGGCTGGCCGCCGCATCCGATCGCCTGTGACCCGCGCATCGCGCAGAATGGGCCGCATGAGGGCCCTGTTGTTCAGCTTCTCGTGGCAGGAACTGCGCCACCACCCGTGGCGCAACGCGGCCGCGGTCGTCGCCGTGATGCTGGGCGTCGCGCTGGCCTTCTCGGTGCAGCTGATCAATGCCTCGGCGCTCGACGAATTCTCGAGCGCGGTGCGCTCGGTCAACGGCCAGCCCGACCTCGAATTGCGCGCTGCGCAGGGCGGCTTCGACGAGGCCGTCTTCGCGCAGGTGGTCCGGCAGCCGGGGGTCGCCCTCGCCAGCCCCGTGCTCGAACTGCAAAGCGTCGCGCAGGTCGGCGAGCGCCGGCTGCCGCTGCGGGTCGTCGGCATCGACGCGCTCGCCCTGCCGACCATCGCGCCGGCGCTGATGCCGCGCCCGGCCGAAGGCGGCGACCGTTTCTCGCTCTTCGCGCCGCGCCAGGTCTTTCTCAATGCCGCCGCGCGCAAGGCCGTCGGCGACGATGCCACGCAGCTGCGGTTGCGCGTCGGCACGCAATGGCAGTCGCTGCAGGTCGCCGGCCAGGTGGCGGCCGGCGGTGCCGCGCTGGCGGTGATGGACATCGGCGCCGCGCAAGACCTGTTCGGCCGTGCCGGCCAACTCACGCGCATCGACCTGCGGCTGGCGCCGGGCACCGACCACGCGGCCTTCATCGGCGCGCTGCAACAGTCGCCGGACTGGCCGACCGGCATCCAGATCGCCGAGCCGGGCGATGCGGCCGAGCGCGTCAGCAACCTCTCGCGCGCCTACCGCGTGAACCTCACGGTGCTGGCGCTGGTGGCACTGTTCACGGGCGCCTTCCTGGTGTTCTCGGTGCTCGCGCTGAGCGTCGCCAAGCGTGCCCAGCAGTTCGCGCTGCTCGGCGTGCTCGGACTCACGCCGCGCGAGCGCCTGCGGCTGGTGCTGGCCGAATCGCTGGTGCTCGGGCTGATCGGCAGCGCCGCGGGCATCGCCCTGGGCGCCGCGCTCGCCCAGCTCGCGCTGA
This sequence comes from Variovorax sp. P2_H12, assembly GCF_056403395.1. Classification (NCBI taxonomy): domain Bacteria; kingdom Pseudomonadati; phylum Pseudomonadota; class Betaproteobacteria; order Burkholderiales; family Comamonadaceae; genus Variovorax; species Variovorax sp. P2_H12. Next base: position 81,974 of record NZ_JBFUFO010000008.1, on the reverse strand, counting down.
AGCTGCTGGGCGGCGACCTCGGCGGCGGCTACTTCGACGGTGTCGCGCCGACCCTGCGCTGGAGCTGGGGCGCGGCCTGGACCTACGGCGCACTCGGCGTGCTCGCGGCCGGCGTCGGCGGCTGGTGGCCGGCGCGCGCCGCGCAGGCCCTGCCCGAAGCGCAGACGCTCAAGGGCCTGGGCGCCGCGCCGGCGGGCGACGGTGCGCATCGCATCGCGCTGCTGCTGATCGCCGCCGGCGTCGCCCTGGCCACGGCACCGGCGATTTTCGGCATCCCGATCGCCGCCTACCTCTCGGTCGGCTTCCTGCTGGTCGGCGGCATCGGCGCGCTGCCGTGGCTGATCGCGGGGGTCTATGACCGGCTCGCGCCGCTGGCCGCGCGGCGCCTGCTGCCGCTGCTGGCGATCGAGCGCGCCCGGCGCATGCGAGGCACCGCCGCGGTGGCGGTCAGTGGCGTGGTCGCGAGCCTGAGTCTCGCCGTCGCGCTCACCGTGATGGTCGCGAGCTTCCGCGACTCGGTCACGCACTGGCTCGACATCGTGCTGCCGGCCGACCTGTACCTGCGCAACGCCGCGGGCGCGGGCTCGGGCAGCGAGCAGGCCCTCTTCGCGCCGGCCTTCGTGCAGGCCCTGGCGCAGTTGCCCGGCGTGGCGCGCACCGGCACGCTGCGCACGCGCGCACTGCTGATCGATCCGTCGCGGCCCGCGGTGACGCTGATCGCGCGCACCTTGGACGACGACGTCGGGCGTTCGCTGCCGCTGACCGGCGCCGCGCTGCCGGTGCCGGCCGGACAGGTCGGGATCTACGTCAGCGAGGCCATGGTCGAGCTCTACGGGGCCCGGCCCGGCACGGCCTTCGAGCCGCTCGCGCGCGCCTGGGGTCCGCAGCGCGAGCGCCGCGGTGCATCGCCGCCGGTGTTCTTCGTCGCCGGCATCTGGCGCGACTACGTGCGGCAATTCGGCGCCGTCACGATCGACGCCCGCGACTTCGAGCGCCTGACCGGCGAGGCCGGGGTCAGCGACGTCGCGCTGTGGCTCGCGCCCGGCGCGGCCGAAGGCTCGGTGCAGGAGGCGGTGCGGGCCCTGGCCGCGCGCGAGCTCGGCGCGGCCGAGCCGATCGAGATGTCCTCGGTGGCCCAGATCCGCGCCACCTCGCTGCGCATCTTCGACCGCAGCTTCGCGGTCACCTACTGGTTGCAGGCGGTGGCGATCGCGATCGGCCTGTTCGGCATCGCGGCCAGCTTCAGCGCCCAGGTGCTGGCGCGGCGCAAGGAGTTCGGCCTGCTCGCGCATCTGGGCTTCACGCGCACACAGGTGCTCGCGATCGTCGCCGGCGAAGGCGCGGCCTGGACTGCGATCGGCGCCGTCGCCGGGCTGGCGCTCGGGCTCGCGGTGTCGGTGGTGCTGGTGCACGTGGTCAACCCCCAGAGCTTCCACTGGACGATGGACCTGCAGGTGCCCTGGGCGCGGCTTGCCGCGCTGTGCGCCGCGGTGGTCGCGGCCGGCACGGTCACGGCCTGGCTCGCCGGCCGCGCGGCCGCGGACCACGACGCCGTGATGGCGGTCAAGGAGGACTGGTGACAAGGCGGCCGATGCGGTCCCCTGGCCTGTCGCGCCGCGCCGTGCTGCTGTCGGCGCTCGCCGGCCCGGCGGCCTGGGCCCTGCCGCCGCGCGTGCTGCAATTCCCGCGCGACTACGGCAGCCACCCCGAGCTGCGCACCGAGTGGTGGTACATCACGGGCCAGGCGCGGGCCGGCGCGCGCGAGTTCGGCTTCCAGCTCACCTTCTTCCGCTCGCGCGTCGACGCCGCCCAGTCGATCCAGTCCGCCTTCGCGGCGCGGCAGCTGATCTTCGCGCACGCCGCCATCACCGACCTCGAGGGACGCCGGCTGTGGCACGACCAGCGCATCGCGCGCGAAGGCTTCGGCGTGGCGTCCGCCTCCGAAGCCGACACCGACGTCCGGCTGCGCGACTGGTCGCTCAAGCGCGACGGCCAGGGCTACGCGGCCCGCCTGCCGGCCGCGGGCTTCGCGCTCGACCTGCGCTTCGACCCGACCCAGCCGGTGCTGCTGCAGGGCAGCGCCGGCCTCTCGCGCAAGGGTCCCGAGCCCGACCAGGCCAGCTACTACTACAGCGAGCCGCAACTCGCGGCGTCGGGCAGCCTGAGCCTGCAAGGCCGGCGCTTCGAGGTGCAGGGCCGCGCCTGGCTCGACCACGAGTGGAGCGAGGCATTGCTGCACCCCGAGGCCGTCGGCTGGGACTGGATCGGCATGAACCTTTTCGATGGCGGCGCGCTGACGGCCTTCAGGCTGCGCCGTCGCGACGGCTCCGCGCTGTGGCACGGTGGCTCGCTGCGCACGGCCGATGGCCGGCTGCAGGTGTTCGGCCCGGACGCGCTGCGCTTCGAGGCCGAGGCCCACTGGACCAGCCCACGCACGCGGGCCGCCTATCCGACGCGATGGCGCATCCACACGCCTGCCGGCACCTTCACGGTGCGCGCCCTGCTCGACGACCAGGAGCTCGACGGCCAGGGCTCGACCGGCACGGTGTATTGGGAAGGCCTGAGCGAGTTGCTGGACGCCGGCGGCCAGCCCGTGGGCCGCGGCTACCTCGAGCTCACGGGTTACGCGCAGGCACTGAAGCTCTGAGCGCGCTCATCGACCGCGCCGCGATCGAAGACCAGCTGCCCGCGCAGCCAGGCGCGGAACTCCCCCTCGGCCTGGGCCCTGGCCTCGATCGCCCACGCGCTCCAGCGCCGCTCGACCCTGCCGGCCCATTCGTCGAGCAGCGCGAGCACGGCCGGCGCCGAGCCCGCTGCCTTCGCCAAGACTCGGAAATGGCTGACGCGCGCGTGCAGCTGATACAGCGACGCCTTGCCGCGCAGGTAGTGGCGTCCGGCATCGAAGAGTTGCCGAAGTTCGGGCACCTGCGCCAACCTGGCGCGGGCGGGAACCGATCGGAAGGGCAGTGCGGTCGTTTTCATGCACGGCGATGATCCGCCGTTCGGCCGCTGCAGGGCATCAGACGGTTCTGAAAATGCCGCGCCCCGCGCGAGACCTTCGTCAGCCGCATGGCGGCGCGCTCGATGCACGCGCAGGCGCTGGAGGGGCGGCGGGAAATCATTGTGCTGACGGCTGAGGGGCATCATGAAGCCGTCATGCAACGGCGACTCCCCCAGCAGCATCAGCCGATCAACCCCTCACCACCCCACGCCGCCGATCGATGAAGGCAATGATCTCGCCCATGATCCCGCGCCGGAAGGCCAGCACGCAGACCACGAAGATCAGGCCCGTCACCATCGTGACCGACTCGCCCAGGGTGTTGAACCAGTCGATGGTCGTGAGACGCGCCAGCAGGTGGCCGAACTCGCCGATCTTGTTCTCGAGCAGCACCACCACGGCCGAGCCGACCAGCGGGCCCGACAGCGTGCCGAGGCCGCCGACCAGCGTCATCAGGATCACCTGGCCCGAGGCGCTCCAGTGCACGTCGGACAGCGTCGCGAAGCCCAGCACCAGCGTCTTGAGCGAGCCCGCGAGGCCCGACAGCGCGGCCGAGATCACGAAGGCCAGCAGCTTGAAGCGGCTGACGTCGTAGCCCAGCGACAGCGCGCGCGGCTCGTTCTCCTTGATACCCTTCAACACCTGGCCGAAGGGCGAATGGATGGTGCGCACGATCAGCAGGAAGGCGGCCACCACGATCACCAGCGTGACGTAGTACATCGTGAGGTCGCTCTGCAGGTCGATCAGGCCGAAGAGCTTGCCGCGCGGCACGCCCTGCAGGCCGTCTTCGCCGCCGGTGAACTTGGCCTGCAGCGCGACGAAGAACACCATCTGGGCCAGCGCCAGCGTGATCATCGCGAAGTAGATGCCCTGGCGACGGATCGCCAGCAGGCCGAAGATCCAGCCCAGGAAGGCGCCGGCCGCGGTGCCGGCGATGAGACCGAGCTCGGGCGTCAGGCCCCAGACCTTCATCGCATGGCCGGCCACGTAGGCCGAACCGCCGAGGAAGGCCGCATGGCCGAAGGACAGCAGGCCGGTGTAGCCCAGCAGCAGGTTGAAGGCCGAGGCGAACAGCGCGAAGCACATCAGCTTCATCACGAACACCGGATAGGCGCCGACGAAGGGTGCGACAACGAGCGCGATCAGCAGCAGCGCGTAGACAACAGGGGTTATTTTTCTCATGGCTCTATGCGTTGGGGCCGCGTCATTTCTCTTTGCCGAACAGGCCGGCCGGCCGGATGAGCAGCACGATCACCATGATCACGAACACGACGGTCGAGGAGGCCTCGGGATAGAACACCTTGGTCAGGCCTTCGATGACACCGAGCCCGAGCCCGGTGAGGATGGCGCCCATGATCGAGCCCATGCCACCGATCACCACGACCGCGAACACCACGATGATCAGGTTCTGCCCCATCAGCGGTGAGACCTGGATCACCGGCGCGGCCAGCACGCCCGCGAAGGCCGCCAGCGCGACACCGAAGCCGTAGGTCAGCGTGATCATCAGCGGCACGTTGACACCGAAGGCCTCGACCAGGCGTGGGTTCTCGGTGCCGGCGCGCAGGTAGGCACCGAGCCGGGTCTTCTCGATCACGAACCAGGTCGCGAAACAGACCACCAGCGAGGCCACCACCACCCAGGCCCGGTAGTTGGGCAGGATCATGAAGCCGAGGTCGGTGGCGCTCGCGAGCGCGTCGGGCGTGTCGTAGGCCAGGCCCGAGACGCCGTAGACCGAGCGGAACACGCCCTCGATCAGCAGCGTGAGCCCGAGCGTGAGCAACAGGCCGTACAGATGGTCGAGCTTGTAGATCCAGCGCAGCAGCAGGCGTTCGATGAGGACGCCGAACAGGCCCACGATGACCGGCGCCACCGCCAGCATGACCCAGTAGTTGACGTCGAAATAATTCATCGCCATCCAGGTCAGCACCGCGCCCAGCATGAACAGCGCGCCGTGCGCGAAGTTGATCACGTTGAGCAGGCCGAAGATCACTGCGAGCCCGAGGCTCAGGATCGCGTAGAACGACCCGTTGACCAGCCCCAGGAGGAGCTGGCTCAACAAGGCAGGAAGCGAGATGTTCATAGACTGTTCAAAGAGGCCGCCGCGCCACTCCCGGCGGCGTGGGCCCATGCCAGGGATACCGCGGAACCGGCTTCGCCGGGCCGCTGGTATCGCCCCCTGGAGGGAGAGGCGCCGCAGGCGCCCCGGGGGTGTTTCATTTCAGGAGGGCGCACTTGCTTTCGGCCAAGGAGGTGAAGACCTGGTCGCCCGGCAGCTTGGAAACCATCTTGTAGTAGTCCCACGGCTGGGTCGACTCGGACGGCGACTTGACCTGCATCAGGTACATGTCGTGCACGAAGCGGCCATCCGCGCGGATCGTGCCCTTGGCGTAGAAGTCGTTGATCGGCGTCTTCTTGAGTTCCGCCATCACCTTGTCGGCGTCGGTGCTCTTCACGGCCTGCACCGCCTTCAGGTAGGCCGTCGTGGCCGAATAGTCCGCGGCCTGGATGTCGGTCGGCATGCGCTTGGTCTTGTCGAAGTACTTCTTGCCGAAGGCGCGGGTCTTCTCGTCGAGGTTCCAGTCCCAGCTGGTGGTGAGCAGCAGGCCTTCGGTGTTCTTGAGGCCCAGGCTGTGGATGTCGGTGATGAAGACCAGCAGGCCGGCCATCTTCATGGACTTGTTGATGCCGAATTCCTTCGCCGCCTTGATCGCGTTGATGGTGTCGCCGCCCGCGTTCGCGAGGCCGAGGATCTGCGCCTTGGAGTTCTGCGCCTGCAGCAGGAACGAAGAGAAGTCCGATGCGTTGAGCGGATGCTTGACGCCGCCGACCACCGTGCCGCCCTTCTCCTTCACGACCCTGGCGGTATCGGCCTCGAGCGCCGCGCCGAAGGCATAGTCGGCCGTCAGGAAGAACCAGTTCTTGCCGCCCTGCCCCACCACCGCGCCGCCGGTGCCCTTGGCCAGCGCCACGGTGTCGTAGGCGTAGTGCACGGTGTAGGGGCTGCATTGCTCGTTGGTGAGCGCCGAGGTCCCCGCGCCGTTGACGATGAAGACGCGCTTCTTCTCCTGCGCGACCTTGGCCAGCGCGAGGCCGGTGCCCGAGTTGGTGCCACCGAACAGCATCGTGAGGTTGTCGGTGTCGATCCACTCGCGCGCCTTCGAGGCGGCGATGTCGGCCTTGTTCTGGTGATCGGCCGTGACCAGCTCGATGGGCAGGCCGTTGACCTTGCCGCCGAAGTCGTCGATCGCCATCTGGATCGCGGTCGCCCCGCCCTTGCCTTCGACGTCGGCATAGAGGCTGGACATGTCGGTGATGAATCCGATCTTGACCTTCTCCTGGGCCTGGACGCTGCCGGCCGCCAGGGCGACGGCGAGGGAGACAGCAGTCAGCGCGATTGTTTTTTTCATTGTCGAATCAAAAAGAGAGATGAGTGAGAGAAATCGTTGGATCGGCGCGTCATTTCCAGAGCGCGCACTTGGAGTCGGCCTTGGGCGTGAACACTTGGTCGCCCGGCAGCTTGGCGATCACCTTGAGGTAGTCCCAGGGCTGCTTCGACTCGGCCGGCGACTTGACTTCGACCAGGTACATGTCGTGCACCATGCGGCCGTCGGCGCGGATCGTGCCCTGGGCGTAGAAGTCGTTGATCGGCGTCTTCTTGAGTTCGGCCATCACCTTGTCGGCATCGGTGGTCTTGGCCGCCTGAACCGCCTTCAGGTAGGTCATCGTGGCCGAGTAGTCGGCGGCCTGGATGTCGGTCGGCATGCGCTTGGTCTTGTCGAAGAAGCGCTTGGAGAACTTGCGGGTGTCGTCGTTCAGGTCCCAGTACCAGCTCGTGGTGTGCAGCAGGCCTTCGGTGTTCTTCAGGCCCAGGCTGTGGACATCGGTCAGGAAGATCAGCAGGCCCGCGGTCTTCATGGTCTTGCCGATGCCGAATTCCTTCGCGGCCTTGATCGAGTTGATGGTGTCGCCGCCGGCGTTGGCCAGGCCGAGGATCTGCGCCTTCGAATTCTGTGCCTGCAGCAGGAAGGACGAGAAGTCCGAGGCATTGAGCGGCGCCCGGACCGCGCCGACCACCGTGCCGCCCTTGGCCTTGATCACCGCCGCGGTGTCGGCTTCGAGCGCATGGCCGAAGGCGTAGTCGGCGGTCAGGAAGAACCAGCTCTTGCCGCCGCGGTCGACCACCGCGCCGCCCGTGCCCTTGGCCAGCGCGACGGTGTCGTAGGCATAGTGCACCGTGTAGGGGCTGCACTGCTCGTTCGTCAGCGCCGAGGAGGCGGCGCCGTTGTTGAAGTAGACCCGCTTCTTTTCCTGCGCCACCTTGGCCGTCGCCAGGGCGGTGCCGGAGTTGGTGCCGCCGAACACCATGGTCACGCCCGCGGTGTCGATCCATTCGCGGGCCTTGGAGGCGGCGATGTCGGCCTTGTTCTGGTGGTCCGCGGTCAGCAGCTCGATCGGCTGGCCGAGCACCTTGCCGCCGAAATCGTCGATCGCCATCTGGATCGCGGTCGCACCGCCCTTGCCCTCGAGGTCGGCGTACAGGCTCGACATGTCGGTGACGAAACCGATCTTCACCTTCTCTTGTGCCTGTGCGGCGCCGGAAGCGAGCGCCATCGCGGCGATGGCCAGGGTCATTGCGCTGAACTGGTTCTTCATGGGGACCTCCGTCCGATCAACTGGTTGCGAAAAAAAAATCAAACACCGAGCAGCTCGTTGAGCACCGGCATCTTGGCCTCGAGCTCGGCGGCGCCGAAGGCCTCGACCATGCGGCCGTGCTCCATCACGTAGAAGCGGTCGGCCAGCGGGGCCGCGAAGCGGAAGTTCTGCTCCACCATGACCACCGTGTAGCCCTTGCCGCGCAGCGTGTGGATCATGCGGGCGAGCGCCTGCACGATCACCGGCGCCAGGCCTTCGGAGATCTCGTCGAGCAGCAGCAGCCGGGCGCCGGTGCGCAGGATGCGCGCCACCGCCAGCATCTGCTGCTCGCCGCCCGACAGCCGCGTGCCCTGGCTGTTGCGGCGCTCGGCCAGGTTCGGGAACATGGCGTAGATCTCGTCCACCGACATGCCCTTGTCGGCGCTCTTGAGCACCGGTGGCAGCAGCAGGTTCTCCTCGCACGAGAGGCTGGCGAAGATGCCGCGCTCTTCCGGGCAATAGCCGATGCCCTGGTGGGCGATGCGGTGCGTCGCCATGTGGATGGTCTCGACGCCGTTGACCTTGATGCTGCCCTTGCGGGCGCCGGTCAGGCCGAGCACGGCGCGCATCGTGGTCGTGCGGCCGGCGCCATTGCGCCCCAGCAGCGTGACGACTTCGCCGGGCTGCACCACCATGTCGACGCCGTGCAGCACGTGCGATTCGCCGTACCAGGCCTGCAGGCCCTTGATCTCGAGTGCGGGGGTTGCCATCAGTGGGCTCCCTGCAGTGCGCCGTCGGTGGTGCCCATGTAGGCCTCCATCACCTGCGGATTGCGCGAGACCTCGGCGTACGGCCCCTCGGCCAGCACCGCGCCGCGCTGCAGCACCGTGATCGTGTCGGCGATGGTCGAGACCACGCTCATGTTGTGTTCCACCATCAGGATCGTGCGGCCGGCCGACACCCGCTTGATCAGTTCGGCCACCCGGTGCACGTCCTCGTGCCCCATGCCCTGGGTCGGCTCGTCGAGCAGCATCAGTTCGGGCTCCATCGCGAGCGTGGTCGCGATCTCGAGCGCGCGCTTGCGGCCGTAGGGCAGGTTCACGGTGAGCTCGTCGGCCAGGTCCTCGAGACCGACTTCGGCCAGCAGCACGCGGGCGCGGGCATCGAGCGGCTTCAGCGACTTCTCGCTCTTCCAGAAATGGTAGGAGGTGCCCAGCGCCCGCTGCAGGCCCAGGCGCACGTTCTCGAGCAGGGTCAGGTGCGGGAACACCGCCGAGATCTGGAACGAGCGGATGATGCCGCGCCGCGCGATCTGCGCCGGGCGCTCGTTCGTGATGTCCAATCCGTTGAAGAGAATCGTGCCCGAGGTCGGCTCGAGGAACTTGGTCAGCAGATTGAAGCAGGTCGTCTTGCCCGCACCGTTGGGGCCGATCAGCGCGTGGATCGAGCCGCGCACGACCGAGAGATCGACCTTGCTGACCGCGGTGAAGCCCTTGAATTCCTTGGTGAGCTGGCGTGTTTCGAGAATGATGTCGCTCATCTCGCGCGGTCGCCCATTGGCTGGCAGAAAAATTCGGTCATGCGGTCCATCTCAGCGCACCACCATGGTTGCGCGGACCGCATTGTTTGCGGCGGCGGCAAGACTTGCCTACTGGGGCAAATGCCTAGCCGGGGCTCGGCCCCGGCGACGGCACGCCGGCAGTGCATGGCGAAGGCACGCGCGCGCTCCAGTTTCGTGTCGCCGAAGCGACGGTACCGCTTGAGGAACGCGTAGCCGTTGCCTCCCGTTCCATGGCACAGGTTCGAGCTCTTTCGCAGCGCCTGCTCTCCCCGCTCGCCCGGTCAGGACTCCCGAGGGGCCAGCGCGCCGGCAGCCGCCGCATCCAGCTGCCGGGCAGCGACCTGGATCGGCATCGACAGCAGGATCTGCGCCATGCTCTTTCCAAGGGGGTCCACCCGCAGCGACGCCATGCCGCCGCCGCCCAGCGCTTCTTCGCACACGAAATTCATCGCGTCGATGCCGGGCAGTTCATAGCGGGTCACCTTTCCCCGGACCAGATGCGCCAGGTAGGCAGCCACCGCCTCCGCCGTCAGTTGGGCGCGCAGCGACGGCAGGAAGGCCGGATGCCGCGCCATGACGCCGATGTTCGAGGTGTCGCCCTTGTCGCCGCTGCGGGCGTAGGCCAGCCGGATCAGCGGAACTTCGACCCGGTCGTCATCGAGCGCGGTGGTGTCGTCCTTGGCCAGGTCGGCCAAGGCGCCACCCTGCGCACCGGGAGCTTCGGGCGTCTGCGCTCCCGAGGACAGCGAACTCGCCGGCACGGCCCACCGCTGGCCACCGAGTTCGACGAAGGGCGTGAACAGCGCCTTGTCGACGAGCAACGGGAACTGGCGGATCGACAGCGCCGCCGAAGGCCGGCCGCCGCCCATGCCGGTGGTGCCCGGCGCCCAGGAGGTTCCGGCCGCGGAGATTTCCTTCGCGAACACCTCGAGCGCGGCCTTCTCGGCATGCGTCACGGCGACGCGCAGCACGGCCTGCCTCGGCGGATGCCGGGTCGCATGCGGCCCATAGCTGGACTCGGCGCCCAGCACATCGATGTGCGTCGCGCTGAAGTCGCTCCAGCCACGCGCTTCGAAGAGATCGCGCGTCCGACGGATCATGGCCTCGCCGGTGCGCCGGGCCTTTGCCGCGGCGTCGAAGCCGACGATCAGCAGCTCGGCGTTGCAGCGGTACCCCGCGGCATAGGTGGCGGTGACCTTGAACTTGTCGGAGGGCGGACGGCCCTTGGCACCGGCCACGCGGACTTCGCCTGGCCCGGTCTCGGTGATGCCGACGTTGCGGAAGTCGCACACCACGTCCGGAAGCAAGTAGGCCGACGGGTCGCCGATCTCGTAGAGCAGCTGCTCGCCGACCGTGGCGCGGGAGACCAGTCCGCCGGTGCCCGGCGGCTTGCTGACCGTGAAGGAGCCGTCGGCCGCGCATTCGACGATGGGGTAGCCGATGTGCGCCCAGTCGGGCACCCGATCCCAATCGGTGTGAAGCCCGCCCGTGGCCTGGCATCCGCATTCGATGATGTGGCCCGCGAGGCTGCCGCCCGCCAGGCGGTCCCAGTCGTCGGCGCTCCATCCGAACTCGTGCATGAGCGCGCCCAGCGTCACCGCGCTGTCGACGCAGCGCCCCGTGATGACGATCTGGGCGCCGGCGGCCAAGGCGCCCGCGATCGGCGCCGCCCCCAGGTAGGCATTGGCGCTGACCAGCCGCTCGGGCAAGGGCTCGCCCGTCGTCATGTGGCCGATGCCCTGCGCGCGCAGCGCGTCGATCAGAGGCAGGGCGTCATCGCCCGTGACGACCGCGACCTTGACCTCGAGGCCGAGGCCGGCAGCCAGCTTTTCGACGGCCGCAGCGCAGGCCTTCGGATTGACGCCGCCTGCGTTCGCGATCACCCGGATGTTCTTGGCGACCACCATCGGCAGGACCGTGGCCATGGCCGAGGTCACGAAATCGGTTGCATAGCCCATGTCGGGATTCTTCAGCCTGGCGCCGGCCAGCAGCGACATGGTGAGCTCCGCCAGGTAGTCGAACACCAGGTAGTCGATCTCGCCCTGCTCGACCAGCTGCGGCGCTCCCACCGAGCTGTCGCCCCAGAAGCCCGAGGCGCCACCGATCCTCACGGTCCGCTTGTTCATCATCGTTCCTTCCGACAATCAGCGAATCACTCGGCCTCGATGCCGGCGGCCCGGATCACGCGGCCCCACTTCTGGGATTCGGCGGTCTGGAACGCCGCCAGGCCTTCCGGCGTGCTCGTCGCCGCCTCGCCGCTCGAAGTCGCCTGATAGGCCACGATGGCGGGCGATGCGGAGACCTTGATCAGCATCTCGTTGAGCTTGGCCGTGACCGCGGCCGGCGCCTTCGGCGGCAGGTAGACCGCGGTCCAGTACGACATGTCGTACCCCTTGACGCCGGCCTCGTCCACCGTCGGCACCGTGGGGGCTGCGGCGAGCCGCCGGGTGCCGCTCACCGCGAGGGCGCGCAGCTTCCCGCTCTTGACCTGGGGCAGCGCGGTCGGCGCGTCGGCGAACATGAAGTCGACCTGCCCACCCAGCAGGTCCGTGATCGCCATCGGGTTGCTCTTGTAGGGGACGTTGACCATGTCGACGCCCGCCATCTGCTTGAGCAGCTCGCTGGCCACCCGGCTGGAGGAACTGCCGCTGCCGAAGTTGAGCTTCCCGGGCGCCTTTTTCGCCGCGGCGATCAGGTCGGCCACCGACTTGATCGGGGACGACTCGTTCACGAGCAGCAGCATGTGGCCCTTGGACAGCAGCGCCACGGGCGTGAAGTCCTTGACCGGGTCGTAGGGCAGCTTCTTGTAGAGGTGTTCGTTGGCCGCGTGCGTGGTGTTGGTGGTCATCAGCATCGTGTAGCCGTCCGGCGCGGCCTTCGCGACGTACTGCGCGGCGATGAAGCCGCTCGCGCCCGCCTTGTTGTCGACGACGACGGGCACCTTGTATTCGGTGCTCAGGGCCTGCGCCATGCTGCGCGCCTGCTGATCGGTACCGCTGCCCGCGGCGAAAGGCACCACGATTGTGATCGGCTTGTCCGGGTAGGACTGCGCGTGCGCGAGTCCGCCGCACAGCATCAGGGCGGCGACGGCCACCGAAGTGCCCAGGGCGCGATGGAAGAAACGAGGCATGTGGTCTCCTGTTTGAAAAATGGGCTGGATGCGGTCAACGACGCCGGCCGCGCCTCGGCAGGTCAGGCATCGCTGCCGCTCTCTCTTGAAGGGATGCCGTAGTCGGCGTTGTGCTGACCCAGCCGCGGCGCCACGGCGCGGTGCGCGGGGCGCACGCCGTCGATCGACAACGGCAGCGCCGTCAAGCGGAAGTCTTCGCCGGGCACCGCCTGCAACATGCCCAGCGCTTCGACCTGGGGATGGGCGATGGCCTCGGGCACGGTGTGCACGGGGGCGCAGGGGACGCCGGAGGCCTTGAAGCGCGAGAGCCACTGCGAGCGCGTTTGCGCCTTCAGCAACGGGGCCAGCTCTGCCAGCAGTGCCGCCTTGTGGCCGAGGCGCGCACGGTTGGTGGCGTAGCGCTCGTCCTCGATCCAGTCGGCGCGGCCGAGCTCGAGCGCGAGCTTGGCGAACAGCCGGTCGTTGCCGCAACAGATCAGCACCGGTGCATCGGCGGTCTCGAACGCCTCGTACGGCACGAAGCCCGGATGGCCGGAGCGGTGCCGATCCGGCAGCCGGCCTTCGTTCACGTAGGCGTCGGCCTTCTGGCCGGTCCACACCAGTGCCGTCTCCAGCAACGAGGTGCTGACGACACCGCCCTTGCCCGTCGAATGCCTGCGCTGAAGAAGCGCCAGCGCGCCGATGACCGTCCACATGCCGCTGCCCTGGTCGCAGACCGACGCGCCGGTGCGCATCGGTGGATCCTCGGGGCCGCCGTTGATGCTGGAGAGCCCGCTGAAGGCCTGGATCAACGGCTCGTAGCCCGGCAGCATACGCATGGGCCCGGTGTGGCCGAACGCGGAGATCTCGCAATAGATCAGGCGCGGGTGCCTCTCGCACAGCGCGGGGCCGTCGATGCCCAGCGTCTTCGTGACGCCGGGGCGCAGGTTGTGGATCAGGATGTCGGTGTCCGCGACCAGGCGCTCGAACGCCGCCAGGCCCTCGTCGCTCTTGAGGTCGATCGCGACCGACTTCTTGCCGCGATTGAAGATGTGGAAGTTGTGGGCATCGCCATGGCGGAACGCCGGGCCCATGTGGCGGGCGTCGTCCCCGCCTTCGATACGTTCGAGCTTGACCACCTCGGCGCCGAGATCGGCCAGGATCGCGCCGGCGAAAGGCCCCGCCAGGACCTGTCCCAGCTCGAGCACGCGAATGCCTTCAAGAATGTTGTTCATGCGTTTGCCGAGGTCTCTCGACCTCACGTCTCCGTACAGCAACAAATTCTGGCGGCATGCGCCTGATGTGGGAAGGACAATAATCCTATAACTCTGATAACCCAATCGGATCAATTCACCACGAACACGGCATGCGGATCGGCATCACCCTTCAGCAACTCGAGGCCTTCGTCGAAGTCGCCCGGACGGTCAACTTTCGATCGGCGGCCCAGGCGCTGCACGTATCGCAGCCGGCCTTGAGCCGGACGATCAAGGTGGTCGAGTCGGCGCTGGGCGCGCGCCTGTTCGATCGCGACACGCGGCATGTGGAAATCACGCCGGCCGGCAAGGAGCTCCTCCCGATCGCCTTGCGGATCCTGGAGAACTTCAACAGTTCGTTCAGCGAGTTGTCGCAGTTCCTGGAGGGCCGCAGCGGCCACGTCACCGTCGCGTCGCTGCCCTCGGCCGGCGTGGCACTGCTGCCGCGAGCGATCGCCGCGTTCCGCCTGCTGCACCCGCAGGTCCAGTTCTCGCTGATCGAGGGGCCCGCGGACCTGCTGCGAACGGCCATCGACGAAGGGAAGGCCGACATGGCCATCAGCGTGCGGCCGGCGCCGCAGGAGCCCCTGCTCTACCGCCATCTGCTCGACGACCCCTTCGTGCTGCTGTGTCGTCGCGACGACCCACTGAGCGCGAGATCCTCGGTGCCGTGGTCCGCGTTCGCGGCCCGCCCGTTCATCGCGAGCAGCTTCAGGAGCAGCATCCGGCCGATCACCGACGCGGCCTTTCTTCAGAAGGGCCTGCCGATCCTGCCGGCCATCGAGTATCCGAGCATCGCCGTGGCGGGAGCCCTGGTGGCGGCGGGCCTCGGCCTCACGGCCTTGCCGCGGCTGGCCCTTCAACTCATCAAGAACGACGACCTGGTCGCGATACCGCTGCAGCGGCCCGTGATGTCCCGGCCGGTCGGCGTGGTCACGCGGGTCGGCCGGTCGCTCTCGCCCGTGAGCCGGGCGTTCATGGAGTCGCTCCAGCGGCTTGCGTGAGGGCCCGCTCAGTGCGCGCCGGCCGCGGCGTCCGAGGTGCCTGCGCCCCTGGCCGGCCTGGCCAGCCAGACCAGCGGAATCAGCAGCAGGAACAGGATCGCGGAGCCGTAGAACACGTCGTTCGTGGCCAGCATGAAGGACTGCTGGTCGACGATGCGGTTGATCTGGCCCAGCACCTGCTCGGGGCTGAAGCCGCCGGCGCCCAGGTTGGCGATCGCACTGTTCGCTGCCGCGCTGCCCTGGTTCACGGATTCGACCAGCTGCGCGTGGTGCAAGGCCGCCCTGTTCTCCCACAAGGTGGTCGCGCTCGAGGTGCCGATCGCGCCCGCGGTGATGCGCAGGAAGTTCGACAGGCCCGAGGCCGCCGGGATCCGGTCGGGCGAGAGGCCCGACAAGGTGATGGTCACCAGCGGAATGAAGAAGAAGGCCATCGCCACGCCCTGGATGATGGTCGGGATCATGATGGTCCAGAAGTCGGCCTGGGTGTTGAAGTTCGAGCGCATCCACAGCACCAGCGCGAACACCAGGAACGAAAAGGTCGCGTAGCGGCGCGGGTCGACCTTGCCCACCGTGAGGCCGACGATCGGCGAGAAGATGATCGCCAGCATTCCGACCGGCGCCATGATCATGCCGGCCTGGGTCGCGGTGTAGCCCATGAACTGCTGCAGCCACAGCGGCAGGATCACCACGTTGCCGAAGAAGAGGCCATAGGCCACCGCCGTCGCCAGCGCGCCCGACCAGAAGTTGCGCCGCTTGAAGAGCGACAGGTCGACCACCGGATGCTTGTCGGTCAGCTCCCAGATCAGGAAGAAGGCGAAGCCGACCACCGCCACCACCGCCAGCGTCATGATCAAGGCCGAATGGAACCAGTCGAGCTCCTTGCCCTTGTCGAGCATCAGCTGCATCGCACCCACCCAGAGCACCAGCAGCGCCAGCCCGATGCCGTCGATCGGCACCTTGCGGGTCACGCTCTCGCGCTTGCGGTAGATGGCCCAGGTGATGCCCGCGGCCAGCAGGCCGACCGGGATGTTGATGTAGAAGATCCAGGGCCAGGAGATGTTGTCGGTGATCCAGCCGCCGAGCATCGGCCCCATCACAGGAGCGACCAGCGTGGTCATCGACCACATCGCCATCGCGAGGCCCGCCTTGGCGCGCGGATAGCTCGACAGCAGCAGCGTCTGCGACAGCGGGATCATCGGCCCGGCCACGAAGCCCTGCAGCGCGCGGAAGGCGATCAGGGTCGTCATGTTCGGCGCCAGGCCGCAGAGCCACGAGCTGATGATGAACAGCAGCACGCTCGTCATGAACAGCCGCACCTGCCCGAAGCGCTGCGTGAGCCAGCCGGTGAGCGGCACCGCGATGGCGTTGGCCACCGCGAAGCTGGTGATGACCCAGGTGCCCTGCGTCGAGCTGACGCCGAGGTCGCCGGCGATCGCCGGCAGCGACACGTTCGCGATCGAGGTGTCGAGCACGTTCATGAAGGTCGCGGCCGAGAGCGCGATCGTGCCCCACACGCGGGCGGGGCCCTCGAGCGGCGGCAGCGGCTGGGAAGCGGTGGCGTTCGACATCGCGCGCGCTCGCCCGATCAGCCGGGATGCGCTGGCGAAGGCGTCGGCGTCGCAGACGGCGCGGCGCTGGCCGCCGGCGCCTGGCGCGGCGCATTGCGGCCCAGATTGGCGGCGATGATGCGTTCGACCTCTGCATCGGCGCCGCCGTCGAGCTTGCTGTAGACCTGCGTCTGGATCAGCGCACTGCCGCGTGGCGCGTCGGCCAGCGCCTTGCCGTCCTTCTTCGAGATGTCGATCTCGGCGTCCATCGACAGGCCCACGCGCAGCGGGTTGGCCTTGAGCTGCTCGGGGTCGAGCGCGATGCGCACCGGCACCCGCTGCACCACCTTGATCCAGTTGCCGGTGGCGTTCTGCGCCGGCAGCAGCGCGAAGGCCGAGCCGGTGCCGACGCCGAGGCCGGCGACCCGGCCGTCGTACTCGACCTTCTTGCCGTACAGGTCGGCCGTGAGTTTCACCGGCTGGTCGATACGGATATTGCGCAACTGCACTTCCTTGAAGTTGGCATCGACCCACAGCTGGTTGAGCGGCACGATCGACATCATCGGCGTGCCGGCGGCCACGCGCTGGCCGAGCTGCACCGTGCGCTTGGCCACGTAGCCCTCGACCGGTGCCGGCATCGCGACGCGCTGGGTGGCGAGATAGGCCTCGCGCACCTTGGCCGCAGCCGCGAGCACGCTCGGATGCCGCTCGACGGAGGTGCCCTCGGTCAGCGACTGGTTGCTGGTCAGCTGTTCGCGCGCGGAGAGCACGCCGGCCTGCGCCGCCGCCAGCTGGCTCTTGGCATTGGCCAGTGCGGTCTCGGAATGGTTCAGCTCCTCCTTCGACACGGCGCCGTTGCCCGACAGGGCCTGGCGGCGCTTGAGGTCGTCCTGCGCCCGCGCGATGTCGCTCTGCGCGCGCACGATGTCGGCCTGCCGCAGCGTCACTTGCGCCGCCAGCGAGCCGTTGTTGGCATACAGCGTGCGTGCCAGGCGCACCGCCTGCGCCAGCGCGGCCTCGGCCTGCTCGAGCGCCACCCGGGCATCGGAGGGATCGAGCTGGACCAGCGGCTGGCCGGCTTTCACCAGGTCGGTGTCGTCGGCCATGATCGCCATCACGGTCCCGCCGATCTGCGGCGTGATCTGGATGACGTTGCCCTGCACGTAGGCGTTGTCCGTCGTTTCATAGTGGCTCGCGACCAGCCATTCGTAGACCCCCCAGCCGGCGCCGGCCAGAACCACCACCGAGGCCAGCGCGGTCAGCGCACGGCGGCGCTTGTTGTTGGCGGCGGGCGCCTGGGCGATGGGCTCGATCGGCGCAGCGGATGGGGCGTTGTTGCTGTTGTCCATGACGGTGTCTTTCGGATTCGAAGCAGTGTTCGGGAGTGTTCAGGGATGCGCGGCCGCAGGCGCGGCGGCGGTCCGGGTGGCGTCCGAGGGCTGCCAGCCGCCACCCAGCGCGCGCGCCAGGCCGACCTGGCTTTCAAGTGCCCGCGCCGCGAGGTCGACACCGTCGCGGCGCTGCGCCAGCACGGTGATCTCGGCCGTCAGGACGTCCAGGTAGTTGCCGAGCCCCGCGCTGTAGCGCTGCAGGCCGATGTCGTAGGCGGCCTCGGCGGCGTCCTGCGCCTCACGCTGCTGGATCTGCTGGCGCGCCACCGACTGCACGCTCGTGACCTGGTCGGCGACGTCGCGCACTGCGTCGAAGACGGTGGCGTTGTAGCTGTCGATCGCGGCGTCCAGATCGGCCGACTTGCCGCGCAGGTTGGCGCGCAGGCGGCCGCCCTCGAAGATCGGCAGGCGGATCGCGGGTCCGACGCCCCACTGCTGGCTGTCCGACTTCAGCAGGTTGCCGAAGCCGATGCTCGAGAAGCCGGCGAAGGCCACCAGGTTGACGTTGGGATAGAACTGCGTCTTCGCATTCGCGACGTCGCTGCTCGCGGCCTCGACGCGCCAGCGCGCGGCGGCGATGTCGGCGCGCCGGCCCAGCAGATCGGCCGGAATGGTCTGCTGCAGGGCCATGCCCTTGAAGTTGCCCAGCCTCGGCGGCGCCAGCGCCTGGGTCGCGCCGGGCTTCGCCACCAGGGCGTCGAGCGCGTGCCGCGAGATCGCGATCTGCTCGTCCAGCGCCTCGATCTGCTGGCGGGCCTCGGGCACGCTGCTTTCGCTCTGCTTCAGCTGCAGGCGCGTGTCCAGGCCGGCGGACACGCGGTCGCGCACCAGCTTGAGCAGTTCTTCGCGCTGTGCCAGCGCGCGCTGGGCCACCACCAGCCGGTCGTTCAGCCGCGCCCACTGGACGTAGCCGCGCGCCACGTTGCTCGCCAGCAGGATGCGCGCGGCATCGGCCTCGGCCGCGGCCGCATTGGCCGTGCCCAGCGCGGCGTCCAGCGCCGTGCGGTTCTTGCCGAAGAAGTCGAGTTCCCAGCTGGCGCCGATCTGCAGCGTGCCGGTTTCCTGGACCGAGCCGCCGAGCGGCGCCGGATAGATGGAGTTGGCGCTGAACTTCTGCCGCGTCAGGTCGAGGGCGCCGTGGATCTGGGGCTTGTCGGCCGCCTCGGCCGTCATCACGGACGCCTGGGCGCGCGCGAGCCGGGCAAGGGCGATCTGCAGATTGGGGTTGCCTTCGGTGGCCTGGTCGACCAGCGCGTTGAGCTGCGGATCCCCGAAGGCCAACCACCATTGGCTGTCGAGCGTCGGTTCAGCCTGGGCGGCGGGTGCGGCGGCCAGGCCAAGGCTTTCCGCGGTCTGCAGCTTCGGGTTCGAGGCGATCGCGCCCATGTCGGCGCAACCCGCGATGGCCAGCGCCAGCACGGCCGTGGCGACCGCACTCGCACACCGCGAGGCTCGCTCAGGAAGAGGTCGAGTCATCTTTTTCTCCACGGGCCGACAAGGCCTGTGCGTTGTCGAGAATGCGGCGCAGGTAGCTCTTGAGCTGCTCCCACTCCTCGTTGGTGAATCCGGCCAGGTGTTCGTTCTGCACCCGGCTGAGAATTTGCGGCACCTCGCGGGCCGCCGCGCGGCCCTCGTCGGTCAACTCGATATGCACCACGCGCCGGTCGGCCACCGAGCGAACGCGCCGGCAAAGGCCCTTGGCCTCGAGGCGATCGAGCAGGCGCGTCATGGCGCCGGTATCGAGCAGGCACTCGCGCGCCAGTTCGGCCACCGTGGTGACCTTGCCCGTGTGCAGCTTGTGCAGCGGCACCCACTGCGGATAGGTCGGGCTGCCGGGCTCGCACATGTGCGATTCGACCGATTGGGAGACCGCACTCAGGATGCGACGCATCATGTAGCCGATGCTCTCCTCCGCGCGGTAGTTCTCGGGCTTGTAGAAAGCCTCGACCGCCGGCGGTTTGCCGGGCGAAGGTGCCGTGGAGCGGTCCTCAGGGGTCTTGGATTCGGACATACCCGCATATTATTTGCCTCGGCAATTACTGTCAAGGCGACCTTTGGTGAGGCAAGCGTTTCGCTAGAATCGCTCGGATATGGCTTCCCCCTCTCCCTCACTCGCCAAAGGCTCGCCGAAGTCCCTGTCGGGCCTGGCGCCCTTTCTGCGCCCCTACCGCACGCAAATCGTCCTCGCGGGTGTGTTCCTGGTGCTGGCGGCGGCGACCACCCTGGTATTCCCGATCGCCCTGCGCAGCCTCATCGATGGCGGCCTGGTCTCGACCGACAAGGGGGCGCAGACGATGGCGCTGCGCGAGCATTTCGTCGCCCTGTTCGCGGTCGCCGTGGCGCTCGGGCTGTTCTCGGCAGCGCGCTTCTACACGGTGAGCTGGCTGGGCGAGCGCGTGACGGCGGATCTGCGCAATGCCGTCTACGCCCATGTGCTGCGGCAAAGCCCGGTGTTCTTCGAGACCACCCAGACCGGCGAGGTGCTGTCGCGCCTGACCGCCGACACCACGCTGGTGCAGACCGTGGTCGGCTCCTCGCTCAGCATGGGGCTTCGCAATGCGGTGATGGGCGTCGGCGCCCTGGCCATCCTGGTCTGGACCAATCCCTACGTGATGGTGCAGGTATTCGGCATCCTGGTGCTGGTCGTGCTGCCCAGCATGTGGTTCGGCCGCCGCGTGCGCAAGCTGTCGCGCGCCAGCCAGGACCGGGTGGCCGATTCCAGCGCGATCGCGGCCGAGGTGCTCAACGCGATTCCCGTGGTCCAGAGCTACACCGCCGAAGCGCGCGAGGCGGCGCGCTTCGATGCCTCGACCGACAGCGCCTTCCGCACCGCGGTGCGCCGCACGCGTGCGCGCTCGGTGCTGGTGGCATTCATCATCATCGCCACCTCGGCGGCGCTGCTCTGGGGCCTGTACCAGGGCACGCAAGCGGTGCTGCGCGGCGACATCACGGCCGGCCATCTCGGGCAGACCGTGGTCTACGTGATCATCCTCGCGAGCGCCGCGGCCGTGCTCGGCGAGGTCTACGGCGACCTGTTGCGCGCCGCCGGCGCCACCGAGCGTCTGATGGAACTGCTTCATGCCAGGCCGGTGATCCTGTCGCCGGAGCAGCCGACCCAGGCGCCGGTGCCCAAGGCCGGCAGCGCCCTGAGCCTGGAGGGCGTGGGCTTCCACTATCCCTCGCGGCCCGGCACGCCTGCCCTGCGCGATTTCACGCTCCAGGTGGCGCCCGGCGAGACCGTGGCGCTGGTGGGATCGAGCGGGGCCGGCAAGAGCACCGTGTTCCAGCTGCTGCTGCGCTACTACGACCCGCAGTCCGGCCGCATCACGCTCGACGGCACGCCGCTGGCGGCGCTGTCGCTCGATGACTTGCGCAAGCGCATCGGCCTGGTGCCGCAGGATGCGGTGATCTTCTCGGCCAGCGCGCTCGAGAACATCCGCTACGGCCGGCCCGACGCCAGCGTCGAGGAAGTCCACGCCGCCGCCCGCGCCGCCTTCGCGGACGGCTTCCTGCGGGCCCTGCCCGAGGGCTACGACACCTTCCTGGGCGAGCGCGGCGTACGCCTGTCGGGCGGCCAGCGCCAGCGCATCGCGATCGCCCGCGCGATGCTCAAGAACCCGCCGCTGCTGCTGCTCGACGAAGCCACCAGCGCGCTGGACGCCGAGAGCGAGCGCATGGTGCAGGCGGCCCTCGAATCCGCCATGTCGGGCCGCACCACGCTGGTCATCGCCCACCGGCTCGCCACGGTGCAGAAGGCCGACCGCATCGTGGTGCTGGACCACGGCGGCATCGTCGAACAGGGGACGCATGCGGCGCTGGTGGCGCAGAACGGCGTCTACGCGCGGCTGGCCGCCCTCCAATTCAACACTTGACGCTCGCCCCCAGGTTGCCCGCACTTCGTGTCGGGCGCCCACCCCCTACCGGGGGCGCAGCCAGCGGCCCGGCGAAGCCGGTTCCGCGACTGCCCACGAAGGGGCGCGCTGCGCGCAGCCGAACAACAACCACAGCGCCAGTTCCCCGGCCGGCGAAGCCAGGCCCGTTGGTGAAACGCCGCGGAACCGGCTTCGCCGGGCCGCTGGTGTTGCCCCCGGTAGGGGGTGGGCGCCCGGACACGAAGTGCCGGGCAACCTGGGGGCGAGACTACTGCAGTGTTTCTTTGAGGGCTGCCGGGAGGGGCAGCGTGAAGACGGGGATGCCTTCTTCGGCCAGCGAGCGGGCCTGTTCGGGCGTCGCCTGGCCGCGGATGCCGCGCTCCTCGGCTTCGCCGTAGTGCATCTTTCGCGCTTCGTCGACGAAGCGCTCACCGACGTCCTCGGTCTGGGCGATCACCTCGCGCACCGCGCGCAACCAGCGCGCCTCGGGTGAATCGACGGCCGACGCCCTGGCCGGCGGCGCTTCGACCGGCGGCTTGGCATTGCCGAGGTTCAGCCGCGGCGCGGCCAGCAGCTTGGTGATGGCCGTGTCGCCGCACATCGGGCACTCCACCAGGCCGCCAGCGAGCTGGGTGTCGAATGCATCCTGCGATGCAAACCACCCCTCGAAGCCGTGGCCGTGGGCGCACTGGAGGTTGAGGACCTTCATGGGCCGATTATCGGCCGGCGGGCAAAGATGTGTCGTGCCAGTCGAGCACCCATTCGCCCGACAGGACGTTCTGGAGCCAGAGCGTGCAGGTCAGCGTCTTGGCGTCCGACACCGTGCCGTCGCGGCACCAGCCCATCAGCTCCTCGGGCGTGGCACTGATCACGTCGAGGAACTCGCCGTGATCGAGCTGACGATCGCCCAGCGTCAGGCCGCGCGCAAAGTAGATGTGGATGATCTCGGTCGAGTACGCCACGGCGAGGTGCATGGCACCGGCGCGGGCCCACTCGCGCGCGGTGTAGCCGGTTTCCTCGAGCAGCTCGCGCTGGCCGCAGACCAGCGGTTCTTCGCCCGCATCGAGCTTGCCGGCGGGGAATTCGGTCATCACGTGGGCGACCGGATAGCGGTACTGGCGCTCGAGCACGACGCGGCCGTCGTCGAGCAGCGGCACCACCACCACCGCGCCCGGATGCACCACGTACTCGCGCGTCGCGGAGTGGCCGTCGGGCAGGCGCACCGTATCGCGCTTGGCGTGCAGGAAGTTGCCCTTGAACAGCAGTTCGCTCGCGGTGAGCTCTTCCCTCAGGTGCGTGTCGGTCATGTCAGTGCGCGTGGGGACGATTCATCCCACCGTGTCGGTGCTTCATGAGATAGCGCCAGGTGAACCCGGGAAAGGCCAGCACGATGAACAGCGCCCCCGTGACGGCATAGAACTCCCAGCCCTGCGACGCAATCTGGCCGGCCCGGCGTTCGAACAGCAGGCCGATGCCGCCGGCCGCGACATAGAGCAGCACCAATTCGGCCAGCCGGACGGCGAGCGACTTGGCACCGGCCGGGAGCGGCACCAGGCCGAACAGGCGCTCGTTGAGGAAGGGCAAGTTGGCTGCCAGCAGCGCAACCCCCAGCACCATCCAGACCGACGCGCTTTGTGACACGATCGCGCTCAGGTGGCCAAGGTGGCCACGATCGCTTTCGCGCACAGCGTCATGAGACCACCGGGCAGGATGCCGAGCACCAGGATCAGGGCGCCGTTGAGCGTCAGCACGGTGCGCACGTCGGCCGGCGCCGAGACCGTGCTGGCCGTGACCGGCGCATCGAAGTACATCACCTTGACCACGCGCAGATAGTAGAAGGCGCCGATCAGCGACATCATGACCGCGAACACGGCCAGACCGATGTACAGGGCCTGACCCGAGGCGATCAACGCCTGCAGCACGGCCAGCTTGGCGTAGAAGCCGACCAGCGGAGGAATGCCGGCCAGCGAGAACATCGCGATCGCCATCACGCCGGCATAGAGCGGGCTGCGCTGGTTGAGACCGGCGAGATCGGTGATCTCCTCGCTCTCGAAACCCTCGCGCGCCAGCAGCAGGATGATGCCGAAAGCCGCCAGCGTGGTCAGCACGTAGGTCACGATGTAGAACATCGAGGCGCTGTAGGCGAACTGGGCGTTGTAGGTGTTGCCGTTGACCACGCCCGCCACCAGGCCCAGCAGCATGAAGCCCATCTGCGCGATGGTCGAGTAGGCCAGCATGCGCTTCAGGTTGGTCTGCGCGATGGCGGCCAGGTTGCCAACCAGCAGCGAGGCGATGGCCAGCAGTGCGAGCATCTGCTGCCAGTCGATCGCCAGCGGCAGCAGCCCCTCCACCAGCAGGCGGATGATGATCGCGAAAGCCGCCAGTTCGGGCGCCGCGCCGATCATCAGCGTGACCGCGGTCGGCGCACCCTGGTAGACGTCGGGCACCCACATGTGGAACGGCGCGGCACCGACCTTGAACGCCAGGCCGGCAACGATGAACACCAGGCCGAACACCAGCACCTGGTGGTTCACGTTGCGGCTCGCGATGGCCTTGAACACCTCGTTGATGTCGAGCGAGCCGGTGGCGCCGTACATCATCGACAGGCCGTAGAGCAGGAAGCCGCTGGCCATGGCGCCGAGCACGAAGTACTTCATGGCGGCCTCGCTGGCCACCGCGTTGTCGCGGCGCAGAGCCACCAGCGCATAGCTCGAGAGCGTCAGCAGTTCGAGGCCGAGGTAGATCAGCAGGAAGTTGCTGCCCGACATCATCACGAACATGCCCAGCAGCGCGAACAGGCTGAGCGTGAACAGTTCGCCGCCGCGCAGCATGCCGCGGTCGGCGGCATAGGGCCGGCCGTAGACCAGCGTCACCATCAGGGCCAGGGTCGCGAAGCACTTGAGCCAGCTGCCCATCGGATCGCTGACGACCATGCCGCCGAAGCCGAAGATCGTCTTGCCCTCGGCGGCGTTGAAGCCGGTCAGCACCGCGACGATCGCGAGCGTGAGCAGGGTCAGCACATAGGTGCCGGTACGGCGCGGGCTGGTCGCGGACAGATCGACCAGCGCGATGACGCAGGCCATGATCAGCAGCACCACCTCGGGGTAGATCGTCATCCAGCTGAGTTTGTCAATCATCTTGTTCTCTTACGGCAGCTTGGAGACGGACACGTGCTGCAGCAGCCCATCCACGGAGGCATTCATCACATCGGTGAAAGGCTTGGGATAGAGGCCCATCCACAGCACCGCGATCGCGAGCAGCGACAGCATGAGGAATTCGCGCGCGTTGATGTCGCCGAGTTCCTTCACGTGGTCGTTGCCGACCGGGCCCAGGTAGACCCGCTTGTACATCCACAGCGTGTAGGCGGCGCCGAAGATCAGCGCGGTGGCGGCCCCCAGGCCGAGCCAGAAGTTGGCCTTGACCGCGCCGAGGATCACCATCCACTCGCCGACGAAACCGGCGGTGGCCGGCAGGCCGCAGTTGGCCATCGCGAACAGCAGCGCGAAGGCGGCGAACTTGGGCATGGTGTTGACCACGCCGCCGTAGTCGGCGATCTGGCGCGAATGCACACGGTCGTAGAGCACGCCGATGCACAGGAACATCGCGCCCGACACGAAGCCGTGGGCGATCATCTGCACGATGCCGCCGGCGACGCCGAGTTCGTTGAAGATGAAGAAGCCGAGCGTCACGAAGCCCATGTGGGCCACCGACGAATAGGCCACCAGCTTCTTCATGTCCTGCTGCACCAGCGCCACCAGGCCGACGTAGATCACCGCGATCAGCGACAGCGCGATCATGAGCCAGGCCCATTCGTGCGAGGCATCGGGCGCGATCGGCATCGAGAACCGCAGGAAGCCGTAGGCGCCGAGCTTCAGCATGATCGCCGCCAGCACCGCGGAGCCGCCCGTGGGTGCCTCGACGTGCACGTCGGGCAGCCACGTGTGGACCGGCCACATCGGCACCTTGACCGCAAAGGACGCGAAGAAGGCGAAGAACAGCAGGGTCTGCGCGGTACCCGACAGCGGCAGCTTGTGCCAGCTCAGGATGTCGAAGCTGCCGCCCGACTGGTTGTACAGGTAGATCAGCGCGACCAGCATCAACAGCGAGCCGAGCAGCGTGTAGATGAAGAACTTGAAGGCCGCGTAGATCTTGTTCGGACCGCCCCAGATCCCGATGATCAGGTACATCGGGATCAGCGTGGCTTCGAAGAAGACGTAGAACAGCAGGCCGTCAAGCGCCGAGAAGCTGCCGATCATGAGCCCCGAGAGGATCAGGAAGGCGCCCATGTACTGGTTCACGCGCTCGGTGATGACTTCCCAGGCCGAGATCACCACGATCACGGTGATGAAGGCGGTCAGCAGCACCAGCCAGAACGAGATGCCGTCCAGGCCGATGTGGTAGTTGATGTTGAAGCGATCGATCCAGCGCTCCTTCTCGACGAACTGCATCGCGGCAGTTCCGTTCTGGAAACGCGACCAGAGCGGCAAGGTGACCAGGAAGCTCGCGACCGAACCGACGAGCGCAACCCAGCGCACGCCCCTCGCGTGTTCGTCCCGACCGAAGGCCAACAGCACGACGCCGAAGGCAATCGGCATCCAGATGGCAAGGCTCAACAAACCCATTTTTGTTTTTCTCCAGAGAGCCGCTTACCGCTTGAACCAGACGAAGTACGACATCAGAACGAAGATGCCGAGCAGCATCGAGAAGGCGTAGTGATAGATATAGCCCGACTGCAGCCAGCGCACTGCGCCCGCGACGCGGCCGACCAGCTTCCAGGAGCCGTTGACGATGGCACCGTCGATGATCCCCTGGTCGCCGCCCTTCCAGAGGCCGGTGCCCAGCGCGCGGGTGGCGCGGGCGATGACGTTCTCGTTGAACCAGTCCATGTAGTACTTGTTCTCGAGCAGGGTGTAGATCGGGCCGAAGGCGCGCTTGATCGCGGCCGGCACGGCCGGGTTGACCAGGTACAGGTACCAGGCCACCACCACGCCGCCGAGCGCGAGCCAGAACGGCGCCGCGGTCAGGCCGTGGAGGGCCATCGCGAACGGGCCGTGGAAGGCCTCGGCCAGTTCCTTCATGGCGTGGTGATCTTCGCCGACGAAGATCGCGCCCTTGAAGAACTCGCCGAAGAGCATCGGCTGGATCGTCATGAAGCCGATCACGACCGACGGGATCGCCAGCGCCACCAGCGGCACCCAGACCACCCAGGGGGACTCGTGCGGCTCGTGATGGTCGTCGTGGCCGTGACCGTGGTCGTCGTGGTGCGCGTCCGGGTTCTGGTCGAAGCGCTCCTTGCCGTGGAACACCAGGAAATACATGCGGAACGAATACAGGGCGGTGACGAACACGCTCGCCAGCACCGCGAAGTAGGCGAAGCCCGAGCCCCAGAGGTGGCTCTCGCGCACCGCCTCGATGATGCTGTCCTTGGAATAGAAGCCCGAGAAGAACGGCGTGCCGATCAGCGCCAGCGAACCCACCAGCGAGGTGATCCAGGTGATCGGCATGTACTTGCGCACATTGCCCATCCAGCGCATGTCCTGGTTGTGGTGCAAGCCGATGATCACGGAGCCGGCGCCGAGGAACAGCAGCGCCTTGAAGAAAGCGTGGGTCATCAGGTGGAACACGGCGACCGAATAGGCCGAAGCGCCGAGCGCCACCGTCATGTAGCCGAGCTGGGACAGCGTGGAATAGGCCACCACGCGCTTGATGTCGTTCTGGACGACGCCCAGGAAGCCCATGAACAGCGCGGTGATGGCGCCGATCACGAGGATGAAGCTCAGCGCCGTGTCGCTCAGCTCGAACAGCGGCGACATCCGCGCCACCATGAAGATGCCGGCCGTGACCATGGTCGCGGCGTGGATCAGCGCCGAGATCGGGGTCGGGCCTTCCATCGAGTCGGGCAGCCAGACGTGCAGCGGGAACTGCGCGCTCTTGCCCATCGCGCCGATGAACAGGCAGATGCAGATCACGGTGATCAGCAGCCACTCGGTGCCCGGGAAGGTGATCTTGGCCAGCGCGTCGGCCTTGGCAAAGGCTTCGCCGTAGTTCAGCGTGCCGGCGTAGGCGGCGATCAGGCCGATGCCCAGGATGAAGCCGAAGTCGCCCACGCGGTTGACCACGAAGGCCTTCAGGTTGGCGAAGATTGCGGTCGGCCGGTTGTACCAGAAGCCGATCAGCAGATAGGACACCAGGCCCACCGCCTCCCAGCCGAAGAACAGCTGGAGCATGTTGTTGCTCATCACGAGCATCAGCATCGAGAAGGTGAAGAGCGAAATGTAGGCGAAGAAACGGTTGTAGCCGTCGTCTTCCTGCATGTAGCCGATGGTGTAGACGTGCACCATCAGCGACACGAAGGTCACGACGCACATCATCATCGCGGTCAGGCCGTCGACCAGGAAGCCGATCTCCATCTTCAGGCCTCCGACGGTCATCCATTCGTAGATGGTGGCGTTGAAGCGCGCGCCGTCGTTCACGACGCTGTTGAGCGTCATGGCGGAGATGATGAAGGACACCAGCACGCCGAAGATGGTCAGCGAGTGCGTGACGCGGCGGCCGATGTGGTTGCCAGCGAACTTCGTGCCGAACAGGCCGGCGACGACGGCGCCGACCAGCGGCGCGAGCGGAACGGCCAGGAGGGTGGATGCGGAAAGAGTAGCGCTCATGAGTAAACCTTCTTCAGCCCTTCAGCGCATTCAGTTCGTCGACGTTGATGTTCGACTTGTTGCGAAACAGCAGCACCAGCAGCGCCAGCCCGATGGCCGACTCGGCCGCCGCGACCGTCAGGATGAAGAAGACGAAGACCTGTCCGTGCATGTCGCCGAGGAAGTACGAGAAGGCGACGAAGTTCATGTTGACCGCGAGCAGCATCAGCTCCACGCACATGAGCAGCACGATCAGGTTCTTGCGGTTCAGGAAGATGCCGATGACAGACAGCGCGAAGAGCATCGCGCCGAGCGAAAGGAAGTGTCCGAGCGTGAGCGTCATGCCTTGGTCTCCGCAGCAGCCGCGGGTTGCTCCGCGACCGGTTCAGCCTGGCGCGTGACGGGCACCTGGACGATGCGCACGCGGTCGCGCGCCTTCACGCGGACCTGGTCGGCCGGATTCACGTACTTGCTGTCCTTGCGCCTGCGCAGCGTCAGCGCGATGGCGGCGACGATCGCAACCAGCAGGATCACCGCGGCAATCTCCAGCGGATAGAGGTATTGGGAATAGAGCAGCTTGCCGAGCTCGAGCGTGTTCGAGGTCTCCGGGCCCTGGATCGCCGACAGCGTCTTCGGCGAGGTCAGGCGGAAACCGCCCATCAGCACCGCGGCCATCTCGAGCGCGATCAGCGCGCCGACGCCGGCGGCCAGCGGGAAGTGCTTCCAGAAGCCCTCGCGCAGGCCCTCGACATTGATGTCCAGCATCATGACCACGAACAGGAACAGCACCATCACCGCCCCCACGTAGACGAGCACCAGCGTGATGGCCAGGAACTCGGCGCGCAGCAGGAGCCAGATGGCCGATGCCTGGAAGAACGCCAGCACCAGGTAGAGCGCCGCATACACGGGGTTGCGCGCGGTGATGACGCGGAAAGCTGCGAACAGCAGTACCGCGGCAAACAGATAGAACAGACCGGTCTTGACGTCCATGGGTCGGATTCGTTTTCTTCGAGGTTCGGGCCAACCGCCTCAGCGGTACTTGGCGTCCGCCGCCTTGTTGGCGGCGATTTCTTTTTCGTAGCGGTCGCCGACGGCGAGCAGCATGTCCTTGGTGAAGTACAGGTCGCCCCGCTTTTCGCCGTGGTATTCGAAGATGTGGGTCTCCACGATCGAGTCGACCGGGCAGCTCTCTTCGCAGAAGCCGCAGAAGATGCACTTGGTCAGGTCGATGTCGTAGCGCGTGGTGCGGCGCGAGCCGTCGTCGCGCACCTCGGATTCGATCGTGATCGCGAGCGCCGGGCAGACAGCCTCGCAGAGCTTGCAGGCGATGCAGCGCTCTTCGCCGTTCTCATAGCGGCGCAGCGCATGCAGGCCGCGGAAGCGCGGCGACAGCGGCGTCTTCTCTTCCGGGAACTGCACGGTGATCTTGCGGCTGAAGGCGTACTTGCCGGTCAGCGCCAGGCCCTTGAACAACTCGACCAGCATGAAGCTGGACAGGAAGTCCTTGAGCGAGAAAGGCGCGGACGCGGTCGTCGAGGAGCGCGCAAGCGCGCTGGCGGAGGGCGCAGTCATGGCAGTTCCTGTTATTTCCAGATGTTGAAGGGGGTCTGCATCCAGGCGCCCACCACCACCAGCCACACCAGCGTGACCGGAATGAAGATCTTCCAGCCCAGCCGCATGATCTGGTCATAGCGAAAGCGCGGGAAGGTCGAGCGGACCCAGAGGAACATCGTGACCACGCAGAAGGTCTTGAGGCCGAGCCAGATCCAGCCCGGGATGAAGGCCAGGAAGTCGAACGGGGGCAGCCAGCCGCCGAGGAACAGCACCGCGCACAGGATCGAGACCAGCCACATGTTGGCGTACTCGGCCAGGAAGAACATCGCGAAGCTCATGCCCGAGTACTCGATCATGTGGCCGGCGACGATCTCCGATTCGCCTTCGACGACGTCGAAGGGGTGGCGGTTGGTTTCGGCCAGGCCAGAGATGAAGTAGACGACGAAGATCGGCAGCAGCGAGAGCCAGTTCCACGACAGGAAGCCGACGCCCATCGAGGCGAAGTGGCCCTTGCCCTGCCCCATCACGATGTCCGTCATGTTGAGGCTGGCCGAGACCATCAGCACCACGACGAAGCAGAAGCCCATCGCGATTTCGTAGCTGACCATCTGCGCCGAGGCGCGCAGCGCGCCGAGGAAGGCGTACTTCGAATTCGAGGCCCAGCCGGCGATGATCACGCCGTAGACCTCCAGCGAGGTGATGGCCATCACGAACAGCAGGCCGGCGTTGATGTTGGCCAGCGCGACCTCGGGACCGAAGGGAATGACCGCCCAGGCGGCCAGCGCCGGCATGATGGTCATGATCGGCCCCAGCAGGAACAAGCCCTTGTTGGCGACCGTCGGCAGGATGATTTCCTTGGTCAGCAGCTTGAGCGCGTCGGCGATCGGCTGCAGCAGGCCCAGCGGGCCGATGCGATTGGGGCCGATGCGGATCTGCGTGAAGCCGATGGCCTTGCGCTCCCACAGCGTGAGGTAGGCGACCGCGCCCATCAGCGGGATCACGACGACGATGATCTTGATCAGGGTCCAGATCACCGGCCAGAGGACGCCTGTCCACCAGCCGGCAGACACCAGGCCGAGGCCGAAGCCGTGCAGTGCGTCGATCATGCCGACACCTCCTGTGCGGCCGCTGCCTGGCGGGCATCGGCGGTGAGCTGCAGCGACGGTGCCCGGCGCACGATCGAGTCGAGCTGGTAGATGCCAGCGACCACCGGTGCCGGCTGTGCCGCGTCGCTGGTGTCGATCGCTGCGCGGGTGGTGTTGGCCAGCTTGTCGACTGCCACCTGGGCGGGCGAACCGAGGTCGGCCAGCACGTCGCCGGTCGACTCGAAAGCGAAGCCCGGCAGGCCCAGCAGGTTGGCCAGCACGCGCAGCACCTTCCAGGCCGGTCGCGCCTCGCCCTGCGGCTTGACGACCGCATGGAAGCTCTGGACACGGCCTTCGGCGTTGACGAAGGTGCCGGGCGTTTCGGTGAACGGCGCGATCGGCAGCAGCACATCGCTGATTTCGAGGTTCGCCTTGAACGGGCTCAGCGTGACGACCATCTGCGCACGCGCGAGGCCGTCGAGCGCGGACTCGCCAGCGGCCGAGTCGAAGGCCGGCTCGGTGTTGAGCAACAGCGCGGCCTTGAGGCCGCCCGCGAGCATCTGGCCCGCGTTCAACCCGCCCTGCCTGGGCAGTGCGCCGACCAGCTGCGCGCCCACCGTGTTGGCGGCTTCGGTCAGGTAGCCGACGCTGGCGCCGGTCTGGGCGCCGATCCAGTTGGCCAGCGCCAGCAGGCTGCCGGCACGCGGATGGTGAGCCGCGGCATTGCCGAGCAGGATCGCCTTGCGCTCGCCGCCGAGCAGCGAGGCGGCCAGGGCCTTCGCGGCGTCGCTGGCGGCGCCGTTGCGCGCCACCGGTGCCGTGGCGCCGGTGGTCTCGGCGATCGCGCCGGCGAGTTCGGCCAAGGCGTCGACCCACTGGTCGGCCGGCGCGCGCACCGCCTGGGCGAGCGGGATGGCCCAGGCGTCGGCATCGGCCAGCAGTTCAGGCGAGGTGATGGCGCTCAATGCGCCGCCCTTGCGCACCGACTGGCGGATGCGCTGCGCGAACAGCGGATGGTCCTTGCGCAGGTTCGAGCCGACCACCAGCACGCGCTGGAGCTGCGACAGCGAGGCGATCGAAATGCCGAGCCAGCGGATGCCTTCGGCCGCGCCGAACTCGGCGTTGCGCAGGCGGTAGTCGATGTTGTTGCTGCCCAGGCCGTGCGTGAGCAGCTTGGCCAGGTGCAGTTCTTCGAGCGTGCTGTGCGGACTGGCCAGCGTGCCGATGCTCTGGGCACCGTGGTCGGCCTTGATCTGCTTCAGGCCGTTGGCGACGTATTCGAGCGCGGTCTGCCAGTCGACCTGCTGCCAATGGCCGCCCTGCTTGAGCATGGGCTGCGTGAGGCGTTCGGGGCCGTTCAGCGCCTCGTACGAGAAGCGGTCGCGGTCGGCGATCCAGCATTCGTTGACGTCTTCGTTCTCGAGCGGCACCACGCGCATCACGCGGTTGTTCTTGACCTGGACGATCAGGTTGGCGCCGGTGGAGTCGTGCGGGCTGACCGACTTGCGGCGCGACAGCTCCCAGGTGCGGGCGCTGTAGCGGAAGGGCTTGCTGGTGAGCGCGCCGACCGGGCAGATGTCGATCATGTTGCCCGACAGCTCGGAGTCGACCGAGTCGCCGAGGAAGGTCTCGATCTCGGCGTGCTCGCCGCGGTGCGACATGCCGAGCTCCATCACGCCGGCCACTTCCTGGCCGAAGCGCACGCAACGCGTGCAATGGATGCAGCGGCTCATCTCTTCCATGCTGATCAGCGGGCCGACGTCCTTGTGGAACACCACGCGCTTTTCTTCCTCGTAGCGGGAAGACGAGGCGCCGTAGCCCACGGCCAGGTCCTGCAGCTGGCATTCGCCGCCCTGGTCGCAGATCGGGCAGTCGAGCGGGTGGTTGATCAGCAGGAACTCCATCACCGACTGCTGGGCCTTGATGGCCTTGTCGCTCTTGGTGCGGACGATCATGCCCTGCGTCACGGGCGTGGCGCAGGCCGGCATCGGCTTCGGCGCCTTTTCGACGTCGACCAGGCACATGCGGCAATTGGCCGCGATGCTGAGTTTCTTGTGATAGCAGAAGTGCGGGATGTAGGTGCCCGCCTTGTCGGCCGCATGCATGATCATGCTGCCTTCGACGATGTCGACCTTCTTGCCGTCGAGTTCGATTTCAACCATATGTTTTTCTCAGCGCCTCATCAGGCCTTGGCCGGCGTCGGCTGGACGTAGCCCGGAATCAACGCCTCGAACTCGTGGCGGAAGTGCTTGATCATGGCGCGCACCGGCATCGCGGCGGCGTCGCCCAGCGCACAGATGGTGCGGCCCTGGATGTTGTCGGCGACCGAGTTCAGCAGGTCCATGTCGGACGCCCTGCCGCGGCCGTTGTGGATGCGGTCGACCACGCGCCAGAGCCAGCCCGTGCCCTCGCGGCAGGGCGTGCACTGGCCGCAGGATTCGTGCATGTAGAAGTACGAAAGCCGCTTGAGCGACTCGACCATCGAGCGGCTGTCGTCCATCACGATGACGGCGCCCGAGCCCAGCATCGAGCCGGCCTTGGCGATGGAGTCGTAGTCCATCGTGCACTCCATCATGATCGCGGCCGGCAGCACCGGCGACGACGATCCGCCGGGGATCACCGCCTTGAGCTGGCGGCCCTTGCGCACGCCGCCCGCGAGCTCGAGCAGCTTGGAGAACGGCGTGCCCATCGGCACTTCGTAGTTGCCGGGCAGCTCGACGTCGCCGCTGACCGAATAAATTTTGGTGCCGCCGTTGTTCGGCTTGCCGCACTCGAGGTAGGCCACGCCACCGTTGTTGATGATCCACGGCACCGCCGCGAAGGTCTCGGTGTTGTTGATCGTGGTCGGCTTGCCGTAGAGGCCGAAGCTGGCCGGGAACGGCGGCTTGAAGCGCGGCTGGCCCTTCTTGCCTTCGAGCGATTCGAGCAGCGCGGTTTCCTCGCCGCAGATGTAGGCGCCGAAGCCGTGCGCGGCGTGCAGCTGGAAGTTGTAGCTGCTGCCCATGATGCCGTCGCCGAGGTAGCCGGCGGCGCGCGCCTCCTCGAGCGCTTCCTCGAAGCGGTCGTAGGACTGGAAGATCTCGCCGTGGATGTAGTTGTAGCCCACGCTGATGCCCATCGCGTAAGCCGCGATGGCCATGCCCTCGATCACGATGTGCGGGTTGAACTGCAGGATGTCGCGGTCCTTGCAGGTGCCCGGCTCGCCCTCGTCCGAGTTGCAGACCAGGTACTTCTGGCCCGGAAACTGGCGCGGCATGAAGCTCCACTTGAGGCCGGTCGGGAAGCCCGCGCCGCCACGGCCGCGCAGGCCCGAGGCCTTGACTTCGGCGATCACCTGGTCGGGCGTCAGGCCCTCGCTGAGGATCTTGCGCAGCGCCTTGTAGCCGCCGCGCGCCTCGTAGTCGGCCAGGCGCCAGTTGGTGCCGTTCAGGCCGGCGTAGATCTGCGGCTCGATGTGGCGGTCGTGGAAGCAGGTCTGGACCCCGGTGGCCTGGAACTGCGAGAGCACTTGCTCGGGCGACATCATTGGGCTCCCTTCGCGGTCGCGCCGCGCAAGCCGTCGATCAGCTGGTCGAGCTTCTCGTTGCTCATGAAGCTGCACATGGTGCGGTCGTTGACCAGCAGCACGGGCGAATCGGCGCAGGCGCCCAGGCATTCGCTCTGCTGCAGCGTGAACATGCCGTCGGGCGTGGTCTCGCCCATGCGGATGCCAAGCTTCTTCTCGAGATGGGCCAGCGCCACGGCGCCGTCGCGCAGCTGGCACGGCAGGTTGGTGCAGACGTTGAGCTTGTACGCGCCCAGCGGCCGCTGGTTGTACATGTTGTAGAAGGTCGTGACCTCGTGCACCGCGATCGGCGCCATGCCGAGATAGGCCGCGATCTCGCGTTCGCGCTGCTCGCTGACGAAGCCCTCGTCCTGCTGCACGATGGCCAGGCAGGCCATCACGGCCGACTGCCTGCCCGCCGGCGGATACTTGGCAACCTCGCGGGCGAACCGCTCCAGCGTGGCGGCCGACAGCGGCGCCTGGCTGCTGTGGGAAGAAGTGTCGGAATGCATGGGTTGGCTCATCGATCGATCTCGCCGAACACGATGTCCATGGTGCCGATCACGGCGACCGCATCGGCAATCATGTGTCCGCGCGCCATTTCGTCCAGGGCCGCCAGGTGCGGGAAGCCCGGTGCGCGGATCTTCAGACGGTAGGGCTTGTTGGCGCCGTCGCTCACCAGGTAGATGCCGAACTCGCCCTTCGGGTGTTCGACCGCCGCGTAGGCTTCGCCTTCGGGCACGTGGAAGCCTTCGGTGAAAAGCTTGAAATGGTGGATCAGCTCCTCCATGTTGGCCTTCATCGATTCGCGCGCCGGCGCCGCCACCTTGTGGTTGCTGGTGATGACCGGGCCCGGGTTGGTGCGCAGCCAGGCCGAGCACTGCTGGATGATCTTGTTGGCCTGGCGCATCTCCTCGACGCGAACCAGGTAGCGGTCGTAGCAGTCGCCCGTGACGCCGACGGGGACGTCGAAATCCACACGGTCGTAGACGTCGTAGGGCTGCTTCTTGCGCAGGTCCCAGGCGATGCCCGAGCCGCGCAGCATCGGGCCGGTGAAGCCGAGGTTCAGGGCGCGCTCGGGCGTGACCACGCCGATGCCGACCGTGCGCTGCTTCCAGATGCGGTTGTCGGTGAGCAGCGTCTCGTACTCGTCGACCATCCTCGGGAAGCGCTTGCAGAAGTCGTCGATGAAATCGAGCAGCGAGCCCTGGCGATTCTCGTTGAGCCGCTCGATCGCCTTCGCGTTCTTGATCTTGCTGACCTTGTACTGCGGCATCGCGTCGGGCAGGTCGCGGTAGACGCCGCCCGGTCGGAAATAGGCCGCGTGCATGCGCGCGCCCGACACCGCCTCGTACATGTCGAACAGGTCTTCACGCTCGCGAAAGCAGTAGATGAGCATGTTCATCGCACCGCAGTCGAGGCCGTGCGCGCCGAGCCACAGCAGGTGGTTCAGCAGCCGGGTGATCTCGGCGAACATGACGCGGATGTACTGCGCGCGCAGCGGCACGTCGAGACCCATGAGGCGCTCGATCGCGAGGCAGTACGCGTGCTCGTTGCTCATCATCGACACGTAGTCGAGACGGTCCATGTAGGGCAGCGACTGGATGAAGGTGCGGGACTCGGCGAGCTTCTCGGTCGCGCGGTGCAGCAGGCCGATGTGCGGGTCGGCGCGCTGGATGACTTCGCCGTCGAGTTCGAGCACGAGACGCAGCACGCCGTGTGCTGCGGGGTGTTGCGGGCCGAAGTTCAGCGTATAGTTTTTGATCTCAGCCATCAGTGCAAGCCACCGTAGTTGTCTTCACGGATCACCCGGGGAGTGATTTCGCGCGGCTCGATCGAGACCGGCTGGTAGATCACGCGTTTCTGTTCCGGGTCGTAGCGCATCTCGACATGCCCCGACACCGGGAAGTCCTTGCGGAACGGATGGCCGATGA
This sequence comes from Variovorax sp. P2_H12, assembly GCF_056403395.1. Lineage (NCBI taxonomy): Bacteria > Pseudomonadati > Pseudomonadota > Betaproteobacteria > Burkholderiales > Comamonadaceae > Variovorax > Variovorax sp. P2_H12. The sequence goes on along the minus strand of NZ_JBFUFO010000008.1, from coordinate 45,849 downwards.
AGCCGTAGTCGGTCAGGATGCGGCGCAGGTCGTCATGGCCCTCGAACACGATGCCGTAGAGATCGAAGGCTTCGCGCTCGAACCAGCCGGCCGCATTCCAGACGGGCGTCAGCGAATCGATGACCGGCAGGTCTTCATTGGGCACGAACACCTTGAGGCGCACGCGCTGATTCAGGCTGACGGACAGCAGGTGGGTGACGACGCAGAAACGCTCGCCCTGCCACTCGCCTTCGCGGTAATCGGAATAGTCCATGCCGCAGAGATCGATCAACTGCTCGAAGCGGCAGCCGGGGGCGTCGCGCAACAGGGTCGCAACTTCGAGGTAGTCGGCGGCAGCCACCACCACCGTCACCTCGCCCAGCGCGAGCGTGACGCTCCTGGCCTTGGGTCCAAGCGTTTCGGTGATCTGGGTCTTCAGCGCCTCGGGAGAAATGGCAAAGTCGGTCATGTCTCTCGCTCTTCAGGCGCGCGCGATCGTGTTGGTACGGCGGATCTTCTGCTGAAGCTGGATGATTCCGTACAGAAGCGCCTCGGCGGTCGGCGGGCAGCCCGGCACATAGACGTCGACCGGCACGATGCGGTCGCAGCCGCGCACGACCGAGTAGCTGTAGTGGTAGTAACCGCCGCCATTGGCGCACGACCCCATCGAGAGCACCCAGCGCGGCTCGGGCATCTGGTCGTAGACCTTGCGCAGCGCCGGCGCCATCTTGTTGCACAGCGTGCCGGCCACGATCATCAGATCGGACTGGCGCGGGCTGGGGCGGAACAGCATGCCGAAGCGGTCGATGTCGTAGCGGGCGGCGCCCGCGTGCATCATCTCCACGGCACAGCAGGCCAGACCAAAGGTCATGGGCCACAGTGATCCGGTCTTGGCCCAGTTCACCACCGAGTCGTAGGTGGTGGTGACGAAGCCTTCCTTCATGACGCCTTCAATGGCCATTTTGCGAATTCCTTGTCATTCCCAATCGAGCGCGCCCTTTTTCCACTCGTAGACGAAGCCCACGACGAGGACGGCCAGGAAGATCATCATGGCCCAGAAGCCGACGGCACCGATCTCCTTGAGCGCGATGGCCCAGGGAAAGAGAAAAGCGATTTCGAGATCGAAAAGAATGAAGAGGATCGCGACCAGGTAGTACCGGACATCGAACTTCATGCGCGCATCTTCGAAGGCTTCGAAGCCGCATTCGTAGGGGGAATTCTTTGCTGCGTCAGGCCGATTGGGGCCGAGGATGTAACCCAGAACCTGTGGAGCGACGCCGACACCGACACCGACCAGGATGAACAGCAGGACGGGGAGGTAGGAATCGAGGTTCATCAGGGGGTTCAATCACCGCTTGACACCGGCAGGAAGTGCTTTTCCTGCCGGTGAGATTTGGTGCGGTCGGCGAGACTCGAACTCGCACAGCTTTCGCCACTACCCCCTCAAGATAGCGTGTCTACCAATTTCACCACGACCGCGGTTTTTGCTGCCCGGATGGCATGAGGAACCTTGTAAGGTTTTGGCTTTCCGGAACAGCTTTAGAGTTTACCCTGAAAAACAGCCGTTTTCACTGACGGCTGAAGAGATCTCGACTGGATTTACTTGGACGGGATCTGGCCCGCACCTGCAGCAGGCGCAGCCGGCGCCGAAGCCGGTGCGGCTGGAGCCGCCGGCGCGCTGCCGCTGGGGATCTGCGCCGCGGAATCCGACGCCGCGGGCGCCGGTGCCGGCACGGCCGCCGGTGCGCCGATCGCCGCGCGCTCCAGCAGGCTGCCGCCGCCGGCCGGCCGCGCGTGGCCGAAATAGGCCAACAACAAGGTGCAGGCGAAGAACACCGCCGCCAGCACCGCAGTGGTGCGCGACAGGAAGTTCGCGCTGCCGCTGGCGCCGAACAGGCTGCCGGCACTGCCGCTGCCGAAGGCGGCGCCCATGTCGGCGCCCTTGCCGTGCTGGATCAGGATCAGCCCGATCATCGCGAGTGCGGTGAGCATCTGCACGCCCACCAGGATATTGAGGACCACGTTCATTCGTTCTAACTCCTAAGTTCTTTCTTCGGGCACGCGCGTTTCAGCGGGCCGCTGCAATGATCTGCAGGAAATCCGGGGCCTTGAGGGAGGCGCCGCCGATCAGGCCGCCGTCGATGTCGGCTTCGGCGAGCAATTCGGCCGCATTGGCCGCGTTCATGCTGCCGCCGTAGAGGATGCGGATGCCGGCGGCGTGTTCGCTCGCCGCGTGGTGCAACTGGGCACGCAGCACCGCATGAACGGCCTGCGCCTGCGCCGGGGTCGCGGTCTTGCCGGTGCCGATGGCCCAGACAGGCTCGTACGCGACCACGATCTCGCTGATGCAGTGGCCGTTGACGTGGATCACCGCGGCCAGCTGGCGCTTGACGACCTCCTCGGTGTGCCCTGCCTCGCGCTCGGCCAGCGTTTCGCCGACGCAGACGATCGGCGTGATGCCGTTGGCCAGCGCAGCGGCGGTCTTGGCGGCGACCAACTCGTCGGTCTCGCCATGGTACTGGCGCCTCTCGGAGTGCCCCACGATGGCGTAGCGCACGCCGAACTCCTTCAGCATCGCAGCCGATTGCTCGCCCGTGAAGGCGCCCTGCGGCTGGGCCGAGAGATCCTGCGCGCCGAGCGCGACCGGCGAGCCGGTCACCAGCGACTGCACCTGCGCCAGGTAGGGCGCCGGCACGCAGACCGCGATCTCGCACGCCGGGGCGCCCACGCCGGCCAGCAGGGCCTTCAGCAGCGCCTCGTTGGCAGGCAGGCTGCCGTTCATCTTCCAGTTGCCTGCGATCAGCTTCTTTTTGGTCGTCATGTCTGTCTAGTTCACCAGGTCAGCACGATCTTGCCGATGTGCTGGTTCGATTCCATCAGGACGTGCGCCTGCGCAGCGCCGCTGGGCTCCCCGAGTGCGGCGAAGCGGCTGTGGATGATCGGCTTGACCGCGCCGCTTTCGAGCAGCGGCCAGACCTTCTCGCGCAGCGCCTTGGCGATCGCGCCCTTGAAGGCGATCGGCCGCGGCCGCAGCGTCGAGCCGGTCACCGTGAGCCGCCGGCGCAGCACCAGGCCGGCATTGATCTCGGCCTTGGCGCCGCCCTGCACCGCGATGATCACCAGCCGGCCGTCCTCGGCCAGGCAGTCGATCTCGCGCGCCACGTAGGCGCCGGCGACCATGTCGAGAATCACGTCGACGCCCTTGCCGCCGGTGAGGCGCTTGGCCTCCTCGGCGAAATCGGCGTTTCTGTAGTTGATCGCATGGTCGGCGCCGAGCTTCAGGCAGGCCTCGCACTTGTCGTCGCTGCCCGCGGTCACGATGACGGTGGCACCGAGCGCGCGGCCGAGCTGGATCGCGGTCACGCCGATGCCGCTCGAGCCGCCCTGGATCAGCAGGGTCTCGCCCTTTTGAAGCCGGCCGCGCTCGAACACATTGCTCCAGACCGTAAAGAATGTTTCAGGCAAGGTGGCGGCTTCGACGTCGCTCCAGCCCTTCGGAACCGGCAGGCATTGCAAGACGGGCGCCACGCAGAGTTCGGCATAGCCGCCGCCGGCGACCAGCGCGCAGACGTGGTCGCCGAGCTTGAAGCCGGCCTCGGCCAGGGCCTTGTCGTCGCCCGCGACGATCTCGCCCGCGACTTCCAGGCCCGGCAGGTCCGAGGCACCCGGAGGCACCGGATAGTTGCCGGTGCGCTGCAGCACGTCGGGCCGGTTGACGCCGCTCGCGGCAACACGGATCAGCAGTTCGCCGGGGCCGGCGACCGGCGCCGGACGTTCCGCCACGCGCAGCACCTCGGGGGCGCCGAACGATGTGATCTCAATGGCTTTCATGGTCTCTTCCTGAATGCGGCGCGCGCCGTGCGGCGCATGCCGACCGGCCCGCAATCGCGATGGCGTCGCCGCCATCGCGGCGCGTCAAGCGGAATGATCGCCGCCGCGGCCGCTTTCCTGCAGCGGCAGTTGCTCGGCCATCTGCTCGGGCTGCTGCTCGCCGCCGCGGTCGTTGCCCTCGAAGCGGGGCGCACGCTCGGCGCGCGGCGGACGATCGCCACGATCGCCACGGTCCGAACGCTCGCGGCGCTCACCACCACGATCGCCGCGATCGCCACGGTCTTCACGCGGCGCACGCTCGCTGAATTCCATGCCGGCCGGACGCTCGGTCAGGGCCTTCATGGACAGCTTGACGCGGCCCTTCTCGTCGGTCTCGAGCACCTTGACCTTGACGATCTGGCCTTCGCTCAGGTAGTCGGTCACCTTCTCGACGCGCTCGTGCGCGATCTGGCTGATGTGCAGCAGGCCGTCCTTGCCGGGCAGCAGGTTGATCAGCGCGCCGAAGTCGAGGATCTTGGTGACCGGGCCTTCGTAGACCTTGCCGATTTCCACTTCCGCGGTGATCTGCTCGATGCGCTTCTTGGCCGCCTCGGCCTTTTCCGGATCGGTCGACGCGATGGTGATGGTGCCGTCTTCGTCGATGTTGATCGTCGTGCCGGTTTCTTCCTGCAGGCCGCGGATGACCGAGCCGCCCTTGCCGATCACGTCGCGGATCTTCTCGGGGTTGATCTTCAGCGTGGTCAGGCGCGGCGCGAAGCTCGAGACTTCGGCCTTGGCCTCGCCCATGGCTTCCTGCATCTTGCCGAGGATGTGCATGCGCGCTTCCTTGGCCTGGGCCAGTGCGACCTGCATGATTTCCTTGGTGATGCCCTGGATCTTGATGTCCATCTGCAGCGCCGTGATGCCGTTGGTCGTGCCGGCCACCTTGAAGTCCATGTCGCCCAGGTGATCTTCGTCGCCCAGGATGTCGGTCAGCACCGCGAAGCGGTTGTCTTCCTTGATCAGGCCCATGGCGATGCCGGCCACGTGGGCCTTCATCGGCACGCCGGCGTCCATCATCGAGAGGCAGCCGCCGCAGACCGAAGCCATCGACGAGGAGCCGTTCGACTCGGTGATTTCAGACACCACGCGGATCGTGTAGGGGAACTCTTCCTTGTTCGGCAGCACCGCGACCAGCGCGCGCTTGGCCAGGCGGCCGTGGCCGATTTCGCGGCGCTTGGTCGACCCCATGCGGCCGACTTCGCCGGTGGCGAACGGAGGCATGTTGTAGTGGAACAGGAAGCGGTCTTCGTACTCGCCCATCAGCGCGTCGATGCGCTGCGCGTCGCGCTCGGTGCCGAGCGTGGTGATGACCAGTGCCTGCGTTTCGCCGCGGGTGAACAGGGCCGAACCGTGGGTGCGCGGCAGCACGCCGTTGCGGATCTCGATCGGGCGCACGGTGCGCGTGTCGCGGCCGTCGATGCGGGGCTCGCCGGCCAGGATCTGGCTGCGGACGATTTTCGATTCGATCGCGAACAGCAGGTCGTTGACCTTGCCGGCGTCGAAGGGTTCGCCGCTTTCCTTGAGCGACGCCATCACGCTGGCGTTGGCTTCGCGCAGGGCTTGCGTACGGGCCTGCTTGCTGCGGATCTGGTAGACCGCGCGCAGCTTTTCTTCGGCCAGGCCCTTGACCTTGGCGACGAAGGCTTCGTCTTCGACCGGCGGCTGCCAGTCCCAGACCGGCTTGCCGGCGTCACGCACGAGTTCGTGGATCGCGTTGATCGCGATGTTGGCTTGCTCGTGGCCGAACACCACGCCGCCGAGCATGATTTCTTCGCTCAGTTGCAGGGCTTCGGACTCGACCATCAGCACGGCAGCTTCGGTGCCGGCGACGACCAGGTCCATCTGCGAATCGCGGCGGGCGGTCTGGCCCGGGTTCAGCACGTACTGGCCGTTGATGTAGCCCACGCGGGCGGCGCCGATCGGGCCGCTGAACGGGATGCCGGAGATCGACAGCGCGGCGCTGACGCCGATCATGGCGGCGATGTCGGCGTCGACTTCGGGGTTGAGCGACAGCGTGTGGATGACCACGTGCACTTCGTTCAGGAAGCCTTCGGGGAACAGCGGACGGATCGGGCGGTCGATCAGGCGGCTGGTGAGCGTTTCATGCTCGCTGGGCTTGGCTTCGCGCTTGAAGAAGCTGCCGGGGATCTTGCCTGCGGCGTACGTTTTCTCGATGTAGTCGACGGTCAGCGGGAAGAAGTCCTGGCCGGGCTTGGCCGACTTCGAGGCCACCACGGTGGCCAGCACCACGGTGCCGTCGATGTCCACGGTCACGGCACCGCCGGCCTGGCGAGCGATCTCGCCGGTGGTCAGGACGACGGTCTTGTCGCCCCACTGGAAGGACTTGGTGACTTTGTTGAAGAGGCTCATGGTGTGCTCCTGTTTTGATAGCGGCTCGACCCGTGACGACCACAGGCCCCGCGGGGGCTGGAGCGCTTTTCAGAACACGATGCCATTCCAGGGAAGCTCGGGGAGAACCTCTCTGGAATGACACAGCTTCGCTCTGTTTTGGCGGCTCCGAAGTAAAAAACGCCTGAGCTAGCGGACTAACCCAGGCGTTTTTGCATGCGATTCGACTTACTTGCGCAGGCCCAGCTTGGCGATCAGCGCGGTGTAGCGGTCGGCGTCCTTGGACTTGAGGTAGTCCAGCAGCTTGCGGCGGCGGCTCACCATGCGAAGCAGGCCGCGGCGACCGTGATGGTCCTTGGCGTGCGTCTTGAAGTGAGGCGTGAGCTCGTTGATGCGGGCGGTCAGCAGTGCGACTTGCACTTCAGGACTGCCGGTGTCGTTGGCGGCGCGGGCGTTGTCCTTGACGACTTCGGCCTTGATGGAGGCTGCGATCATTGTGTTTTCCTTTGTTCCGGCCCGAGGTCTTCGGGATGTTTGACTTGCGGTGGGCACTGGAACTGCACCCACCGTGCGCTTGCACGATGCAAAGCTCGTAAATTATAGCTCGCCCCCAGGTTGGGCTCACTGCGTGTAGCCCGCCCACCCCCTACCGGGGGCAACACCTGAGGCCCGGCAAAGCCGGTTCCTCGGTGTTTCACCGAGGGGCCGGGCTTCGCCGGCCGATTGCTACCGATTGCTACCGATTGTTATTGTGCGGCGAGCCAGCGCTTGAGGCGGTCGACGCCTTCGACCAGGCGGCCGGGGTCCTTGGAGGCGAAGCACCAGCGCAGCCAGCCCTGGGCTTCGGGGGCGAAGGCGTTGCCGGGGGCCAGGCCCAGGCCGGCCTCGACCACCAGGCGCTTGGCGACTTCGAGGGAGTCGCCGAAGCCCTCGAGCTTGAAGAAGGCATACATGCCGCCACTCGCCGAAGCGACTTCGACGCCCGGGATGTCGGCCAGCAAGGGCACCAGCGTGTCGCGGCAGGCCTTGAGGTGGGCGACGATCTTGGGCGTGATCTCCTTGCCATGCGCCAGCGCGGCAATGCCGGCGCGCTGCGTGAACACGCTGGCGCACGAGGTGTTGAACTCGATCAGCTTGCCCATGCCGTCCATCAGGGCCGCAGGCAGCACCAGCCAGCCCAGCCGCCAGCCGGTCATCAGGAAGCTCTTGCTGAAGCTGTGGGCGACCACCAGGCGGTCGTCGGCCTTCGCCACGTCGAGGAAGCTCGGCGCGCAGCCGTTCGGCGTCGGCTCGTAGTAGAGCCGCTCGTAGACCTCGTCGGCCAGGATCCAGGTGCCGGTGGCGCGGCAGTGGTCGAGGATCGCCTGCTGCTCGGCGCGCGTCAGCGTCCAGCCGGTCGGGTTGTTGGGCGCGTTGACAATCAGCAGCTTGGTCGCCGGCGTGACCGCCGCGCGCAGCGTCTCCAGGTCGAGGGTCCACTGCCCTGCCCTCGGCACCAGCGACACGCAGCGCACGTGTGCGCCCAGGATCGCGGGCTGCGCCGTGAGGTTCGGCCACACCGGGGTGATCGCCACCACTTCGTCGCCGGCGTCGACCAGCGCCTGCACCGCCAGCATCAGCGCGCTGACCCCGCCCGAGGTGATCGCGATGCGCGAAGCCTCGATCTTCGGATGCAGGCTGCTCATGTACGCGGCGACGGCTTCGCGCAGTTCGGGCAGGCCCAGGTTGTGGGCGTAGAAGGTCTCGCCGCGCTGCAGCGAGTCGATGGCCGCCTGTCGGATCACCTCGGGCGTTACCTCGTCGCTCTCGCCGAACCAGAAGGCCAGCACGTCGCTGCGGCCGAGGCCGGCATTGGCCACCTCCCGGATCTTGGAGGCTTCGAGATTCTGGATTGCTTTGCGCATGGTCATCTTTCCTTGCAGTTCAGTTAAGTGGCCGCCAGCACTACCAAGGCCGGCGCAGCCCGGCCCGTTGGTGAAACACCGCGGATCTGGCTCTGCCAGGCCGCTGGTGTTGCCCCCGGTAGGGGGTGGGCGGCTACACGCAGTGAGCCAACCTGGGGGCGAGCAACAGTTCAGGGGCGCTGCATCTTGCAGCTCGAAGGCATTTCGGCACGACTCGCGGGAATCGTCTTGATGACCCGGAAGCCGTAGCCCGAGCCCTCGACATCGAACTTCACGCCGGGCGCTCCCTGCCGGTCCATGACGCCGACCACGAGCTGCTGCTGGAACTGGTGGTCCTCGGCGCGCATGTGGCCGCGCTGGCCGGCCAGCGTGACGTCGGCCTTCTCGAGGGCCCGCGCCACGGCCACCGTGTCGACGCTGCCGGCCCGCTCGATAGCTTGCGCCAGCGCCTCAATCAGCAGCTGCATGCGCATGTGGACATAGTCATCGGAGGCCTTGGGGAAGCGGGTGCGGAAGTCGCGGTAGAAGGCTTCGCTCTGCGGCGTCTGCACGTTCGGCAGCCAGTCGGCCACGGCGACCACGCGGCCGATGCCGGCGTCGCCGATGGCCGCCGGCGCGCCCAGGGCATTGCCGTAGAAGGTGTAGAAGCTGCCGGTGAACCCCGCTTCGCGCGCGGCCTTCACGAGCAGGGTCAGGTCGTTGCCCCAGTTGCCGGTGATGACGCCCTGCGCACCGCTGGCCATGATCTTGTTCGCATAGGGCGCGAAATCCTTGACGCGGCCCATCGGGTGCAATTCGTCGCCGACGATCTGCACGTCGGGACGCGCGGCGCCGAGCTGCCGCCGCGACTCGCGCAGCACCGACTGGCCGAAGCTGTAGTCCTGACCGATCAGGTAGACGCGCTTGAGCGACTTGTCGTCCTGCAGCACCTGCATCAGTGCGGTGACGCGCATGTCGGCGTGGGCATCGAAGCGGAAGTGCCAGAAGCTGCAGCGCTCGTTGGTCAGCACCGGGTCGACCGCCGAGTAGTTGAGAAACAGCACGCGCCGGGCCGGGTCGCGCTCGTTGTTCTTGTCGATCGCATCGATCAGCGCCGCCGCCGTGGCCGACGAATTGCCCTGCAGCACGATGCGCGCGCCGTCGTCCATTGCGGCGCGCAACGCGGAGAGGGCCTCCTCGTTCTGTCCCTTGCTGTCGTAGCGGTCGAGCTGCAGGAAGCGGTTGCCGCCCGGCAGCTTGACGCCGCCGCGCGCGTTGACCCGCTCCACCGCCCACAGCAGGTTGCGGAACACGGCCTCGCCGGTGTTGGCGAAGGGGCCGCTCATGCTCTCGATCAGGGCCAGCCGGATCGGCGGCGCGGCCTGCGCGTGCACCGGCGGCAGCGCCGAGGCGCATAGCGCCAGAGCCGCGAATTTCAAGGCCCTGCGGCGCCAAATAAAGCTGGAGATCATTGTCTTGAAACGCCTTTTGCAGTGCCTAGATGGGATGGCATGCGGCACGCGACTTCTGTTGAACGGCCGCGCAGTGTAAGGGACACACATTCTTGTCCCGATGGTCATCACTCAGGAGTCCTCATCATGTTCTTTGCACCCGCCGTCCGCACCGCCCGCTTCGTTCCGCGCTCGCACGATCGCAGCCTGGAGCGCTTCGTCAACGAGGCTTTCTCCGGCGCGCAACGCTCGCTCAACGTCGAACAGGACGACAAGACCTGGACCCTCACGCTCGACGTGCCCGGCCTGTCGCGTGACGATCTCACGATCGGCATCGAAGGCGCCGTGGTCCGCATCGAGAGCAAGGCCGAAGCCAAGCGCCAGCTCAAAGCCGCCTACGAGCTGCCGCAGGACATCGACGTCGCCGCCAGCGAGGCGAAGCTCGAGAACGGGGTCCTGAGCCTCAAGCTGGGCAAGCTGGTTCCGGTCAGCAACGTCGCGCAACTGCAAATCAACTAAAGCTCGCCCCCAGATCGGGCTCACTGCGTGTAGCCCTCCCACCCCCTACCGGGGGCGCAGTCAGCGGCCCGGCGAAGCCGGTTCCGCGACTGCCCACGAACAGGCGCGCTGCGCGCAGCCGTAGAAAAACCACAGCGCGATTGATTTGGCCGGCGCAGCCAGGCCCTTTGGTGAAACACCGCGGAACCGGCTTTGCCGGGCCGCTGGTGTTGCCCCCGGTAGGGGGTGGGAGGGCTACACGAAGTGAGACCGACCTGGGGGGCGAGCAAAAAAAGTTCATCGAGTAACTTTTTTGCTACCTGTCCGACTTGTTTCTGACTCACAATAAGTGCGAAATTCGTCACGTTCTGTGACGACTTTTTCAATGCTTTCTTCTTAAATCGCGCCTGAATTCGTCGAACTGCAGCGGCAGCCGGCAGCGGGCGCCCGATCGAAGCGCCCATGAAAACGCACTTGAAGTTTGCACAGAGCCATGCCCGGTCCGACACGCTGCTGGTGTTTCTTCCCGGGGCTTTCCTGAAACCGGAGGAATTCGAGCGCGAAGGATTCATCGACGCCGTCAGGGAACGCAAACTCGCGGCCGATGCCCTGCTGGTCGATGCCGACGTCTCTTATTACTACGACCAGACCTTCATCGAGCGGCTGCAGAACGACGTGATCCGGCCCCAGCGCGCACTGGGCTATGCGTCGATCTGGCTGGTGGGCATTTCGATCGGCGGCTTCGGGGCCCTGATCCACGAGCTGGCGACACCGGGCACGGTCGACGGCATCGTCGTCCTGGCGCCCTACCTGGGGCGCCGGCCCATCGGCGCCGAGATCCACAAGGCCGGCGGCCTGCGCGCCTGGAAGGCGCCCGAAGGGCCGCCGCCGGACGAGGAGGTCGACCGCAAGCTGTGGCCCTGGCTCCAGCAGTACGCGTCGCCGCGGCAGGCCAAGCACCTGCCGCCGCTGTATCTGGGCTTCGGACTCAGCGACCGCTTTGCGTCCAATCACCATCTGCTGGCCGATGCGCTGCCGGCCGGCCGCGTGTTCACCACCGAAGGCGGCCACGACTGGCCGCAGTGGTCGCAGCTCTGGCGCAAGGTGCTCGACGTGCTGCCGCTGCCGACCCTGGCCACCCGGGAAGGCTCTCAGACCGACGCTAGGCGCACGCGAAGCGAGGCCGCGTGGGGGCGGCGCATCACGCGCCCTGCTGTGGCCCGCTCAGCGAGGCCAATGGCCATCGCGGCTTGACGTCGAAGGCATAGTGCCCGGTCGGCGCCTGCACGCCGGCCTGAAGCCGCATCGCCGCGGCCATCGCAATCATGGCGCCGTTGTCGGTGCACAGGTGCAGTTCGGGGTAGTGCACGCGCACGCCGCGCTTCGCGCAGGCCGCGTCGAGCTGCTGGCGCAGCATCCGGTTGGCGCCGACGCCGCCCGCGACCACGAAGCGGTCGAGGCCGGTCTGTTCGAGCGCGGCCAGCGATTTCTTCAGCAGCACGTCGACGATCGCGGCCTGCGTCGAGGCGGCGAGATCGGGCTTGCGGGCTTCGAGCTGGTCGCCGAGCTTCTTGGCCTGTGTCAGCACCGCGGTCTTGAGTCCGGCAAAGGAGAAATCGAGGTTGCCGCTGTGCAGCAGCGGACGCGGCAGCTTGAAGGCCTCAGGGTCGCCCTGCTCCGCCAGCTTCGCGAGCCACGGGCCGCCGGGATAGGGCAGCCCCATCAGCTTGGCGCTCTTGTCGAAGGCTTCGCCGGCGGCGTCGTCGATGGTCTCGCCGAGCAGCGCGTAGCGCCCCACCCCGTCGACCCGCATCAGCTGGGTGTGTCCGCCTGACACCAGCAGCGCGACAAAGGGAAACTCGGGCGGGTCGGCGCTCAGGAAGGGCGACAGCAAGTGGCCCTCGAGGTGATGCACGCCGAGCACCGGCTTGCCGAGCGCGGCGCCCAGCGCGCACGCCACGCCGGCGCCGACCAGCAAGGCGCCCGCCAGCCCCGGCCCCCGCGTGTAGGCGACCACGTCGACATCGGCCAGCCGCCGGCCAGACTCGTCGAACACCGCCTGCGTGAGCGGCAGGACGCGGCGGATGTGATCCCGGCTCGCAAGCTCGGGCACCACGCCGCCATAGGCCTGGTGCATCGCGATCTGGCTGTGCAGCGCGTGCGCGGCCAGCCGAGGCAGCCCGCTGGCGCCGGCCTCGACCAGCGCCACGCCGGTCTCGTCGCAGGAGGATTCGATTCCCAGTACATGCATCCAGCGAGTGTAGGTGGCGTCCGCCCCGAGGGCACGGATGTTGCTCAATGAGCTCGCCCCCAGGTTGGCTCACTGCGTGTAGCCGCCCACCCCCGGCCGGGGGCAACACCAGCGGCCCGGCGAAGCCGGTTCCGCGGTGTTCCACGAAAAATCCGGCCTGGGTCGTCAGGCAACACAGAGAGCAAACTCGAAGAGTCACGATGAAATCCGCTTTGAGCTTCCTGGTCGGCGCCCTGCGTTGCGAGATCGACGCGCTGGAGCAGCTCGCGCGCACCAGCGAGCTGGTGGCGACGATCGCCCGGCTGGTCCATGCGCTGCAGCGGGAGCGCGGCATCTCCAATGTCTTTCTGGCATCGGGCGGCCGGCGCTTCGCCTCGCAACGCCAGGAGCAGATGGCCGACTGCCTGCGGCACGAGGAAGCCGTGCGCCTGGCCTTCGACCAGCTCGATGCCGAAGGCGGTCGGGTCGGCAACGGCGCGCGCCTCTTCAGCCGCATCGCCTGGGTGCTGCCCGGGCTGGACGCCCTGCCCGCGCTGCGGCAGCGCATCGGCGCGATGGAGCTCGATGCCGGCCGTTCGACCGCGGCCTTCGTCAAGCTGGTCGCCGGTCTCATCGCAGTGGTCTTCGAGGCCGCCGACGGCGCCACCGACCCCGAGATCTCGCGCCGGCTGGTGGCGCTGTTCAATTTCATGCAGGGCAAGGAGTTCGCGGGCCAGGAGCGCGCCTGCGGCGCCGCGGCCTTCGCCTCGGGCTACAACGACAGCGCGCGCCAGCAGCAATGGCTGCACCTGATCGCCTCGCAGGAACATTGCTTCCAGCGCTTTGCCGAGTTCTCGGCACCCGGCCTGGGCGAGCTCTGGGCCTCGGTCCGGGCGCCGGCGCAAGTCGCCGAACAGGAGCGCCTGCGCCGCATCGCCTGCGCCGCGCCGGCAGGCGTGTGGCTCGACACCGAGCTGAGCCAGGTCTGGTTCGACTGCTGCACGCGCCGCATCGACGCCATGCAGGCGGTCGAGGAGCGGTTGGCCGCCGATTTGCGGCAGCTCTGCGAACAGAAGACGGCGCAGGCCCGCGCCGAGCTGCAGGCGCACGAGGCGCTGCTGGCCAGCCTGCAGGGCCCCGGCATCGTCGCGGCGGACTTCTTCCTCGATGCGGTGGCGACGCCGGCTGCCACGGCCACGCCGGCCGCCAGTGCGCCTTACGGCAAGCAACTCGAACGCTCCATCCTCGACATGGTGCAGGAGCAGTCGCGCCGGCTGCAGGCCATGGGCGACGAGCTCGAGACCGTGCGCGCCGCCCTCAACGAGCGCAAGCTGGTCGAGCGCGCCAAGGGGCTCCTGATGGCGCACCGGCGCATCAGCGAGGAGGAAGCGCACAAGATGCTGCGCCGGACCGCGATGAACCAGGGCCGCCGGCTGGTCGAGGTCGCCGAATCGGTGCTCGCGATGGCCGAGTACCTGCCCGACGACAGGGCTTCCTGAGTGCGTCGCGGGCCCGGAATGGTGCACTGCACAAGCGATGCGCGGCGCACCGGTTCCGCTCCAGACCCGGCGGCTGGCAAGCCCTGATGGACCATTGACGCTCTCTTTTTCATAGCACCACGGTACTGGCACGCTGCTTGCTATCACTCAAGGCATAGACCGACGAAGGTCTTCAGGCAGGTGGCATCCAACGGCGGGTGCGGCCCACCGAACCGGACAAAGGCGTCCTTACCCCGCAGGGGCTCGACTTCGAGCGGCCCGTGCGCGGCGAGGACGCCTTTTCGTTTTTCCGAATCGACTTTTTCATTTCCGGAGTTCGCCCCATGACCGATGCGCTGAAACCCAAACTGAGTCGCCGCCGTGTGCTGCAGGCCGCCGCCGCGGGCGTGGTCGGGCTCGATCCCGCGCTGCGCGCCGCCGTCTGGGCCCAGGGCTCGGACAAGCCCGAGAAGGAGGAAGTCAGGATCGGCTTCATCCCGCTGACCGACTGCGCCAGCGTCGTGATGGCCTCGGTGCTCGGCATCGACAAGAAGTACGGCGTGAAGATCGTGCCGAGCAAGGAAGCCAGCTGGGCCGGCGTGCGCGACAAGCTGGTCAACGGCGAACTCGACTTCGCCCACGTGCTCTACGGCCTGGTCTACGGCGTGCACCTGGGCATCGGCGGCCCGAAGAAGGACATGGCCGTCCTGATGACGCTCAACAACAACGGCCAGGCGATCACGCTGTCGAAGAAGCTGGCCGACAAGGGCGCGGTCGACGGTGCCTCGCTGGCCAAGGTCATGGCCAAGGAGAAGGCCGAATACACCTTCGCCCAGACCTTCCCCACCGGCACCCACGCGATGTGGCTCTACTACTGGATGGCCGCCAACGGCATCAACCCGCTGAAGGACGCCAAGGTCATCACCGTGCCGCCGCCGCAGATGGTGGCCAACATGCGGGTCGGCAACATGGACGGCTACTGCGTGGGCGAGCCATGGGGGCAGCGCGCGATCATGGACGGCATCGGCATCACGGCCATCACCACCCAGGACATCTGGAAGGACCATCCGGAGAAGGTGCTCGGCACCACCGGCGAGTTCGTGAAGAAGTATCCGAACACGGCGCGCGCCGTGACCGCCGCGATCCTCGAGGCCGGCAAGTGGATCGACGCCGGCCTGCAGAACAAGAACAAGATGGCCGAGACCATCGCCGACAAGAGCTACGTCAACACCAGCGTGGACGCGATCAACCAGCGCATCCTGGGGCGCTACACCAACGGCCTCGGCAAGAGCTGGGACGACCCGAACTACATGAAGTTCTACAACGACGGCGCGGTCAGCTACCCGTACCTGTCGGACGGCATGTGGTTCCTGACGCAGCACAAGCGCTGGGGCCTGCTGAAGGAGCACCCGGACTACCTGCAGGTGGCAACGCAGATCAACCAGATCGACATCTACAAGCAGGCCGCCGCCGCCACCAAGACCGCGGTGCCGAAGGAGACGATGCGCAGCAGCAAGCTGTTCGACGGCGTCGTCTGGGACGGCAAGAACCCGAAGCAGTATGCCGATTCGTTCAAGGTCCACGCCTGAGGAGCCCGCCATGGTCAGTGCCGTCTTCCACTCCCCGCTCGATGTCAAGCCGGTGATGCCGCCGGCAGCGAAGAGCGTCGCCAGGCCGGCGGCGTCGCCATCGCCAGCCGCGGTCGAGCCCACGCCCCGCGTGCCTCGCGACTTCCGCGCCGTCTGGCTGCGCGTGCTGCCGCCGCTGCTGGGCTTCGCGCTGCTGGTCCTCGTCTGGGAACTGGTGGCGCTCAGGAGCACCACCGGTTTTCCGTCGCCGCTCGCGACCTGGCAGCAGGCGCTCACGGTCTTCAGCGATCCGTTCTACAGCAAGGGGCCGAACGACCAGGGCGTGGGCTGGAACGTGCTCTCGTCGCTGCAGCGCGTGGCGCTGGGCTTCGGGCTGGCGGCCGCGGTCGGCATACCGGCCGGCTTCGCGATCGGACGCTTCGAGTTCCTCTCGCGCATGTTCAATCCGCTGATCAGCCTGCTGCGGCCGGTGTCCCCGCTGGCCTGGCTGCCGATCGGCCTGCTGGTGTTCAAGGGCGCCAATCCGGCCGCCATCTGGACCATCTTCATCTGCTCGATCTGGCCGATGATCATCAACACCGCGGTCGGCGTGCAGCGCGTGCCCAGCGACTACATGAACGTCGCTCGGGTACTGAACCTCAGCGAGTGGAAGATCTTCACCAAGATCCTGTTCCCCGCCGTGCTGCCCTACATGCTGACCGGCGTGCGTCTGGCGGTCGGCACCGCCTGGCTGGTGATCGTCGCGGCCGAGATGCTGACCGGCGGCGTCGGCATCGGCTTCTGGGTCTGGGACGAGTGGAACAACCTCAACGTCGCCAACATCATCATCGCGATCTTCGTCATCGGCATCGTCGGCCTGGTGCTCGAGTTCGCGCTCATCAGGATCGCCACCGCGTTCACGTTCGAGGAAGTCAAGTCATGAGTCGCACGGCCGTTCCGAAGACGAATACCGCAGCGCTGCTGCGCGGAGGTTTCCAATGAATGACGACAACAAGTACATCGCCATCCAGGGCGTCGAGCAGCGCTTCAGGACCGCCAAGGGCAGCTTCCTGGCACTGCGCGACGTCAACCTGAACGTCGCCAAGGGCGAGTTCATCACGCTGATCGGCCACTCGGGCTGCGGCAAGTCCACGCTGCTGAACCTGATCGCCGGCCTGACGACGCCGACCCAGGGCGTGCTGCTGTGCGCCAACCGCGAGATCAAGGGCCCGGGGCCCGAACGCGCGGTGGTGTTCCAGAACCACTCGCTGCTGCCCTGGCTGACCTGCTACGAGAACGTCTACCTCGCGGTCGAGCGCGTGTTCGCGGCGACCGAGAACAGGGCGCAGCTCAAGGCCCGCACCGAAGCGGCGCTGGCACTGGTCGGCCTGACGCCGGCAGCACAGAAGCGGCCTGGCGAGATCTCGGGCGGCATGAAGCAGCGCGTCGGCATCGCCCGCGCGCTGTCGATGGAACCCAAGGTGCTGCTGATGGACGAGCCCTTCGGCGCCCTCGATGCGCTCACGCGCGCCAAGCTGCAGGACGAACTGCTGGCCATCGTGCAGAAGACCCGCAGCACGGTGGTGATGGTGACGCACGACGTCGATGAGGCCGTGCTGTTGTCGGACCGCATCGTGATGCTGACCAACGGCCCGGCCGCCACCATCGGCGAGGTGCTGGCAGTCGACATCGCGCGGCCGCGCAACCGCGTGGAACTGGCCGAGGACCCGGTGTACGTGCACGCGCGCAAGGCGGTGATCGACTTTCTCTACACGCGCCAGGCGCATGTGGAGAAGGTCGCGGCCTGAACGGGCCCTCTCACGGCCCCTCGCACGGCCTCTCGCGCACCGGGAGTCACGACATGATGACCTGCAGACTGTGCTCGTACGAGGCCGTGAGCTGCTCGAAGGTGTCGACCAGCGCATCGCTGGAGCGCACCAGCGACGCGCGCCCCTCGGCGCTGTCGAGGCCGCGCACACCGCGCATGAGGTGGAGCCATTCGTCGCGCGCGATCGCCAACGCGGCCCGAATCTCGGGCGAGCTCAGCGGCGCCTGTTCGAGCTCCCGCAGCGCGGCTTCGAATTCGTCCATGGTCGGCGCCAGCCGCTCCTGCGATCGCGCCGCGGGCAGCATCGACGCCAGCAGCGCGTCCTTTGCCAGCCGCTGCGCACGCATGCGCTGGCGGCCGCAGAGGTTGACGATGCGCAGCCCCCGGCGCGCGCCGGAGGCTTCGAGCGCGTCGGTCAGTGCTTCGGCGGCCAGGAGCAGGCCCTCGGCCCGCGCATCGATCCCGAGCAGCGCGGGCGCCGCCAGCCGCGCCGACAGCGCCGTTTCCAGGTCTTGCCAGGCGCTGCGCACCCGAGCCAGCGCCGCGGTGCCGGCCTCGCCCAGCGCCAGGGTGGCGAGATGATCCAGGTTGTGCTGCACCCGCTCGACGGATTGCGTGCGCAGCACCCGGGCGCGCCGCGCCTCGATGCCGGCCAGTGCCTGCGCCGCCACGCGCACCAGCCGCTGCGACAGCATGCGCAGCTGGCCGGCGCGGTTGATCGCATCGGCCCACTGCGCGGCCTCGAGCACCGAGCGCGAGACCTCGCCGAGCCGCAGGTTGGCATGCATCGCGGCGCCGCGCAGCAGGCCGAAGGCCTCGTCCTCGCCGATGCCGCGCGCCGACATCAGCAGGCCCTTGGCGCGGTCGATCCACTTGCGCTCGTCCAGGCGGGTGCGAAAAGCATCCATCTCGGTGCGCAGCGCGGCCTCGCGCTGCCAGCGGGCCCGGGCACGAACCAGCAACGCAGCCAGCGTTGGCGCATCGAGCCGCTCGACCGGCGCCCAGGCGTGCACGCCGAGCGCCACCAGTTGCTCGTGCACGCCGGCGTCCAAGGGCGCGCTGACCAGGCTCAGGGCGCAAGGCGGCCCGCCCGACCAGGCACGCAGCGCCCCAAGCAGCGCTTCGGGCACGGATGCGGGCAGCCAGATCAGGATCTGTCGCGGTGCCGATGCCTCGGCCTGGCGCACCAAGTCGCCGCAAGCGACGCAGGCGACGGGCGCGATGCCGCACCCGGCCAGCGCCTGTGCGAGCGCCGCGGGCAGCGCGCCATCGATGGTTTCGGGGGGCAGGACAACAAGAAGTGGGTTCACGGTGGGGCAGGGAAAGCGATGCAAAGCATAGGCCAGGCCAGCAGGCGATTGCTGGCACGCCCCTTGCTTGATTCAAGGCGCGGTGTAACGAAGCACCGCCTTGGTGAAGCGGCAGGTTCCTGCCCGCAGTCCGGCAACGCCAAAGCCGGGCACACCCGTCAGGCCACCGGCTGTCGCCGCGGCCACATCTCCCCAACCCTGTCCGACGACACGGCCCTCGCACGGCCGGGCCGCGGCATTTCGCACTGAACACGATGTCCAGCTTCAAGACCTTTCTGCATTCAGGCCACGGCCCGACGCTGTTCGCGGCCTTCCTGTACTTCTCGTTCTCGTGCTGCATCTGGGTGCTCAACGGCGCCATGGCGCCCTTCATCGGCGAGACCTTCGACCTCTCGCCGGCGCAGAAGGGGCTGATGCTGTCGGTGCCGATCATCGCGGGCGCGCTGATGCGCTTTCCGCTCGGCATCCTGTCGCAGTACATCGGCCGCAAGAACGCGACCCTGGTCGAGATGGGACTGATCGCGGTGGCGATGCTGTTCGGCTTCTTCATGGTGAAGAGCTTCAACGACCTGCTCGCCATGGGCGTGCTGCTGGGCATCGCGGGCGCCAGCTTCGGTGTCGCGCTGTCGCTGGGTTCGGGCTGGTTCCCGCCGCAGCACAAGGGCCTCGCGATGGGCCTGGTGGGTGCCGGCAACGTCGGCACCGCGGTGTCGGTGCTGGTGGCGCCGCCGCTGGCGCAGTGGCTGGGCTGGCAGAGCGTCTACGGCGTCGCGGCCGGCGCGATCCTGCTGCCGATGATCGTGATGATCGTGTTCGCCAAGGAGCCGCCGGACATCGACAGCCACGCCAGCTTCCGCGAGCACATCGCCTGCCTGTTCGAGAAGGACGGCTGGGTGTTCAGCCTGATCTACGGCGTCACCTTCGGCGGCTTCATCGGCCTCACCACCTTCCTGCCCTCCTACTACTACGACCAGTTCGGCGTGAGCAAGGTGCAGGCCGGCCAGCTGACCATGCTGGCCGCCTTCATGGGCGCCGCGGTGCGGGTGATCGGCGGCTGGATCTCCGACCGCTGGGGCGGCGTCAACACGCTGACCCTGGTGCTGGCGGTGGTGGCAATCGGCCTCGTGCTGGTGGGCCTCTCGTCGGCATCGCTGGTGCTCACCACGCTGCTGCTGATCGTCTGCTTCGCGGCGCTGGGCGCGGGCAACGGCGCGCTGTTCCAGCTGGTGCCGCTGCGCTGGCCGGCCAGCACCGCGGTGGCCGGCTCGATGATCGGCGAGATCGGCGCCCTCGGCGGCGGCCTGGTGCCCAACGCGATGGGCCTGTCCAAGCAATACCTGGGCAGCTACACCTGGGGCTTCGTCTTCTTCGCTGCGCTCTCGCTGGTGATGCTCGGCGTGATGCGCGCGATGCAGATCCGCTGGACCCGCACCTGGGCCGAAAAAGGCGGTCGCGCGCGGGTCCACGCTCCTGCGGAGGCGACGTACGTCGCTCCGCGCAAGACGGCGCGCCAGCCATGAAGCGACGCATGGAACCCGCGCGGCCCAGGGCCAGGGATACCGCGGAACCGGCTTTGCCGGGCCGCTGGTATCGCCCCCTGGAGGGGGAGGCGCCGCAGGCGCATCGGGGGTGTTCCAAGCTAGTGCGGCAGGAACAGCAGCCAGAACACGAGCAGTGCGTTGAACAGCAGCGACACGGCCAGCGCGATCTTGAGAAGCGCAGCCGGATCGCGGCGGATCAGGGGCGTGGCGCCCGGCGCACCGATCGGGCGCGAGGCGCCGCGCTCCAGCGCCAGCAGCAGTTCCTCGGCAGTCTCGAAGCGCTGGCGGGGATCGCGCGCCACCGCCTTGCACACCAGGTGGTCGAGCCAGACCGGCACGTCGGGGCGGATGCGCGAGAGCGCGGCCGGGTCGCGCCGGTACCGCGCCAGCTGGTAGGGCTCGATCTCGCCGTAGGGCAGGCGTCCCGCGAGCCATTGGTAGAGCGTGACGCCGAGCGCAAAAAGGTCGCTCCCCGCATCGGCGCCGGCATCCTCCCACTGCTCCGGGTTGATGTAGCTCGGCGTGCCGGCATGCAGTTCGCGCTGCGCGGCACCCTCGCGGCCGGACAGCGCCACGCCCAGGTCCAGGATGCGCCAGCGGCCGTCCTCGCCCAGGTGCAGGTTGCCCGGCTTGATGTCGCGGTGCACCACACCGTGGCGGTGCAGCCGGCCCAGCGCCTTCGCGACGGCGATGGCCGCGGCAACCACCTCGGCGGCACTGCTGCGGTGGCCGGATTTCTGCAACTGCTCGAGCGTCCGGCCGCCGTGCCAGTCGAACACGATGTAGAGCGCGCTCGCATCCTCGGCACGTTCGTGCACGCGCACGAAGCCGCTGTCGGCGCGCGCGCTGACGCGCAGGCCCAGCCAGGCCTCGTGCGCCAGCATGGCGCGCTCCTGCGGGTCGCCAGCGCGCGAGGGATGCAAGGTCTTGAGGGCGACCAGTTCCCGCGTGACCGGGTGGCGCGCCTGGTAGAGCAGGTGCACGCCGGTGTCGGCCACCCGTGCCGTGATGACGTAGCCGTCGAGCGTGTCGCCCACCTTCAATGCAGCCGGCGGCGCCAGGCGGCGGACATCGCCGAGTTCGTCGTCGAGCTGGCGCGCATCGAGCCCGATGACGCGGATCACCAGCGCGGTGGCGTTGTCGCGCGTGCCGGCCGCCAGGGCCGCCCGCACCAGCGCCTCGCTTCCCTCCAGTGCCGTTCCCTGCAGCGCGAACCGGGCCAGCTGCTGCGCCTTGAGCACGCCGTGCACGCCGTCGGAACTCAGCACGAAGCAATCGCCGACGCGCACGTCGCCCTGCGCGTAGTCGACCCGCACCTGGTCATCCAGGCCGATCGCACGCGTCAGCCGGCTGCGCAGGTCCGGGTGCTCGAAGGCGTGGTCCTGAGTCAGCGCCACGGCCGGCTCGCCGCCCTCGCGCACCCGCCAGGCGCGCGTGTCGCCGACATGCGCCAGCGTGTAGGTCTGGCCGTGCAGCACCAGCGCGGTGAGCGTGGTGAGCGCAGTGCCGCCGCCCTGCCGGCGCCGGTTGTGGTCGGCCAGCCAGGCGTTCTGGGCGCCGATCAGCCGGTCCAGCGCGGCCGTCGGCTCCCAGGTGTCGGGCGTCGCGAAATAGTCGGCCAGCAGTCCCATCACCGTGGTCTGCGCGGCCTCCAGTCCCCGGCCGCCGGTGGACACGCCGTCGGCGATGGCGGCGATCAGCCCGCGCGCCTCCTCGCCGGGCGGCGCATGCACGGTGCCGGCGAAATCCTCGTTGACTTCGCGCGGCCCGCGCTGGCTGCTGTAGCCGATGTCCACTTCAAAGCTCATGGCGCGATTCTCCACGCGCGCCCCGGGCAACTCGCTTGATTGAATCCAGGAAAGGTCCAGCCCCATGAAGAAGATGAAACTCGTGATGGTCGGCAACGGCATGGCCGGCGTGCGCACGCTCGAAGAGCTGCTGAAGATCGAGCCCGATCTCTACGACATCACGGTGTTCGGCGCCGAGCCGCACCCCAACTACAACCGCATCCTGCTGTCGCCGGTGCTGGCCGGCGAACAGACGGTCGACGAGATCGTGCTCAACAGCTGGGAGTGGTACACCGAGAACCACATCACGCTGCACGCCGGCAAGAAGGTGGTCGAGATCGACCGCGTGAAGCGCATCGTGCGCGCCGAGGACGGCACCGAAGCCGCGTACGACCGGCTGCTGCTGTGCACCGGCTCCAACCCCTTCATGCTGCCGGTGGCCGGCCGCGACCTGAAGGGCGTGATCGCCTACCGCGACATCGCCGACACCGACTACATGATCGAGACCGCGCGCACGCACAAGAACGCGGTGGTGATCGGAGGCGGGCTGCTGGGGCTGGAAGCGGCCAACGGCCTGATGCTGCGCGGCATGACCGTGACCGTGGTGCACGTGATGCCCTGGCTGATGGAGCGCCAGCTCGACGACGTCGCGGGCAAGCTGCTGCAGAAGTCGCTGGAGGACCGCGGGCTGAGGTTCTTGATGGGCGCGCAGACGCAGGAGCTGGTCGGCGGCCCCGAAGGCCGCGTCACCGCGATCCGCTTCAAGGACGGCACCGAGGTCGCAGCCGACCTGGTCGTGATGGCGGTCGGCATCCGGCCCAACACCGAACTGGCCGAGCGCGCCCGGCTGCACGTCAACCGCGGCATCGTGGTCAGCGACACGATGCAGACCGTGACCGACGCCCGGATCTACTCGGTCGGCGAATGCGCAGCGCATCGCGGCATCGCCTATGGCCTGGTGGCGCCGCTGTTCGAGCAGGCCAAGGTGGCGGCCAACCACCTGGCGCAGTTCGGCATCGGCCGCTACCTGGGCTCGCTGACCTCGACCAAGCTCAAGGTCACGGGCATCGACCTGTTCTCGGCCGGCGAGTTCATGGGCGGCGAAGGCACGGAGGAGATCGTGATGAGCGACCCCTTCGGCGGCGTCTACAAGAAGCTGGTGATCAAGGACGACAAGCTGGTCGGCGCCTGCCTCTACGGCGACACGGTCGACGGCAGCTGGTACTTCAAGCTCCTGCGCGATGGCCGCAGCGTGCACGACATCCGCGACAAGCTGATGTTCGGCGAATCGAACATCGGCGACACCGGCCACGAGGGCCACAGCAAGGCGGCGTCGATGCCCGACGAGGCCGAGGTCTGCGGCTGCAACGGCGTCACCAAGGGCACCATCTGCAAGGCCATCAAGGACCGCGGCCTGTTCACGCTCGAGGAGGTCAAGAAGCACACCAAGGCCAGCGCCTCCTGCGGCTCGTGCACCGGGCTGGTCGAGCAGATCCTCATGTTCACGGCCGGCGGCGACTACTCGGCGACGCCGAAGAAGAAGGCGGTCTGCGGCTGCACCGACGTCAGCCACCAGGACGTGCGCGAGGCGATCCGCAAGGAACACTACCTGACCCACGACGAGGTCTACCGCAATCTCGGCTGGCGCACGCCCAACGGCTGCGCCACCTGCCGGCCGGCGATCAACTACTACCTGATCTCGACCTGGCCCAAGGAGGCCAAGGACGACCCGCAGAGCCGCTTCATCAACGAGCGCAGCCACGCCAACATCCAGAAGGACGGCACCTATTCGGTGATTCCGCGCATGTGGGGCGGCCACACCACCCCCGACGAGCTGCGCCGCATCGCGGATGCCGCCGACAAGTACAAGATCCCGACCGTCAAGGTCACGGGCGGCCAGCGCATCGACCTCTTGGGCGTGAAGAAGGAAGACCTCGAGAACGTCTGGAAGGACATCGGCATGCCCTCCGGCTTTGCCTATGCCAAGTCGCTGCGGACCGTGAAGACCTGCGTCGGCAGCGAGTGGTGCCGCTTCGGCACCCAGGATTCGACCCAGCTGGGCAAGGACCTGGAACGCGCGCTGTGGGCGATGTACTCGCCGCACAAGGTCAAGCTGGCGGTCTCGGGCTGCCCGCGCAACTGCGCCGAATCGGGCATCAAGGACGTCGGCGTGATCGGCGTCGACTCGGGCTGGGAGATCTATGTCGGCGGCAACGGCGGCATCAAGACCGAGGTGGCGCAGTTCCTGATCAAGGTGAAGACCTCCGAGGAGGTGATGGAGTACGCGGGCGCCTTCCTGCAGCTGTACCGCGAGGAAGGCTGGTACCTGGAGCGCACGGTGCACTACATCGGGCGCGTCGGGCTCGACTACGTGAAGAAGAAGATCCTCGAGGACGCCGAGGGCCGCAAGACCCTGTGGGAGCGGCTGCAGTTCGCGCTCGACGGCGAGCCCGATCCGTGGTTCGAGTCGAGCCAGGCCTCGGTCGACGTCCGGCAGTTCACCCCGGTGGCGGTGGTCGACAAGCTGGCACAAACCGTTTGAAGAAAAGGGAGAGCACGACCATGAACGAATGGAAACCCATCTGCCGCGTCGACGACATCCCCGTGCTGGGTGCGCGGCGCGTGGCCCGTCCCGCGGGTGTCGACGTCGCGGTGTTCCGCAATGCCGAGAACCAGGTCTTCGCGCTGCTCGACCGCTGCCCGCACAAGGGCGGACCGCTGAGCCAGGGCATCGTGTTCGGCACCAGCGTGGCCTGTCCGCTGCACAACTGGGCCATCGGGCTCGACGACGGCTGCGCGAAGTCGCCCGACGAGGGCTGCACGCCGCGCTTCGCGGTCAAGGTGACGGAGGGCGTGGTGCATCTGGACAGCGAGGAACTGGCGAGCCACGCCACCGACCTCGAGCGGCCGGTCGCCGGCCCGAAACGACCCGTCGCAGCTTGACCTCAGGAACACCATGAACCAAACACGCTCCACCTGCCCCTATTGCGGCGTGGGCTGCGGCGTGATCATCGAATCCGATGGCGCGCAGATCACCGGTGTGCGCGGCGACCCGGACCACCCGGCCAACTTCGGCCGGCTCTGCACCAAGGGCTCGACGCTGCACCTGACCGCGAGCGCGGCCGTCACGCTGCAGACGCGGCTGCTGCAGCCGATGCGCCGGGCCGAGCGCACGGCCGCACCCGTTGCCATCGGCTGGGAACCGGCGCTCGACCTGGCCGCCGACAAGTTCGCCCAGGTGATTCGCGACCACGGCCCGGACGCGGTCGGCTTCTATGTTTCCGGCCAGTTGCTGACCGAGGACTACTACGTCTTCAACAAGCTCGCCAAGGGCCTGATCGGCACCAACAACATCGACACCAACTCGCGCCTGTGCATGAGCAGCGCGGTGGCCGGCTACAAGAAGACGCTTGGCGCCGATGCGCCGCCGACCTGCTACGACGACCTCCAGTTCGCCGACTGCCTGTTCATCGTCGGCAGCAACACGGCCTGGGCACACCCGATCCTGTTCCGGCGCATCGAGGATGCGAAGGCCGCCAACCCGGCGCTCAAGATCGTCGTGGCCGACCCGCGCCGCACTGACACGGTCGAGATCGCCGACCTGTTCCTGCCCATCCAGCCCGGCACCGACGTGATGCTGTTCAACGGCATGCTGCACCTGATGCTGTGGGAAGGCTGGACCGACGCCCGCTACATCGCCGAGCACACCAGCGGCTTCGACGCTCTCAAGGCCACCGTACGCGATTGCACCCCCGACCGCGTGGCGCAGATCTGCGGCATCGACAAGGACGACCTGCTGCAGGCCGCGCGCCTGTTCGCCACCTCGGCGGCGACACTGAGCCTCTATTGCCAGGGGCTCAATCAGTCCTCCTCGGGCACGGCGAAGAACGCCGCGCTGATCAACCTGCACCTGGCGAGCGCGCAGATCGGCAAGCCCGGCGCCGGACCGTTCTCGCTGACCGGGCAGCCCAATGCGATGGGCGGCCGCGAAGTGGGTGGCCTGGCCAACCTGCTGTCGGCGCACCGCGACCTGGCGAACCCGCAGCACCGCGAAGAAGTCGCCGCCCTGTGGGGCGTGCCGGCCGTTCCCGCCACACCCGGCAAGACCGCGGTCGAGATGTTCCAGGCCGCAGCCGATGGCGAGATCCGCGCGCTGTGGATCGCCTGCACCAATCCCGCCCAGTCGATGCCCGACCAGGCGACCGTGCGCCGCGCGCTCGAGCGCTGCGAGTTCGTGGTGGTGCAAGAGGCCTTCTCCACCACCTCGACCTGCGATTTCGCCGACCTGCTGCTGCCGGCCACCACCTGGGGCGAGAAGGAAGGCACGGTCACCAACAGCGAGCGGCGCATCTCGCGCGTGCGCCCGGCGGTGCCGGCACCCGGCCAGTCGCACGGCGACTGGGCGATCGGCGTGGACTTCGCGCGCAAGCTCGAGGCACGCCTGGCGCGCCCGGACATCTCCAGCACCCTCTTCCCCTACGCCGACGCCGAATCGGTCTGGAACGAGCACCGCGAGACCACCCGTGGCCGCGACCTCGACATCACCGGCATGAGCTACGCGATGCTCGAAGCCGCGCCCCAGCAATGGCCGCTGCGCGAGGGCGAAGCCACCGGCCGCGCGCGGCTCTACGAGGACGGCGTCTTCCCGACCCCCGACGGCCGCGCCCGCTTCGTCGACACGCCCTACAAGCCGGTGGCCGAAGCGCGCGAGGCGCGCTATCCGTTCTCGCTCAACACCGGCCGGCTGCGCGACCAATGGCACGGCATGAGCCGCACCGGCACGCTGGGCCGGCTGTTCGGCCACGCCGCCGAGCCGAGCGTGCAGATGCACCCGCAGGACATGGCGCGCCGCCAGCTGGCGGAGGGCGACCTGGTGCATGTGACCTCGCGCCGCGGATCGATCGTGCTGCCCCTCGCCGCCAGTGCCGAGGTCGGCCTGTCCCAGGCCTTCATCGCGATGCACTGGGGCGGCGAGTACCTGAGCGGCAGCTCGAGCACGGGCCAGCGGCTGGCGGGCGTCAACGCGCTCACGACGCCGAGCTTCTGCCCCGACTCGAAGCAGCCCGAGCTCAAGCATGCGGCCGTCAAGATCCTGAAGGCCGAGCTGCCCTGGTCGCTGCTCGCCGCCGCCTGGCTGCCGCAGGATGCGGCGCTGGACACCGCCGGCGTGCTGCGCGGGCTGATGCAGTCCTTTCCGTTCGCGAGCTGCGTGCCCTTCGGCGCCGGCAGCGCGCTGGAAGGCGGCGCCCCCGAACGCACCGGCATCCTGTTCCGCGCCGCGGCCTACGAGGCCCCGCCCGATGCCGTCCTGGCGCAGATCGAAGGCCTGCTGGCACTGGGTGGCAGCGACACCCTGCGCTACGCCGATGCCAAACGCGGTCAACGGCGCGCGGTGCGCCTCGTGCGCGACGGCGACGACGCCCGTCTCGAGGGATTCCTGCTCGGCGGCGACACCCGCGCCGAAGCCTGGATCAAGGCGCTGCTGCAGGACCGCCTGCCGGCCCAGGCCTACGGCCGCCAGCTGCTGCGCCCCGGGGCGGCGGCACCGGCCGGCGTGGCGGCGCGCGGCAAGGTCATCTGCAGTTGCTTCGGCGTCTCGCAGACCGCGATCGAGGCGCAGCTGGCCGCCGGGTCCGGGACCGACGATGAGCGGCTGGCGGGGCTGCAAGGGGCCTTGAAATGCGGCACCAACTGCGGCTCCTGCCTGCCCGAGCTCAAGCGCATGGTGCGCGCCACTTCCGCCGCGAGGCATAAGCCCACTGCCCAACCGGCATAAGGCATGCGGGACAATCCGGGCACCCATGGGAATCAGCCACTACATCAAGGAAATCGGTCGCGGCGCGCGCGGCGCCAAGTCGCTCGACCGCGCGCAGGCCACGGACCTGTTCGGCCAGGTGCTGGACGGCAGCATCACCGACCTGGAGATGGGCGCCTTCTGCCTGGCGATGCGCATCAAGGGCGAGACGCCCGAGGAGATGGCCGGCTTCCTCGACGCCACCCATGCCCGGCTGGCGCGCTTTCCCGCCACCGGGCGGCCGCTGGTGGTGCTGCCGAGCTACAACGGCGCCCGCCGGCTGCCGGTGCTGACGCCGCTGCTGGCGCTGCTGCTGGCGCGTGAAGGGCTGCCGGTGCTGGTGCATGGCGCGGCCACCGAATCGACCCGGGTGCTGGCGTCCAACGTGCTCGCCGCGCTCGACGTGCCGGCGCTGGCGGCGATCCGCCCGATCGCCGACGGCGAGACGGTGTTCGCCCCCACCGAACTGTTGAGCCCCGGCCTCAAGCGACTGCTCGACGTGCGCCGCGTGGTCGGCCTGCGCAACCCCGGCCACAGCGTGGTCAAGCTGATGCAACCCGGCCTCGGCGACTGCGTGGTGGTCGGCAGCTACACCCATCCCGAATACGCGCGCTCGATGGCCGCCACCTTCGAGCTGACCGGCATGACCGCCCTGCTCTCGCGCGGCCTCGAGGGCGAGAGCGTGGCCGACCCGCGCCGCACCGCGCAGGTCGACGGCTTCGTGCGCGGGCAACGCATCGCGCTGCAGGCGCAGCAGCCCGGCACCCAGGCCGAGGTGCCCGGCCTGCCCAGGGAGATCGACATCGAGACCACCGCCGGCTACACGCGGCGCGTGCTGGCCGGCGAGCTGCCGCTGCCTCAGGCCATCGCGCAGCAGGTCGCGCAGATCCTTCAACTGGCGCAGCTGGCGCAAGAAACCGAAACCGCGGAGACCCCATGATCCCTCTTTCATTCCAGGGCAGTTGCACGCTGGTCGGCGCCGGCCCCGGCGACCCCGAACTGCTGACCCTCAAGGCGGTCAAGGCGATCCAGGCCGCCACCGTGCTGCTGGTCGACGACCTGGTCAACGACGAGATCCTGGCCTATGCCCGGCCGGGCGCGCGCATCGTCCACGTCGGCAAGCGCGGCGGCTGCCGCAGCACGCCGCAGGCCTTCATCGAGCGACTCATGATCACCGCGGTCCAGGAGGGCGAGACCGTGGTGCGTTTGAAGGGCGGCGACCCCTTCATCTTCGGCCGCGGCGGCGAGGAGGTCGAGCACCTGCGCGACGCCGGCATCGAGGTGCGGGTGGTCAACGGCATCACGGCCGGGCTGGCTGCGGTCACGGCACTCGGCGTGCCGCTCACGCACCGCGACCATGCGCAGGGCGTGGTGTTCGTCACCGGCCATGCGAAGACCGGGCATGCGGCCGGCGATCATCCGACCGACTGGCGGCAACTGGCCGCCACCGCGCGCGACGCCCGCCTCACGCTGGTGATCTACATGGGCGTCTCGGGCGTGGCCCACATCCAGGACGAATTGCTGCACGGGCTGCCGGGCCCGACGCCGGTGGCCGTGATCCAGCACGCCAGCCTGCCTCAGCAGCGCCACATCGTGACCACCCTCGCCGAACTGCGCGCGGACCTCGCGAATGCGGAAATGGCGAGCCCTTCGGTGATCGTGGTCGGCGACGTGTTGCGCGGATTGACCGCGGCTGGCGTGCCGTCGACGCGCTTCGGCACCTGAGCACCGCGCGTTGAACTCTTCCTTCGACGTCGTCGTCATCGGCGCGGGCGCCGCCGGCCTCTTCTGCGCCAGCCTCGCGGGCCAGCGCGGCCTGAAGGTGCTGCTCGTCGACCACACCGAGCGCATCGCCGAGAAGATCCGCATCTCGGGCGGCGGCCGCGCCAACTTCACCAACCGCGATCTCGACGTGCGCGCGCCGCAGCGCCACTTCATCGGCGACAACCCCAACTTCTGCCGCTCGGCGCTGTCGCGCTACACGCCGCAGCAGTTCATCGCGCTGGTGCAGCGCCACGGCATCGCGTTCCACGAGAAGCACAAGGGCCAGCTGTTCTGCGACGGCCCCTCGCAGCAGATCATCAACATGCTGCTGGCCGAATGCGCGGCCGGCGGGGTGGCGCACTGGCAGCCCTGCAGCGTCGGCGAGATCGCCTTTTCCGACGAGGGCGGCTACCGGATCGAGACCAGCCGCGGCCCGGTCCGGGCGCCGCGCGTGGTGGTCGCCACCGGCGGCCTCTCGATCCCGCAGATCGGCGCCAGCGACTTCGGCTACCGGATCGCCGCACAGTTCGGCCTGCGCGTGGTCGCGCCGCGGCCGG
Source organism: Variovorax sp. P2_H12 (assembly GCF_056403395.1). Taxonomy (NCBI): domain Bacteria; kingdom Pseudomonadati; phylum Pseudomonadota; class Betaproteobacteria; order Burkholderiales; family Comamonadaceae; genus Variovorax; species Variovorax sp. P2_H12. Next base: position 15,959 of record NZ_JBFUFO010000008.1, on the reverse strand, counting down.
CGCTGGTGCCGCTGACCTTCGGCGGCGAGGCCTGGGAGCCGTATGCGGGCCTCGCCGGCCTCGCGCTGCCGGTGCAGATCGAAACCGGCAGCAAGAAGGAACGGATGACGTTCCACGAGGACCTGCTGTTCACGCATCGCGGGCTGTCGGGGCCGGCGGTGCTGCAGATCTCGAGCTACTGGAAGCCCGGGGCGCCGCTGACCATCGATTTCGCGCCCGGCACCGATGTCGCGGCCGCGCTGGGCGATGCCAAGCAGCGCTCCCGCAAGCGGATCGGCAACGAATTGGCGGCGCTCGTGCCCTCCCGGCTGGCGGACGCCTGGGTCGGCCAGGACGCGGGGCTGCAGCGCCCCATCAACGAAGCCGCCGACCGGGCGCTGGCCGCGCTGGCGGAGCGCATCGCGCGCTGGCAGATCACGCCCAGCGGCACCGAGGGCTACAAGAAGGCCGAGGTCACGGCCGGCGGCGTCGACACTCGCGACCTGTCGTCGCAGACCATGGAATCGAAGCAGCCCGGCCTCTATTTCATCGGCGAGGTGGTGGACGTCACGGGCTGGCTCGGCGGTTACAACTTCCAGTGGGCCTGGGCCAGCGCGCACGCCTGCGCCCAGGCACTGGCGCCGGGACCCCAAGCTGACGCTATAATCTCGGGCTAACTTCGGCCACCCCTCAACGGCCCACCCCTTTTTTCAGTTGAGGAACCCCGGCCCGGGGCTTCGATCTCTCCGGGCCAAATCCAACCAACCGATCCATAAATGACCACCATCCGCGTAAAAGAAAACGAGCCGTTCGACGTCGCACTGCGCCGCTTCAAGCGCACCATCGAAAAGCTCGGCCTGCTGACCGACCTGCGTGCCCGCGAGTTCTACGAAAAGCCGACCGCCGAGCGCAAGCGCAAGAAGGCCGCGGCCGTCAAGCGCCACTACAAGCGCGTGCGCAGCATGCAGCTGCCCAAGAAGCTGTACTAAGCACCTGCAGCGTTGGCCCCCGGGCCAACGCCCGGTTCAGCCCGGATCGAGCCGCGCCAGGGAATACCTGCCGCGGCTTTTGTTTTTTCGCTCCATCTACGAAAGCCTGCCATGAGCCTCAAGGACCAGATCACCGAAGACATGAAGACCGCGATGCGCGCCAAGGACTCCGAGCGCCTGGGCACCATCCGCCTGCTGCTCGCGGCCCTCAAGCAGAAGGAAGTCGACGAACGGGTCGAACTCGACGACGCGATGGTCGTTGCGATCGTCGACAAGCTGGTCAAGCAGCGCAAGGACTCGGTCACCGCCTTCACCCAGGGCGGCCGCACCGACCTGGCCGACAAGGAAGCCGCCGAGATCAAGGTGCTCGAGGTCTACCTGCCGCAGCGCATGAGCGCCGAAGAGGTCGCGGTCGAGGTCAAGGCGATCGTCGCCGAGCTCGGCGCCAAGGGCCCGGGCGACATGGGCAAGGTGATGGGCGCGGTCAAGACCCGGCTGGCCGGCAAGGCCGACATGGGCCAGGTCAGCGCCGCCGTGAAGGCAGCGCTCGCGGGCGCCTGAACGTGAAGGCGAGCCCGGTCCTCAAGGCCTGCGCCTGCCTGGTCGACGGCCGGGGCCGGCTGCTGGTGTTCCACCACCCCGAGGACCGGGGCATGCAGCTGCCCAAGGGCACCATCGAGGCCGGGGAAGCGCCCGAGGCCGCGGTGCGGCGCGAACTGCTGGAGGAGTCCGGCATCGACTACCTGGGTGAACTGCTGCCGCTTGGCACCATCGACCGCGACTGCGAGGCCGGTGTCGAAGGCAACAAGCGCCGCCACCCGCAGCTCTGGCATCTGTACCTGATGCGCGCCGAAGCGCCGCTGCCCGAGACTTTCGAACACGTCGCCTCGGGCAGCCCCGAGGAAGACGGCCTGGTGTTCAGCTTCAGCTGGCTAACGCACGACGCGCCGCTGGATCACTTCGCCGCCCCTTACGTCCGGGTCATCGAGAAAGTCCGCGCCGTCCTGGCCCCCTGAACCGCACCCGCGCGTGCTTGGCCGGCGCAGCCAGGCCCGTTGGTGAAACACCGCGGAACCGGCTTCGCCGGGCCGCTGGTGTTGCCCCCGGTAGGGGGTGGGCGCCCGGACACGAAGTGCCGGGCAACCTGGGGGCGAGTCACCAACTCGCTTCGCGCTCCGGCGTGGCGCTGATGTGGTGGATCGACAAATCCGCTCCTTCGTACTCCTCTTCCTGCGACAGACGCAGTCCGAGGGTGGCCTGCAGCACGCCGTAGACCGCGCCGCCCGCCACCAGTGCCCAAGCCACGCCGATCGCGACGCCGATGAGCTGGGCCCACAGGTTCACGCCGCCGATGCCGCCCAGCGCCCGGGTGCCGAAGATGCCCGCCGCGATGCCGCCCCAGGTGCCGCACAACCCGTGGAGCGGCCAGACGCCGAGCACGTCGTCGATCTTCCATTTGTTCTGCGTCAGGGTGAAGAGCTTGACGAAGATCGCGCCGGCCACGCCACCCACCACCAGCGCACCGATCGGGTGCATCAGGTCGGAGCCCGCGCAAACGGCCACCAGGCCCGCCAGCGGGCCGTTGTAGACGAACCCCGGATCGTTCTTGCCGAGCGCCAGCGCCACCAGCGTCCCGCCCACCATGGCCATCAGCGAATTCACCGCCACCAGGCCGGAGATCTTGTCGATCGTCTGCGCGCTCATCACGTTGAAGCCGAACCAGCCCACGCACAAGACCCAGGCGCCGAGGGCCAGGAACGGGATGTTCGACGGTGGATGGGCGCTCAACGAGCCGTCGCCGCGGTAGCGGTTGCGGCGCGCGCCCAGCAGCAGCACCGCCGGCAGGGCGAGCCAGCCGCCCATCGCGTGGACCACGACCGAGCCCGCGAAGTCGTGGAATTCATGGCCCGTCACCCGCACCAGCCAGTCCTGGATGCCAAAGGCCCGGTTCCAGGCGATGCCCTCGTACAGCGGGTAGACGAAGCCCACGATGACCGCCGTGGCGATGAGCTGCGGCCAGAACTTGGCGCGCTCGGCGATACCGCCCGAAATGATCGCCGGGATCGCGGCGGCGAAGGTGAGCAGGAAGAAGAAGCGCACCAGCTCGAAGCCGCTACCGAGCGCCAGCTGCTCGGCGCCGACGAAGAAATGCGTGCCATAGGCGACGCCGAAGCCGACGAGGAAGTAGACGATGGTCGAGACCGAGAAATCGACCAGGATCTTCACCAGCGCGTTGACCTGGTTCTTTTTGCGTACCGTTCCCAGTTCGAGAAAGGCGAAGCCCGCATGCATCGACAACACCATGATGGCGCCCAGAAGAAGAAAAAGCGCGTTCGTGCCCCGAGTCAGTGCATCCATGAAATTTGGCTTGTTGAAGTTGCGTCGATGTGGTGCTCTCAGCCCTGAATCAGGGGCTGGCACGTCCATCGAAAGCAATAATGGTGCCAAATACGCTTCACCGCGGTGCCCCACCGTCCCATACCGTTGCATGACGCACTGAAATGTTGCTCGCCCCCAGGTTGCCCGGCACTTCGTGTCCGGGCGCCCACCCCCTGCCGGGGGCAACACCAGCGGCCCGGCGAAGCCGGTTCCGCGGTGTTTCACCAACCGGCCTGGCTGCGCCGGCCAAAGCCATCGGCGCTGGGGGTTTTTCTACGGCTGCGCGCAGCGCGCCTGTTGGCGGGCAGTCGCGGAACCGGCTTCGCCGGGCCGCTGACTGCGCCCCCGGTAGGGGGTGGGAGGGCTACACGCAGTGAGCCCGACCTGGGGGCGAGCCTATGCCCCCGCGACCTTCATGCGATTGACCAGCACGGAGCCGGTGGTCTTTGCGCCGTAGTTGTAGACATCCGCCCCCACCGCCTCGATCCCCAGCAGCATGTCCTTGAGGTTGCCGGCGATGGTGATCTCCTGCACCGGGAACGCGATCCGCCCCTTCTCGACCCAGAAGCCGCTGGCGCCGCGCGAATAGTCGCCGGTGACGTAATTGACGCCCTGCCCCATCAGCTCGATCACCAGCAGGCCGGTGCCGAGCTTGGCGAGCATGGCGTCGAGGTCGTCGCCCTTCTTCGTCAGGCGCGAAGTCAACGTGAGGTTGTGCGAGCCGCCGGCGTTGCCGGTGGTCTTCATGCCCAGCTTGCGCGCCGAATAGGTGCTGAGGAAATAGCCCTCGAGCCGGCCGGCATCGACCACCCTGCGCTTGCGGGTGACCACGCCTTCGTCGTCGAACGGCGAGCTTCCCTTGCCGCGCAGCACATGCGGGTCCTCGACCACGTCGATGTGCTTGGGCAGCACCTTCTTGCCCAGGGAATCGAGCAGGAAGCTGCTCTTGCGGTAGAGCGCGCCGCCGCTGGTGGCCTGCACCAGGCCACCCAGCAGCCCGGCCGCCAGCGGCGACTCGAACAGCACCGGGCATTCGGTGGTCTTGATCTTGCGCGACTGGAGACGGCTCAGCGCGCGTTCGGCCGCATAGCGCCCGACCGCCGCGGGGCTCGCGAGCTCGTCGGCCGAGCGCATCGAGCTGTACCAGGCGTCGCGCTGCATGTCGTCGCCGCGGCCAGCAATCGGCGCCACCGAGATCGAATGGCGCGAGCTCGCGTAGCCGCCGCGGAAGCCGTGCGTGTGGGCGCTGAAGAAATGGCTCTGCTGGGCCGAGACGCCCGCGCCTTCGCTGTTGGTGATGCGCTTGTCCGTGGAAAGCGCCGCCGCCTCGCATTCGAGCGCCAGCCGGGCCGCCTGCTCGCTGGTGACAGCCCAGGGATGGAACAGGTCGAGGTCGGGCTGCTCCTTGGCGATGTCGGCCTCGTCGGGCAGGCCGCTGACCGGATCCTCGGCCGTGAAGCGCGCGATGTCGTAGGCCGCCTGCACGGTCTGGGCGATCGCGGCTTCGGAGAAGTCGGAGGTGCTGGCGTTGCCGCGGCGATGGCCCACGTAGACCGTGACGCCGAGCGACTTGTCGCGGTTGCGCTCGACGTTCTCGAGCTCGCCCTTGCGCACCGAGACGCTCAGGCCGCAACCCTCGGACGCTTCCGCGCCGGCATCGGTGGCCCCGAGCTTCTTGGCGTGCGCCAGGGCCGAATCGACCAGGTTTTCGAAAAAGGGACGGCTGTAGGCGAAGCCGGAATCGGCGCGCGAGGAAGATGTGGTCATGTGTTGGCTATGATACTTGCGCCCCCTGTTCCCGATGGTGCGGCCAACGATTGCCTCTATGTCCCGCAAACCCAAAAAAGGCTACTTCGTCCGTGGCGAGTTCGTCGCCGAAGGCAGCGAACTCGATCTGGAGCTCAAACGCGAGCTCAAGGGCACCGACGCAGCCAGCAAGACCGACCTCAAACGCGAAAGCGCCGAACTGCAGGCGCTGGGCGAAGCCCTGCTCGGCCTGCGCGCCGGCCTCTTCGACAAGCTCGACCTGGGCGACAAGCTCAGGGACGCGATCGAGGACGCCAAGCGCATCACCAACTTCGAGGGCAAGCGGCGCCAGATGCAGTTCATCGGCAAGCTGATGCGCGGCCTCGACGCCCCGACCCTCGACACGATCCGTTCCGCCCTGGCCGAACAGGATCGCCTGCCGGCCGAGGAAACCGCGGCGCTGCACGAGGCCGAGCGCTGGCGCGACCGGCTGATCGCCGACGACGACGCGCTCGGCGGCTGGATCGAGACCCACCCCGCGACCGATGCCCAGCAGCTGCGCGCGCTGGTGCGCCAGGCCCGCAAGGACATCAAGGCCGGCCCGCCCGGCGAAGCGCCGCGCCAGGGCAAGGCCTATCGCGAGGTGTTCCAGATCGTGCGCGCCCAGCTGCGCGTGCATGGCAGCGCGGACCACGCGGACGAGGCCGCGGCCCAGTCGCGCGAGGAGGACGCATGATGGCGCCGGCGCTGGATCCGGTGCGCATCGGCATCGTCTCGATCAGCGACCGCGCGTCCAGCGGCGTCTACGAGGACAAGGGCCTGCCCGCCCTGCAGGAATGGCTGCAGCGCGCGTTGCGCAATCCGATCACCTTCGAGTCGCGCCTGATCCCCGACGAGCGGGCCGGCATCAGCGCCGCGCTGATCGACCTGGTGGACGCCGGCTGCTCGCTGGTGCTGACCACCGGCGGCACCGGCCCGGCCCCGCGCGACGTCACGCCCGAAGCCACGCTGGCCGTGGCCCACAAGGAAATGCCGGGCTTCGGCGAGCAGATGCGGCAGGTCAGCCTGCGCTTCGTGCCGACCGCGATCCTGTCGCGGCAGGTCGCGGTGATCCGCGACCGCAGCCTGATCATCAACCTGCCGGGTCAGCCCAAGGCGATCGCCGAGACGCTCGAAGGCCTGCGCAATGCCGACGGCTCGCAGGCGGTGGCGGGCATCTTCGCCGCCGTGCCCTACTGCGTCGACCTGATCGGCGGGCCCTACCTGGAAACCGATGACGCGGTCTGCAAGGCCTTCCGGCCCAAGTCGGCGATTCGCCCGGCGTAGGCCTCGCCTGGTCAGTTGAGGACAGAGCAAAACTGCTGCGCAGTTCTTGGTCTGTCCCGCAAGGTCTCAGGAGAGCGTGTAGGCCGTCTTCACCACGGTGAAGAACTCCTGCGCGTACTTGCCCTGCTCGCGCGGGCCGTAGCTCGATCCCTTGCGGCCGCCGAAGGGCACGTGGTAGTCCACGCCCGCGGTCGGCAGGTTCACCATCACCATCCCGGCCTGGCTGTGGCGCTTGAAGTGGGTCGCGTACTTCAGCGAGGTCGTGGCGATGCCGGCCGACAGGCCGAACTCGGTGTCGTTGGCGGTGGCCAGCGCTTCCTCGTAGTTCTTCACCCGGATCACGCTCGCAACCGGGCCGAAGATCTCTTCCTTGTTGATGCGCATCGAGGCTACCGACTCGCTGAACAGTGCGGGCGACATGTAGAAGCCGTCGGTATCGAGCTTGAGGCGCTCGCCGCCGGCCGCCAGCGTGGCGCCCTCGGCCTGGCCGATCTCGACGTAGTTCAGGTCCTGCCGGAGCTGGCTCTCGCTCGACACCGGGCCGATGTCGGTGCCCTGCGCCAGCGCATCGCCGACCTTGATCCTGGCCATCCGGGCTTTCATGGCCTCGATGAACTTCGGATAGATGCCCTCGGTCACGATCAGCCGGCTCGACGCTGTGCAGCGCTGGCCGGTCGAATAGAAGGCGCTCTGCACGCTGAGCTCGACCGCCTGGTTCAGGTCGGCATCGTCCAGCACCACCTGCGGGTTCTTGCCGCCCATCTCGAGCTGCACTTTCTTGTGGTTCGTGGCGCACTGCACCGCGATGTTGCGGCCGACGCCGACCGAGCCGGTGAAGCTGATCGCATGGATGCCCGGATGGTTCACCAGCGCATCGCCGATCACGCTGCCGCGGCCCATCACGAGGTTGAACACACCGGCCGGAATGCCCGAGCGGCTGATGATCTCGGCCAGCGCCCAGGCACAGCCCGGCACCAGGTCGGCGGGCTTCAGGACGACGCAATTGCCGAAGGCCAGCGCCGGTGCGATCTTCCAGGCCGGAATCGCGATAGGGAAGTTCCACGGCGTGATCAGGCCGACCACGCCCACCGGCTCGCGCGTGATCTCGACGCCGATGCCCGGGCGCACCGAGGGGAGCACTTCACCCGAGAGGCGCAGGCACTCGCCGGCGAAGAACTTGAAGATCTGGCCGGCGCGGGTGGCCTCGCCGATGCCTTCGGCCTTCGTCTTGCCCTCCTCACGCGCGAGCAGCGTGCCGAGCTCTTCCTTGCGCGCCAGGATCTCGTTGCCGATCTTCTCCAGCGCCTCGGAGCGCGCCTGGATGCCGCCGGTGGCCCAGGCCGGGAAGGCGGCGGTGGCGGCCGCGACCGCCGCCTCCACCTGGGCGCCGTCGCCCTGCGCATACTGGCCCAACACGTCGCCGAGGTTGCTCGGGTTGACGTTGGCGCTGTAGCTGGCACCGGCGCGCCATTCGCCGTTGATGAGGTTGTCGAAGTTCTGCATGGCCGGGATCCTTGGGAATCGAGGTGGTGAAAAAGGGGCAGCTTACTGCGGCCCGAGCTTCGCGATCAGCGCTTCCAGCGCCTGGTACTCGTCGGGCTTGAGCTCGGTCAGCGGCGTGCGCACCGGACCGGCGTCGTGGCCGACGATCTTCGCGCCGGCCTTCACGATGCTCACCGCGTAGCCCTGGCCCTTGTTGCGGATCTCCAGGTAGGGCATGAAAAAGTCCTTCAGCAGCCGGTGCTGGGTCGCGGTGTCGTCCCTGGCCACCGCGGCGTAGAAATCCATCGCGGTCCGGGGGATGAAGTTGAACACCGCCGACGAGTACACCGGCGTGCCGAGCGCCTTGTAGGCCGCGGCATAGACCTCCGCCGTCGGCAAACCGCCAAGGTAGGCGAAGCGATCGCCCAGGCGCAGGTGGATCGCGCTCATGAGCTCGATGTCGCCGATGCCGTCCTTGAAGCCCACCAGGTTCGGGCAGCGCTCGGCCAGCTTTTCGAGCGTCGCGGGATAGAGCTTGCTCTGGCCGCGGTTGTAGACGATGACGCCGAAGCTGACGCTCTTGCAGACCGCCTCGACATGCGCCGCCAGGCCTTCCTGGCCGGCCTCGGTGAGGTAGTGCGGCAGCAGCAGCACGCCGTGCGCGCCGGCCTTCTCGGCGGCCTGGGCGCACTGGATCGCGAAGCGCGTGGGGCCGCCGGCGCCCGCGATGATCGGCACTTTCCCACGGCAGGTGTCGACCGCGGCCTGGATGATCCCGGGGTACTCGTCGCCGGTCAGCGAGAAGAACTCGCCGGTGCCGCCGGCCGCGAACAGCGCGCTCGCGCCATAGGGCGCCAGCCATTCGAGGCGCTTCTCGTAGCTTTTCCGGTCGAAGTCGCCGTTGCGGTCGAAGTCGGTCAGCGGAAACGACAGCAGGCCGGAGCCCATGATGGATTTGAGTTCTTGGGGATTCATGTGAAGAACGGGGTGGGTGGAAGTAAGGGTTGGAGGGGTCGCAAGACGCCCGGACTAGTCCAGCCTGATCTGGGCGGCGGTCACGACCTTGGCCCAGCGGGCGCGTTCCTTCTCGAAGAACTGGTCCTGCTCGGGCGGGGTCATGGTCACGACCTCGGCCCCCTGGCCGGCCAGGCGCGAGCGGATGTCGGGCGAGCGGATGATCGCGATCAGTTCCTTGTTGAGGCGCTGCACCAGCGCCTCGGGCGTGCCGCGTGGCGCCAGCACGCCCTGCCAGGTGCCGGATTCGAAGCCGGGCACACCCTGCTCAGCGATCGTCGGCACCTCGCCGATCAGCGGCATGCGCGTGCCCTTGGACACGCCCAGCACCTTGAGCTTGCCGCTCTGCACGTGCGGCAGCGTCGCCAGCATGCCGTTCATCAGCACCTGGGTCTGGCCGGCCACGGTGTCCTGCACTGCCTGCACGCCGCCCTTGTAGGGCACGTATTGCCAGCGCGCGCCGCTCGCGCGTTCCAGCGCGACCCCGGCCAGGTGCGGCGCACTGCCGGTGGCGGTGACCGCGAAATTGAGGTCCGACTTCTTCGACAGCGCGACCAGTTCCTTGAGGTTGCTGGCCGGCACCGACGGATGCACCACCAGCAGGTGCGGCGAATAGGCCAGCATGGTCACGCCGCGCAGATCCCTGGCGGGGTCGAAGGACAGCTTGGTATAGACCGACGGACTGATCGCCAGCGCACCGACGTCGCACAGCAGCAGCGTGTAGCCGTCCGGCTGTGCCTTCGACACCAGGTCGGCGCCGAGGTTGCCGTTGGCGCCGGCCCGGTTCTCGACGATCACCGATTGCTTCAGCGCTTCCGACAAGGGCTGGCTGATGGAGCGCGCAATGATGTCGGACGACCCGCCGGGCGGGTACGGAACGACGATGCGGATCGGCTTCGAAGGCCAGGCGTCAGCGGCTTGGGCCGCACCGGCCGCCAGCAGGCTGCCGCCGAGCGCGCCGAGCACGAGATGGCGTCGATTCAAGGTCATGGGTGGTCTCCGGGATATTGAAGAATGAGCATCGCGTGGCAGCGATGTCATCAGTCATCGTACAACTAGTTCGAAAAGTTGTCCAGCCATGGCCCGCTCGCCCCTCAGGCCGCCGACGCCTGGCCGGCCGCCGCTGCCTTGTCGGCGTCGAGCCGGGCCGCCTCCTGGGCGATCCGCAGGCGTTCGCGGCTGTTGGTCAGGTGGATGCGCATGGCGGCGCGCGCCGATTCGGCATCGCGCCGCGCGATCGCCGCGTAGATTTCCTCGTGCTCGCGGTTCACCCGGCTCAGGTACTCGCCGCGCGGATCGTGGTTGCGGATCGCGCTGATGCGCGTGCGCGGAATGATCGTGGTGCCGAGATGGCTCATGATGTCCGCGAAGTAGGGATTGCCGGTGGCCTGCGCGATCTGCAGGTGGAAGCGGAAATCGGGCGCCACGGTATCGCCGGCCACGGCCACGTTGTGCTCGAAATCATCGAGCGCCTGCCGCATGGCGGCGAGTTGTTCCTCGGTGCGGCGGGTCGCGGCCAGGCCTGCCGATTCGGTCTCCAGGCTGATGCGCAGTTCAAGCACTGCCAGCACGTCGACCGAGGTGGCGATGTCCGAGGCCTCGAGCCGGAACATGCCCGCGGCCCGTGGCTGGAGCACGAAGGTGCCGATGCCGTGGTGCGTTTCCACCAGCCCGCCGGCCTGCAGCTTGGAGAGCGCCTCCCGCACCACGGTGCGGCTCACGCCATAGGCCTGCATGATGGCCGACTCGGTCGGCAGCTTGTCGCCCGGACGCAGCTGCTGGCTGCGGATCTTCTCGCCCAGGTCGTCGACCAGGCCATGCGCCAGACCCCGCCCCTTGCGGCGCGGCGTGGCGCCGAGGGCGGCGGCTTCGGAGGTTGCGGTTGACCCCGTTGACAGGTTCGACATCCGATGATGATAATCGTCTCCACGTTGTACGACAACCGATAACTTACGACTTCAGACAGAGACACAATGAGCGCCCCTTCTTCCCCGCACTCCTTCGCGCCGCAAGTCGCACGCCTGCTCCTGACCGGTGCCGCGGGCGGCCTGGGCAAGGTCCTGCGCGAACGCCTGCGCCCGTATGCGACCGTGCTGCGGCTGTCCGACATCGCGGCGGTTGCGCCGGCCGAGGGTCCGCACGAAGAGGTCGTGGCCTGCGACCTGTCCGACAAGCAGGCGGTCGACGCGCTGGTGGCCGGCTGCGACGCCATCGTGCACCTGGGCGGCGTCTCGGTCGAACGGCCCTTCGAGGAAATCCTCGAAGCCAACATCAAGGGCGTGTTCCATATCTATGAGGCCGCCCGCCGGCACGGCGTCAAGCGCGTGGTGTTCGCCAGCTCCAACCACGTGATCGGCTTCTACAAGCAGTCCGAGCACCTGGACGCGCACGTCGCACGCCGGCCCGACGGCTACTACGGCCTGTCGAAATCCTTCGGCGAGGACGTCGCCCAGTTCTACTTCGACCGCTGGGGCATCGAGACCGTGAGCATCCGCATCGGCTCCTCGTTCCCCGAGCCCCTCAACCGCCGGATGATGAGCACCTGGCTCAGCTACCGCGACCTGACCACGCTGATCGAGAAGTCGCTCTTCACGCCCGAGGTCGGGCACACGGTGGTCTACGGCATGTCGGCCAACCGCGACGTCTGGTGGGACAACGCGGCGGCCGCGCACCTGGGCTTCGTGCCGCAGGACAGCTCGGAAGTCTTTCGCGCCAAGGTCGAGGCGCAGCCGCCGGTGGCGCCCGGCGATCCGAATGCGATCTACCAGGGCGGCGCCTTCACCGCCCAGGGCCCCTTCGGAGACTGAGCGCCATGGCGAGCCAGGCCGAACTCGTGGTCGACGCGCGCTGCGGCACGGGCGAGAGCCCGGTGTGGTCCATGGCCGAAGAGGCCTTGTACTGGGTCGACATTCCGGGACGGGCGCTGCACCGCCGGTCCGCGGCCGGCCACACGCAATGGGCCAGCGAGGAAATGCCCGCCTGCATCGCGCCGCGCGCCGACCTGCCCGGCGCCTGGATCGCCGGGATGGAAAGCGGCCTGTTCTCGATCACGCCGCAGGACGACGGAAGGCTCGCCGCCACCCGGCTGGCCGAGGTGGCGCACGCCGCGCCCGGCATGCGCTTCAACGACGGCCGCTGCGACCGCCAGGGCCGCTTCTGGGCCGGCACGATGAAGATGGACATGGCGGCCGGCGCGCGCGTCGGCCGGCTCTACCGGCATGACAAGGACAGCGCCGCGCCTTCGCTGCAACTCGAAGACCTGATCGTTCCCAACGGCCTCGCCTTCAGCCCCGACGGCCGCACGATGTACCTCTCCGACTCGCACCCGAGCGTGCAGACCATCTGGGCCTTCGACTACGACACCGCCACCGGCACGCCCTCGCGGCGGCGCGTCTTCGTCGACATGAATCCCCTGCCCGGCCGACCCGACGGCGCAGCGGTCGATGCCGACGGCTGCTACTGGATCTGCGGCAACGACGCCGGCCTGGTGCACCGCTTCACGCCCGAGGGCCGGCTCGACCGCTCGCTCGCGGTGCCGGTGAAGAAGCCGGCGATGTGCGCCTTCGGCGGGCCGAAGCTCGACACGCTGTTCGTCACCTCGATCCGCCCGGGCGGCGACCTCGCGGACCAGCCGCTGGCCGGCGGCGTGTTCGCGCTGCGGCCCGGCACCCAGGGCATCCCGGAGCCGGCCTTCGGCGCCTGAACCCGATATTCAAAGCAACACGACAACCACCAGCAGAGGAAGACAAATGAAGTTCAACAAGCACGCACTCATCGTCGCCATCGCGGCCTGCATGACCGCGATGGCCGCACAGGCCACCGAGTTCCGGTCGGCCGACATCCACCCCGACGACTACCCCACCGTGACCGCGGTCAAGTTCATGAGCGATCGCCTGAAGCAGCTCTCCGGCGGCAAGGACAGCATCAAGGTGTTCAACAACAGCGCCCTGGGCAGCGAGAAGGACACGATCGAGCAGGCCAAGATCGGCGCGCTCCAGATGGTGCGCGTCAACATCGCGCCGATGAACAACATCTGTGCCGAGACGCAGGTGCCGACCATGCCCTTCCTGTTCCGCTCGGTCGACCACCTGCACAAGGTGCTCGACGGCCCGATCGGCGAGGAGATCCTCAAGTCCTGCGAGAAGCAGGGCTTCATCGGTCTGGCCTACTACGACAGCGGCGCCCGCTCGATGTTCACCGCCAAGAAGCCGGTGCGCAGCTTCGCCGACATGAAGGGGCTCAAGGTACGCGTGCAGCAGTCCGACCTCTGGGTCTCGATGCTCGAGGCGATGGGGGCCAATGCCACGCCGATGCCGATGGGCGAGGTCTACACCGGCCTCAAGACCGGCCTGATCGACGCCGCCGAGAACAACTACCCGACCTACGAAAGCGCACGCGCCTTCGAGGTCGCCAAGTACTACACCAAGACCGAGCACTCGATGGCCCCCGAGATGCTGCTGTTCTCCAAGCGTGCCTGGGACAAGCTCACGCCCGAGCAGCAGGGCTGGCTGCGCCAGGCCGCCAAGGATTCGGTGCCCTACATGCGCCGGCAGTGGGAAGAGCGCGAAGTGAAGTCGCTCGCGACCGTGAAGGCCGGCGGCGCCGAGATCATCGAGGTCGACAAGGCCCCGTTCCAGGCCGCGATGAAGCCGGTCTACGACAAGTTCATCGTCGACGCGAAGCTCAAGGACCTGGTCAAGCGCGTGCAGGAAACCAAGTAGGTCCGGTCGTTCCCACCCTGCCCCTCTCCCGCACGCGAGAGGGGCCAAGGCAAACCATGTACACGAAACTCTGCCGCACGCTGGCTCGCGCCTGCATGTGGCTGGGCATCTTCGGCCTCGTCGCGGTGATCTGCGCTGTGAGCTGGCAGGTGTTCGGCCGCTATGTCCTCAACAACACCCCCACCTGGGCCGAGAGCCTGGCGCTGCTGCTGGTGCTCTACGTGACCATGCTCGGCGTCGCCGTCGGCGTGCGCGACGCGGGCCACATCGGCCTCGAATCCTTCCTCGTGCTGGCGCCCGACTGGCTGCGCCTCAAGATGGAATTCCTGATCCATTTCCTGATCCTGCTGTTCGGCGCCGCGATGGCCTGGAACTGCGCCTCGCTGGCCGAGTCGGTCTGGGACTACCGGCTGCCCACGCTGTGGATCTCCGAGGGATGGAAGTACGTGCCGGCCGCCGTGTCCGGCGTCCTCATCGTGATGTTCTCGATCGAACACATCATCGCGCTCGCCAAAGGCCGCGAAGTCGAACCCGCCTGGGGCTGAGCATGACCATTCCTCTCCTGATCCTGTGCGTGAGCTTCACGCTGTTCCTGCTGCTGGGCGTGCCGGTGGCGTTCTCGATCGGCCTGTCGGCCCTGTCCACGCTGCTCTACGAAGGGCTGCCGCTGGAAGTCGGCTTCCAGCAGATGACCTCGGGCATGGGCATCTTCTCGTTCCTCGCGATCCCGTTTTTCATCTTCGCCGGCGAGCTGATGCTCTACGGCGGCATCGCCGATCGCATCGTCAACCTGGCGCGCGACCTGGTGGGCCACGTGCGCGGCGGCCTGGGCATGTCGAACGTGGTCGCCTGCACCCTGTTCGGCGGCGTCTCGGGCTCGCCCGTGGCCGACGTCTCGGCGATGGGCGCGGTGATGATCCCGATGATGAAGAAGGAGGGCTATCACGCGGACTACGCGGTCAACGTGACGACCCACGCGGCACTGGTCGGCGCCCTGATGCCGACCAGCCACAACCTGATCATCTATTCGCTCGCGGCCGGCGGCAAGGTCTCGATCGCGGCGCTGATCCTGGCGGCGCTGCTGCCGGCCGCGGTGCTCACGCTCAGCAACCTGGCGGCGGCCTACCTGGTGGCGGTGAAGCGCGGCTACCCGGCCGGCAGCTTCCCGGGCTGGCAGATCGTCGGCCGCTCCTTCGCGGCCGCCCTGCCCGGCCTGTTCATCGTCGTGCTGATCCTCGGCGGCATCCTGTCGGGCGTGTTCACCGCGACCGAGTCGGCCGCGGTGGCCGTGCTGTATGCGCTGGCGCTGACGATCTTCGTCTACCGCACGCTCAAGTGGGAGCACTTCATCAAGGCGGCCTCGAAGGCGGTGCGCACCACCGGCGTGATCCTGCTGCTGATCGGCATCTCGAGCACCTTCGGCTACCTCATCAGCCTCTATGGCGTGGCCGAGCTGACGGGGCGGATGCTGTCGGAGGTCACGAGCACGCCGTGGGTGATCTTCCTGCTGATCAACGTCATCCTGTTCGTGCTGGGCACCTTCCTCGACATGGCGGCAACCATCCTGCTGTGCACGCCGATCTTCCTGCCGATCGCCCAGCACTACGGCATGAGCTCGGTGCAGTTCGGCATCGTGATGCTGATCAACTGCGCGCTCGGCCTCAACACGCCGCCGGTGGGCACGACGCAGTTCGTGGGCTGCGCGATCGGCGGCGTCTCGGTGGGCACGGTGATGAAGACCATCTGGCCCTTCTACGGCGCGCTGATCTTCGCGCTCGGCGTCGTCACCTTCGTGCCGGCCTTCTCGACCTGGCTCCCGAGTCTCTTCATGGTCGTCAAGTAAAGGAACACCGCCATGTCCGAAGCCGTCAAGCCGCCGCTCTATATCCGCATGCATGCGAACGACAACGTCGCGATCGTGGCCAACGACGGCGGGCTGGCGGCCGGCACGGTGTTCCCGTCCGGCCTGACGCTGCGCGAGAAGGTGCCGCAGGCCCACAAGGTGGCGCTGGTGGACATCCCCGAAGGTGGTGAGGTCCGTCGCTACGACGTCGCGATCGGCTATGCGCTGAATGACATCGCGGCCGGCAGCTGGGTGCACGAGCGGCTCCTGAAGATGCCCGCCGCGCGCGAGCTCGCAGGCCTGCCGATCGCCACCGTGAAGGCGCCCGCGATGCCGCCGCTCGAGGGCTACACCTTCGAGGGCTACCGCAATCCGGACGGCTCGGTGGGATCGCGCAACATCCTCGCGATCACCCAGACCGTGCAGTGCGTCGCCGGCGTCACCGAGTTCGCGGTGCAGCGCATCAAGGCCGAGCTGCTG